>JAJYVQ010000224.1 GCA_021791915.1 Actinomycetes bacterium | reverse complement strand
TTTCGTTATTTCAATATCCCCGATATATGCACTCCCATAAGTTAAAGAATCAAGTCCTGCAGCACAGTGCAATAAAGTGGACTTTCCAGATCCAGACGGGCCCATTATCGATACAAACTGCTGCTTGTTAACTGTAAGTGAAATACTATCTATTGCGACAACTGCCGCCTCGGTTCCAATTCTCCCATAAACTTTTGTGGCATTTTCAAGTCTGACCGCTGGCGGATCAGTGATGACCGTCTGTTTTACATTAGCTGCATTACTATTTTCGTCTAGATGTTCTCTATTTAGATCAGTATTTTGTTCAGTCATTATCGCCTTTTTTTAAAATTTTTGTCGAGTAAGTTTAACGGTTTTGTATCAGGATCCACTTATAGGCACCTTAACAAATACTTAAAATATGTTCGGATACACTTTATTCTTTTGCCTGACGATTCTGGTTCAGATAAATATATTCGGCATCCTTTTTAATCTCTGCTACCGGCCGGTCCAATATTTTGCTTGCTTTTAAGATATCTTCATACTCCGCCTTAAAACCGAAAGGTGAAACTTTAATTGAAATTGGAAGACCGTCCACATAAACGTTAACAAAGTTGCGTGAAGCCACAAATCTTTCGGTATGTTCTAATCTTACCCCTAATGTGCCCGTATATAAGAATATCAGTTGCAAGTACTTTTCAGCATCTTTTTTTTGACATAACACGTTTAAACTAAATGCAGGTCTTCCTTTTTTCATCATGATGGGAACAACCCAACAGTCTAAAACTCCTGATTCAAATAACAACTCTACCGTGCTGGCTAAAAGCTCAGATGACAGATCGTCCAAATTTGTCGACAGCTTTACCACCGTTTCGTGTTCGATGTTGGATCTATCGTTTGTCCCCAATTCTTTTTCCCAATTAATAGGCGTTTGAATGTTATTTAGATCTGTTTCCCCCAAAATTACCCTTAATACATTCGGATGTTCAAAGTCTTTACTTCCTGCCCCATAGCCGATTTCAGATATTGAAAATGATTCCAAATCACCGTTAAAATCAGCTCTTAAAGCACTGAGTATAGCAACACCTGTCGGAGTCGAAAGTTCTTCACCAATCGGAAGAAAGATAGATTTTAAATCTTTTTGTAACGCAATCGCTGCAGGAGACGAACTAAATGTTTTACCATGGGCATTGTTTATAATTCCCTTTGATCCATTTCCTATAGGACCACTAAACACTTTTTCAATCTCCAAAAGCTCAACCATTATCGCAGCAGACACTATGTCCACGATTGAATCTAGAGCGCCTATCTCATGAAAGTGAATATCTTCTATATCAACTCCATGAATTGCTGCTTCTGCTTGTCCAAGCAAAATGAACGCAGACTTTGATACACTTTTTACAAAATCTGACAGACCCGAAGATTCTACCGTTTCTAAAATATCTGTAAGCTTTCTATCTAAGAGCTCATTTTCGTCTAGAGTCACATTGAAAACTGTTGCAACAATATTTACCTTTTTTACTTTCGAATCCGAAATTTTAAATCCTGAAATATTCAACTTTTCTAACTCAGATCCCAATTTTTGGATATAAAGACTGTCAGATTGACAACTGTCGGTCCGTCTGGCTAAGTCCAACATTGCTGCATTAAACATATCGCCTGAAATTCCAAAAGTAGGATCAATCCAAAGGGCTTTCACGAAACACCCCATGGAGTATAAATAGTTGAACTAACCAAACTTTTGCACATTTTGAAACTTTTAAGTTCTTCTACAAATGACTTGCCCACATTAGAATTAATCATCCTCGAAGTTCTCCGCCTACAAATCTTAAAGACGCACAAGCTGCACCAAACCCGTTGTCAATCCCAACTACGCAGACTCCTGGAGAACAGCTTGATAACATGGACAGTAGCGCAGTAACCCCTTTTAAAGAAGATCCATATCCTACACTCGTTGGCACTCCGATAACTGGACAAGCAACCATACCGGCTACTACACTAACTAAAGCACCTTCCATTCCAGCTACTACAACAACTACCTTTGATTTTATTAAATCCTGTTTAATGCTCAATATCCTGTCTATACCCGCTACTCCGCAATCATAGAAAACGGAGGGGTTAAGTCCGAATGCATTAAGTACTACTTCGCATTCTTTGGCAACAGCGATATCTGCCGTACCTGCTGTAACTATTGTTATTAATACGTCGTTTTTTTCTCTCGGAAGCCAGTATGCAATATTGTTATCTTCTGACAAATTTTCTAGCTTAGAAGGAATTTTAATTTTACTGCAGGTATCTATCTGCTTTTGGTTCGCTCTCGTAATTAGTATTGGGCCGATTTTAAGATCCAATAGTTCTGTTAAAATTAAGGCACAATCTTCGGGTGTTTTTCCAGGTGCATAAATTACTTCTGGTACCGTCTGTCTTACTATTCGGTTATGATCTACTCTTGCCACTCCAATATCGCTAAACTTGTCAATAAAGATCTTGTGATATTGAGAATCGTTATACAAATTATTATCGTTATCCATTCGTACTTTAAACCTAGCTATAATGCTTAAGCAACTACTGAACCATATCTATCGGATAGCTTTAACGGGCTATAAAATAGCATCATGAATTCAGTTAATTGTTTCAAGTAATCTAATGTGTTAATTTTAGTTCACAGCCAATTACATAAATCATGAACACAAAAACCAACTCAAATAAAATAGGTTATTTAGGTCCCGAAGGATCTTTCAGTTACGAGGCAATAGTATTGCTTAATTTGAGCCATAATGCCACAATAGTACCGTTTGGATCCATATCCGAAGTTATCCAAAATACCCAAAATGAAAAGGTTCAGTTTGGATTAGTACCAATCGAAAACTCCATTGAAGGGGGAGTACCAGAAACATTAGACCAACTGTTGTTTCACTCTGAGCTGTTTATTCAAAAAGACATTATATTAGATATTCACCAGCACTTACAAACAATTACCGAAGTTAGGCTTAGCGAAATCAAAGAAGTTGTATCTTATCCCCATGCTACCGCCCAGTGCCGACAGTGGTTAAACAAACATCTGCCCAACGCTAAAATTACGGCATCAAACTCAACTTCTGAAGCTTCAAAATTTGTCGCAGAATCACAAAGTCGGCATCTGGCAGCAATAGCACCTGAAAGTGCGGCAAAATTATTTAATCTCACCATTTTAAGATCAAAGATAGAAGATCACCACGATAACCAAACAAAGTTTGTCATAGTAACAAAGGATAAAATACCTAATA
>JAJYVQ010000223.1 GCA_021791915.1 Actinomycetes bacterium | reverse complement strand
AATAGAGTCGGCATTCACTCTTGAAGACAAAGTTGGTGTAAAACTAGGACCTCTGATTGTAAATGGAGTCATTAATACCAATTTGAACGACGAAAGTTCCAAGGTACTTGAAACTCAAAAAAATAATTTAAAAACTAGCGAAATCAAAGCACTTTCTGATGCGGCAGCTTTTACGTTAGATAAAGTAAAACTTCAACGAGAACAGATTAAAAAACTTGATACCTTGTTACCTCTTCCTCAAATTCAACTACCAGAACTATTTACAACCGAAATTACCTTAACAGAACTTGAAAAGTTAACTTCTGCTTTTAACTCGGGTGTAAAAAACATAAAAGAAGAGTTTCTAGAGAACTGATATGACTCAGACTACGTCTCCACTTAATTCATTAATAAGAGAATCAAAAGTCATAATCTCCACTGGCTCTGGCGGGGTCGGAAAAACTACGGTAGCAGCAGCCATAGGACTTAAGGCTGCTCAAATGGGTTTTAAAACTTGTGTTCTAACGATAGATCCAGCAAAACGTTTAGCGTCGGCGCTTGGAATTGACAATCTTACAAACAAGCCGATTCAAATCGATGTGAATGCAAAAGGAGAGCTTTGGGCTTTGATGTTAGACAGTCAATCTACGTTTAACGATTTGATTAAAACTTATTCATCTACTGTTACCCAAGCAGAAAAAATTTACAACAACAAACTTTATCAATCGTTAACTTCATCTTTGGGAGGTACTCAAGAGTACATGGCTGCAGAGAAACTTTTTGAGTTGGTAAATGACACCAGATTTGATTTAATTGTTGTAGACACACCTCCTTCTCGAAACGCCCTAGATTTTTTGCACGGTCCACAACGCTTAGCTAAATTTTTGGAAAACAAAGTGTTTAGACTCTTAATGGTACCTACTCGAACCTATCTTAAAGCTGTTAGTTATGCGACCCAAAGCCTTCTTAAAACTATTGCAAAAGTCGCTGGCTCGGAATTGGTAAATGATGCAATTGAATTTTTTAGGGCGTTTGATGGAATGGAACGTGGGTTTGCCGAAAGAGCCAGTTTGGTCAAACAACTTTTAGAAAAAGACACTACTTCTTTTGTGGTTGTGTCTTCCCCTCTGAAAAACTCAACCGAAGAGGCTTCTTATTTTTTCGACGAGCTTAAGAAGTTAAATGTTAACGTGAAAGGTCTTATTATAAATAAAATTCACCCGCATTTTATTGATGACAAATTAATCGAAAATTTGAACGACACAAGTGAAATTAAAGATCTCGTTGCAAACCTAGTTAACTTGGAAAATATAGCCAAAAGAGAAGACCGTTACGTCAGCGACCTAACTGCCAGAGTGGGAGACGGATTTATGCAGAGAATTCCACTTTTAAATGCCGACGTCCACGACATCGCTACTCTTGAAATCTTAGCATCCAAATTTTAAATTAAATAAACCGATTAAACTCAATCTTGCTACTACATAAGTTTTTTAAAATTTAACAAACTGATAGAAATTTTTTGGTAGCCTTATAGTTGTGAATACGATATTAGTTGTTTCGGATCTGGATGTTTTACGTAATCAGATCAGGTCCATTTTAGAGTCAAGCGAAAACCAAATAATTGAACTTCAAAGCGGGAGACTCGTAAGGCAGGTTGCTGAGAACACAGATATCGACCTTGCTATCATAGACTCCCAAATCGGTTCAATGGGTGGATTCGCTGTGGTGTTGGACTTGCATTTAGAAGAGTATGACAATCGCATACCTCAAATTCCAGCTTTAATACTATTAGATAGAAGAGCAGATGCATGGATGGCTAGGCAAACTTCTGCGGAAGGATTCTTACTTAAGCCGATAAACCCGATTAAATTAAAGCAGGCCGTTAAAGCTCTGTTAAACAATAATACATATTACGACTCTACCGATTCGCCGATATCTGCGATCAATACTTATAAATCAGCAAAATCGTTGCCAGGCTTGGCAGGAACTCCTCTCTGACTTACATAATTTATTTCTCGTACAGATGTTAATTTAAAATATTTTGAAAGTAAAAAAACAAAAGCATCTAGATACGAACGATAAGGTTGCTTCGTTTGATTCGCAGCAAGAAGCCGAGAGAATCTTAACTGCTTTAGCTGATGTCGGACACCGAAAAGTCAAAGAAGTTATGATCCCTCGGGTAGATATAACTGCGCTACCGATCCCTGTTCGCTTAGAAGATATTAAACATGCGATCAGAAAATCCTCTCATTCGCGATTCCCTGTATATGACGAAGATTTAGACAAAATAGTAGGTGTTCTATTCATTAAAGACATATTTAAAGATGAAAGATGGTGGCCAGACGGAGATAGCCATCGCCATCCCTTGACCTCTCTTGATATAGCGCGAAAATTAAGGCTTCCCTATATAGTTCCAGAGTCAAAAGAACTTTTGGAGCTGTTAGCTGAAATGAGACAGAGGCGGCGCGACTTCGCAATCGTCGTAGACGAATACGGAGGAGTATCGGGCGTTGTGACCATGAAAGATCTGTTGGGTAAATTAGTAGGCGACCTTAAAGACGAATTTGACTCCGAAGGATTAACGCCGATACTCAGAGTAGATAAAGAAAGTTGGATAGTTGATGGAAGCTGCCAGATTGATCTATTTAAGTCGAATTTCAACTTATCAATTCCAAATGGATCTTACGTTACCATTGCCGGCTATATATTGGAAATATTAGACGACATACCTGAAACCAACACCGAATTTGAACTAGGTTCATTTAAATTTAAAATTTTAGAGATGGAAAAACGACGTATCTCAAAAATTTTAATTACAAAAATTGCAGACGAATCCGTTCAATGATTTATTGATATATTTTCAGTTGCTTTTTTTTGTAGTAGAACTGACCGCTGAACCAGATCTATTTTGTTAGCCTCCGTTGCCAGCTGGTACGTATGCTCTACACGGTTCACCTCTTAAAGAAGGGCACGGCGGTTGCGGATCTGGGGGAGTTAACGAATTAATCACAGGTAACACTAAAGTTGAGGCATATTTACCTCCCAAACCGACTGTATCGACAACTTTTGAATTAGTCTGAAACGTATTAAACTGCCACACTGGCAGATCTCCTCCGGGTGCTGTTATCGTAATTCTAATTCTGGAACCCACTCTAAATGCGAATAAAATCGGCAGTATCCCAATTCTCACCAAAGAATACTTACCAAAGGTCAGATTCTTTGGGTTAGTAAAACTGTGTATTGGAAGAAGAGCCGTAGACTGAGGTTCTGTTTTTCTATAGCTCGCTC
>JAJYVQ010000039.1 GCA_021791915.1 Actinomycetes bacterium | reverse complement strand
TAAGATCAGTTTATTTGCATTTGAGATCCGAGCTGGAAGATTCTGTTTTTGTTGAAGACAAAATCCTGTCAGTAGCAGTACATTACAGAAATTGTGAAGATAAAAAAGGAGAAATTCAGGCTTTAGTGCGCAAAATAATTTCTCTAAATCCCAATTTGTATGAAATGGACGCTAAAAAATGTTTTGAAATCATACCATCAGTTTTTGTAAATAAAAGTTTTATAGTCGGTAACTTTTTGAGAGAATCCGACGGAGGATGCTATCTTGGCGACGATTTGGTTGACTTGGAGGTATTTAAGCTTCTAAAGGATACCAAAGATAAAATAACGGTATCTGTTGGGGTTAAAGGAAATGAAACCCCTCAGGAGTTATTGGAAACGGCCGATTTCGTCGTGGACGGACCTAATGGAGCGTTAGAGTTTTTAAAGAAGTTGGATGAAGATTCTATAGTAAAAAAATAAAATGACTTAAACTGCTTTTTTTCTTGATTGGACTTGATTTTCTAACTAGGTAAGTTTGGCATTTATACGACTAAGGTAAATCTAGATTCCTTCGAAGCAGCTTAGATAAAATTACTTTTTAGCTTTTTTGTTTGGTTGAAATTGATATTAATTTTCTAAACCAAACATCGGCATCATTTGCAATACAAAGCTGTTTTAGTAGTTTCAAGTTTTTGGAAGATTTAACTTTATTTGAGTTGACAGCCGTTAGAATTGCTTCGCTTGTCTGTTTTATATCTTCGGGGTCTACTCCTATAACGAAGTCTTTCAACTCATAAAATGCTCCTGCATTCTTCGACAAAATAATAACGCAATCATTTTCATTTAAAACTATGGCCTCCTTAACTACTAAATTCAAGCCGTCAGCAATTGGATTTACCATGACAATATCTGCTACCGACAAACCGGCAAGAGATACATCTCTGTCGTTTTGTATGTGTAAGTGAATAGGAATCCAGCTTGGAGTTTCGTATTTCGAATTTATATTATTTACGGTATCTACAACTTTTTTACTCAAATCAAAATATTCGGGTATTTCAGTACGAGAAGGATATATATACGCCTTAAAGATTACCTTTTCTAAATATTTAGGATTATTTTCCAAGAACTTCTCAAAAGCATTAAAGCCAGCCAAGATATTTTTGGAGGGCTCAAGTCTGTCGGATCTAACGATTAGCGTATAAGATTCGCTCTCTTTTCGTATACTATCTTGGTTAGTTTTGAACGAATCAGAAGCCTTTACGGCCTCTAAACTCTTTGGGTCTACTCCAAGTGCTATATTAAAAGTGTCGGGTACCGAATGCAAGTAGAACTTATAAGCCTCTTTAAATCTGCTCTCCCATATCGGCGTATGAAATCCCGCTTTAGTATTCAGTGAGTTTATTCCTCTCAGAAGTTCTTCTGCTATGGCACGTGGGATCTGTTTTAGATCGTTTAATTTGGCAAATGGCGTATGGGAAAAGTGGCTTATTTTAACGTCTGATCTTATTTCAGCTAACATTTGAGGGGCCAAACTTAAGTGGTAGTCCTGAATAAGGACCGAAGAATCTGACGGAGCAATCCTTGCAATGTGTTCTGCAAATAGCCGGTTGTACTTTCTATAGTTTTCCCACGCTCGAAAAAATATGTCGTCAAAGTTCAACTTAGGATAAAAGTCAAACAATCCGTGATGTAAAAACCATAAAAATCTGTTTGAAATGGAATTATAAGCATCATTGTAAATATCTGTTGGAATATTTATAGCAGCAAGTGAGATCTCACCGATTTTGTATTCTGAAGTCGAAATTTCGTCGGTTTCATCTTCCCTGTTACCGCAGATCCAGAATACTCTGTTATCGGATTGCGACTTTTGAAGTTGTTCTGCGATGTTTAATAGTTCTGGCAGCAAAACCTGTACCAGACCTCCGGACGCATATTTAGCGTTGTCATTTATTCCAGGACCTCTATTTGAAGCCACTATCAAATTCTGATTAAAAGACATTCCTAAAGATCTTAATTCAGGATGCTTATATTCTGCAACAACTTTGACAGGCATGCATAATATATTTATAACCTTGACGAACATGTAACTGACGAACATGTAACAGACCAATATGTAACTGATCAATATGTAACTGACCAACATGTAACAGACGAACTTGTAACTTATTGTTATTCCACATAAGAGCACAGATCTGATAATTTTCATTAAACTTAACTGTAAGTTTTAACTTTTTTAGCGTTTCAAATGGGAATATATTTAGATCATGCCGCAACTTCTCCGATAAGACCGGAGATAAAAGATTTGATAGCATCACTGTATGAAAGCGAATTTGGTAATCCGTCTTCGCAACACTCTTATGCTCGAAAGGCAAGAGAGATCTTGGACGGAGCAAGAGAACAGATCGCAGGTCTGTTGAACATAAACTACGGAAACATAATTTTTACTTCGGGTGGAACCGAGTCTGACAACTTGGCACTGTACGGATCGGTGAGAAATAACTTGAATCAGGAATCAGCCAAGATTTCAGATATCTTGGTTAGTTCCGTAGAGCACAGGGCCGTTCTAAATTCGTCTGCTGAAATCGGTAAAATCTTTAATTTAAACCTTAAAAAAATCCCTGTTGATTTTAACGGAAGGGTCCAAACGGACGCTCTAGAAGAGCTACTATCTCAAAATAATGGTTCAGATGATAGAAAACTTGTTTCGGTGATGGCTTCAAACAACGAAATCGGCACGGTTCAACCTTTCAGAGAAATATTTGACAAAGTCAAGTCCGCTAATGAGAATAATATATATCATTGCGATGCCGTTCAGGGTGCTGGTTGGTTAAATCTACCTGAAATCGTGGCAAACTCAGATTTAGTGTCCATTAGCTCCCATAAGTTAGGAGGCCCAGTGGGTGTAGGGGCTTTGATAGTCAACGGTGGGCAAAAAATCATGCCTCAGATTATAGGAGGCGGTCAGGAAAGACAGAGGCGATCTGGAACCAACGATGTAATCGGTGCCGCCGGTCTGGCAATGGCTGTTAAACTTACATTGGAAAAAGATCATGAATACTTTAAAAAACTTAAGCAAAAGTTTGTGTCAGATCTTTTAAGTCAGGTTCCCGACGTTTTTGAAACAGTACCTTCGGAGTTAAGTGTTGATGGAATGGTCCATCTCACTGTAAAAAACGTGAATTCAGAAGAGTTGTTATTCTTATTGGATGAAAGTGACTTAGCAGCTTCGGCGGGATCTGCTTGTTCATCAGGTTCAATCGCTCCTTCTCACGTATTACAAGCTATCGGAGTAGCTGATTCAGGTTCGGCTTTTATCAGACTGTCATTTGGTTGGTCAACTACAGAAGTCGATCTAAATGGTGCCGTATCGATAATAAAAAACTGTACTGAAAAACTACGCTGATACGTTACGCAGGAAAACTTAACAGGAAAATTTAACAGGAAAATTTAACAGGAAAATTTAACAGGAAAATTTGGTTTGAGCTTCTAGGTGCAAGAACTAAATTTAAAATACTAAAGTCAAAAACCAAAACTAACATATCCTTAGAAGTACGCACCGGTCAATAAAACTAGAATATTGATAAAGCTATACAGGAAAAAAGATTATATTTTTTTAAAGTCTAAAATTTAAAGAGCAAGTATCAAAGTATCAAAATGTCTAGGTCGTTAAAAATAGCAGTTGGAATGTCAGGAGGAGTGGACTCTTCGGTTACCGCAGCCTTGCTCAAGCAGGAAGGATACGATGTTGCTGGAGTCACCTTGAAACTTTGGGGAGGGCAGAGTGATTCAGGTTGTTGTTCGGTTAGCGATGTTGAAGATGCCAGATTTGTAGCTAAAAAAATCGGGATTAATCATCATGTATGGGGATTTGTGGAAGAGTTCGAAGAGAAAGTAGTTGCTCCTTACGTTGAATCCCATGCAAGAAATGAAACTCCCAACCCGTGTGTAGAATGCAATCGACATTTAAAGTTTGATCTGATGTTACAGAGAGCAAAAAGGCTTGGATTTGATGCGATTGCAACTGGACATTACGCAAGAATAATAACCGACGAAAATAAGAAAAGGTATTTGGCCCGATCTGCCGATACTAAAAAGGACCAGTCTTATGTACTATCTGGTATCTCCAAAGATGTATTGGAAATGTGTTTGTTCCCTCTGGGAGATTTCGAAAAATCGAAAGTGAGGCAGATTGCCACAGAACTCGACTTACTAACTGCTAACAAACCCGATTCTCAAGATGTATGTTTTATTTTAGCTACTGGTGGAAGAAAAGAGTTTTTGTCAAAAAAGATTCCATTAAATAAAGCTCAGATTGTCGATGATGGTACGGATGAAATCTTAGGAGAGATTGAAGCTATGGAACTAGTTACCTTAGGTCAAAGGCGTGAGATTGGAATCTCTAGATACGGACAGAGACAGTACGTAGTTAACGTTAACCCCAAAAGCCAACAAGTCAGAATTGGACCTTTAGAAAGACTCTTAGTAGATGAGATAAGATTCGGTGACGAGAATTTGTTGATAGACAGTATTACTGATAAGCAAAAAATTATAGTGCAGGTGTCCGCTCATGGAAAACCGATTAAAGCTACCTACCTGAAAGAAGGTAAAATCTTGTTTGATTCTTCTCAGAGAAAAGTGGCACCTGGTCAGATAGTTGCATTTTATGATACTGATAATGTGCGGGTGCTAGGTTCAGCAACTGTGGTTAGTCATTAGTAGATTAAGCTATTAAAAGGTGAGACCAGAACGCAATAAATTTACATTTAGCCACGGGATAACTACCTGATTATCCTTTCAAATATCTATTTTTCTATTGGCTTCTGCGTGAGTTCTTAACCTATGACTCTGGTTTATCTAACTCTGGTTTATTTAACTCGGGATTGTTTAACTCTTTAACTTTTGAGTCAACAACTCTAAGATTTGCAGATTTAGATTCTCTATGACTGATGATATGGACATCAATTTTAATTTGAGCCATTGCATTCAGAATTTGTTTTAAGAGTCGATCTGACTTAAAGAACTTATTAAATTTAGTAGTCGAGATGTAACCGATCACAATTTGGGTTATTTGATTTTCCAAACAGAATTTGATCAAAACTTCGGTAAGATTGTCAGATTTAAATTCAAAGAAAGACGAGTTTAAGTCTTCGCTCAGCTGCTTAAATTGCTCAGTGGTTTGTTGTAATTTCATCGAAAGCGATTCTTCGTTATTAATAATAAGCGTGTAAAGCGGAGCTTTGATTCTTGTTGCTAATCGAGCAGCGCGTCTTAGAATATCTTCGTCCAGTTGACTGGAGAGAAAAACTGCTGCAATTCTTTCGTTTGTGTCGTAAATAATATTAGTAGGTGTAAATTTAAGTTTTTCGAGGAGTTTTTCGTCAGAATTGTCCGCTACAAACCTCAGTGCAAGCTCGCGTAGAGCCAAAAGATTGCTTGTTTTAAAGAAGTTCGTCAGAGCTTGATTAATTTTATCTTGTGGATATATATTTCCATGGAGCATTCTACGCCTTAATTGTTCAGGAGAAGAATCTACTAGTTCGATCTGATCAGCTTTTTGTAGCACCCAGTCTGGTACTCTTTCGTCTATAGTAACCTGTGAAATTTCTTCGACCGTATCGGCGATACTTTCGATGTGTTGTACGTTTAAAGTCGTAATCACGTCGATACCCGCAGTTAATATCTCAAGGATATCTTGATATCGTTTTTCATTATTTCCAGAATATTTTATATTAGTGTGGGCAAGTTCGTCCACTAAAAGGACTTCAGGGTGTCTTTCGAACACTTTTTCCATATCCATTTCTTCATAAATTTTGTCTTTATATGTCAGTTTTTTCCTAGGGATGATCTCAAGACCATCTGCTTGGTTCTGAGTAAATATTCGGTCGTGAAACTCGACAAATCCAATTACAACATCCGTTCCTCTGGCTTTTCGTCTTTGACCCTCAGATAGCATTCTATAAGTTTTGCCTACACCGGCGGCCATCCCGAGGTAGATTCTAAATCTTCCCGCAGATTCGACATAGTCGCCGTCGTTGTCAATATTATTTATAGATATTCCTGACATGTGTTATCTTTAATTCCTTATTTAATTTTTGACATTTGAGTTATTTAGTATTATTTGAGTTATTTAGTATTGCTTGACTTACTTGCCGACCTTTAAGTACGAGTCTTATTAACCTGTATTTTTTGATAATGTTTATTCACCCTTGAAGCTTTTAAAATTGAATTACCTGAATTTGTATTGTTGACTTTTGGGATATCTAATTTAGTAGGATTTAGCTTTGATAGAGCTAAATTAAGTTCTAATACGTTTACGTATGAGTTTCCCAGAAATCCAAACTGTTTTTGTACTGTATTTTGAGCTATCAGTTTGTAAAGTACTTCTTGTTTTAAGTGGTGAAACTTTGCTACGGCGGGAACTTGGACCTCGGCGGCAGCTACGGTAATATCTGGATCAATTAGGCTTCCAGAAGTAGTCACTAGATCATTTTTGGGCAGGATCCCTTCAGAAAGAAGTTTTTCAGCTCTCTGTTTTACGCTCTTTATCAATGCCTTTGATCTCGGACCGGGTTGATTAGTTCCAGATATTATAATGTTGTCTTTTCCTACGGTTAATACCGAACCATCATTTCTACCCTGAAACCACTCTGGGCCGTTCCAGCTCTGTTCAACTAATAGAGAACCTTGTTTAATTTGGGATCCATTGGCTTGAAATTTAAAAAAAGTTTGACCAATGGCAGTGCCGATTAAAGGATATATGAGTCCACATAAGATCAAAAAAATAATGCAACTAAGAATCGATCTTTTAAGGTTAGCTATCATCTTTAGTATCCACCTTTAGTATGCATCTTTAGTGTCCATATTTAGTGTCCATTTAATTGGTAGATGATATAAGTAAAGTAATAATTTCAGGTTTATTTTCATAAAATTAGTAAGCATGTAAAAATGTGACTAACAGGTCAATTACCTTTATTCCAACAAACGGTACGATCAGGCCTCCCAGCCCATATATCAATATGTTTCTCTTAAGTACGGCAGTTGCGCTCTGAGGTTTAAACTTGACGCCTCTTAGAGCTAACGGTATCAATGCAATGATTACCAAAGCGTTGAATATGACAGCAGACAAAATCGCGGACTGAGGTGTATGCAGTTTCATTATATTTAATGCATTAAGTTCTGGATATGTGGAAGAAAATAGAGCTGGTATTATTGCAAAATATTTTGCCACATCATTTGCGATTGAAAAAGTAGTGAGTGAACCTCGGGTAATTAATAGTTGTTTGCCAACTTCAACTACATCGATGAGTTTTGTCGGATTTGAGTCTAAGTCGACCATATTTCCTGCTTCTTTGGCTGCAGTAGTTCCAGAATTCATTGCGACGCCGACATCGGCTTGAGCCAATGCGGGTGCATCGTTTGTTCCGTCACCAGTCATCGCTACTAACTTTCCCGAACCCTGCTCTTCTTTTATGAGTTTCATCTTCGTTTCTGGAGTCGCTTCAGCCAAGAAGTCATCTACACCGGCTTCTTGAGCAATAGCTGCTGCAGTAAGGGGATTATCTCCCGTAATCATAATTGTCTTTATTCCCATAGTTCTCAGCTGATTGAACCGTTCTTTTATGCCATCTTTAACAACGTCTTTAAGTTCGATCACTCCGACGATGTTCGCATTTACTGCAACTGCAAGCGGAGTAGACCCATTTTTTGATATAGTGTCAGTTAGTGTTGCCAGCTCTTCGGGTATGGTCCCTCCTTGTTCTGTCACCCATTTAGCCACAAATGCCGCTGCACCTTTTCGGATTTTATTTCCTTCATAGTTAATTCCAGACATTCTGGTTGCAGCGGAAAATTCTATAAATTCGAAATCTTTTCCTAACTCATTTTTAAGTTCATGTTCTCTCATGTTGAACTTATTTTTTGCAAGTATCACGATTGATCTTCCTTCTGGGGTTTCGTCCGAAAGGGAAGAAAGTTGGGCGTACGATGCTACATTTTTTTCCGTGTAATTTCCTAGCGGAATGAAATTAGTCGCCATTCGGTTTCCGAAAGTGATAGTTCCTGTTTTATCTAACAGTAATGTCTGAACATCTCCAGCAGCTTCTACTGCTCTTCCGCTTAAGGCAAGTACATTTTTTTGAAGTAAACGGTCCATACCTGCAATACCTATAGCAGAAAGGAGAGCTCCGATGGTTGTGGGAATAAGGCAGACTAAAAGTGATATTAAGGTAACCGTTGCAATAGAGGTGTTCGCATAGTGTGCAAAAAATTGAAGTGACACAACCACAGGCAAGAATACTATCGTTAAAGCCGCCAAGAGAATAGTAAGGGCAATTTCATTAGGAGTTTTTTGCCGATTTGCTCCTTCGACTAGATTTATCATCTTATCTAAGAACGTTTCACCTTTTTCTGCAGTTATTTTAACCAAGATCCTATCGGAGAGTACTTTAGTTCCACCAGTCACAGCAGACCTGTCACCACCTGATTCTCTTACTACTGGAGCGGATTCACCTGTAATAGCAGATTCGTCGATCGAAGCTATACCTTCTATAATTTCACCGTCGGAAGGAATTATGTCATTTGCTTCACATATTACGACATCTCCCTTTTTTAATTGACTCGAAGGAACTATTTGTTCAAAGTTGTCTGAATTCAGAAGTCTGGCGTTTGATTCGGTCCTCATTTTTTTTAAAGTGTCCGCTTGAGCTTTACCCCTGCCTTCTGCGACAGCTTCGGCAAAGTTGGCAAATTCAATTGTCAAAGCCAGCCATATCGTAATTGAGATGCTGAAAAGTCCGGGTTTTGCTGCGGATTCGATTGCGGTTATTATGGTTCCCACAAAAACGACAAACATTACTGGGTTTTTAATTTGAGTCTTAAAGTTGAATTTTTTTAGGGAGTCGATCAAAGCCTGTTTGAGTATGGATCTGTCGAACAGGCTTTTCTTCTGCAATATGCCAGACTTGTGAGTTATATTTTGGGTTCGCATTTTTGTAGTTTGCATTAGAAAAACTTTCTATGAAAAAACATTTCAATTATCGGACCTAGTGAGAGTGACGGGAAAAAGGTCAGCCCTCCTACTATTACTATCACTGCGACTACCAAAAACGTAAATGTAGAGTTGTCAGTTTTAAAAGTACCGAGTGTAGTCGGAACTATCTGTTTGGTTGATAAACTACCTGATAGTGCGAGAACTGGAATTATTACTCCAAATCTTCCCAAAAGCATGGCGATCGCACCCGTTATATTATAAAATGCCGTGTTACCGTTAAGTCCAGCAAATGCGGATCCGTTATTGTTTGCCTGAGATGTATATGAATAAAGAATCTCGGAGAATCCGTGAGGTCCCAGATTAGATATTTCTCCAACTCCAGCTTTGACGCTCACGGCTAAAGCTGTTAAGACCAAAACGGTAATAGGCATTATCAGAACACCTAAAGCTGCAAGTTTAACTTCTTTGGCCTGAATTTTTTTTCCTAAATATTCGGGAGTACGACCTATCATAAGTCCTCCGATAAAAACCGCAATTAATGCAAAAAGCAGTATTGTATAGAGCCCACTACCCACACCACCTGGGCTGACTTCTCCGAGCATCATCCCAGAAAGCAAAATGAGTCCTCCGAGCGGGGTGAAAGAATCGTTAGCACCTGAAATAGATCCAGTTGAAGTTTGTGTGGATGCAATATTATATAATGCGGTGTCCAAAGCACCGAATCTAGTTTCTTTGCCCACCATATTGCCGCTCGACTGGTATACTAAATGAGTTGCTGCAACGGCAGGATTTGGTTGCATCTCTGCATAAACTCCGATTCCGAGGGAGATTCCAAAAATTATTATCATTGCCATTAGTATTGCAATACCCTGTTTTATTGACCCTACCATTTTGCCGAATGTATAAGTTAGGCTAAATGGGATCACGAGTAGCAAGAATACTGACAGAATTAACGTAAGCGGAGTGGGGTTTTCAAATGGATCTGATCCGTTCGCATTAAAAAATCCTCCTCCGTTGGTTCCGAGCTGTTTGATAGATTCCATAAATCCAACAGGTCCTCTTGGAATCACTTGTGTCGTATTATTTAGAACGTCATGTACTGTCATTGGACCACTTAAAGTCTGTAATGCCCCTTGGGCAACAAAAATAATCCCGCCAATAAATGCGATTGGGAGCAATATGTAAAGTATGCCTCTAATTAGATCGACCCAAAAGTTACCGATATACGAACTTTTTTTCCGAGCGAGTCCCCGAATTAAAGTAATTGAAATCGCCAATCCAACCGATGCGCTTACGAACTGCTGAACGGTTAAGCCTATCATTTGAGATAAGTAAGACATGGTGGTTTCGCCGGCGTAGTTTTGCCAATTTGTATTGGTTACGAACGATACTGAAGTGTTGAAAGCAAGTGCTGGACTTACCGAACCGAAATGAACGGGGTTTAAAGGAAGCACATTCTGAAATCTCAAAATCGCATATGTAAATATGAGAGATATTCCAGAAAAGACGATGACCGAAAGTCCATAGCCTTTCCATGTCTGCTCACTATTTGGATCAATGTCAAGTATAGTGTAGATAATTTTTTCGAAACGGTACAGAAACTTTACGTTACCTTGATATACACCTGCCATATAACTGCCGAGAAACCTCCAGCTTATTGCAAGTGCTACGAATAACACAAATAGTGTTAGAAAAAAACTCACTTAAAAACGCTCCGGTCTTATAAGCGCAAATAGAAGGTATATAAATACCCCAATAGAAAGCAATAACAACAGTAGATCGAAAGTATTCACGAAAAGTTCCTCAAAGTTTATCCATGAACCTTAGGTACCCGATCGATAAAGCTATAAAAACTGCTATCCCTAAAACTGCCACTACATCTGCCATAGATTATGATGTTAGCAATTTTTAAATAAATTTAAAGTAAAAACTCATTGGTCTTTTATAAAAAATTTGTGAATATTGTTTAAATCCAATTACAAGTTACAGATGTGGATGTTTATAAGTGATTCAGACCTTATTCGTTGAAATTAAGCTTGAGCAGTTCTTCTTTTGGATCGTTGCAATATGGTTTTGTACCAGTAGTTTTTCAAGAAGCCTTTCTAGAATTATAAATCCTAAGGTAAATAAGTCTATGGATGACGTTTCATCAAGCAGTTTTAAATTTATGTGATACCGCTTTGGGCTAATGAATATATTCAGTTTGGATTTAAAGAATATCCTATTCCTGGGTTTGACTGCAAAATTTTGCCTTCGCTGTCGTTTATTTTTTTTCGAAGACGATAGATATAAACTCTCAAGTACTCGGTTTCATAGTTATACTGTTCTCCCCAAACTTCTTTTAGGATCATGCGATGGGTACAGACTTTTGAATAGTTTTGAGCTAGATATGCCAGTATTTTGAATTCTTTTGCTGTAAGGCTTAAAAGAGTTCCCTTGTAGGTCGCCTGATAATGTTGAGTGTTTAAGCAAAAGTCTCCGCAAATAATGGTTGAATTGTTGTGTTGATTAGAAGAGTTCAGCTCGGTGATTTGTTGTAATTGACGGTTTCCGTATTTTTTAATTAAAGATCTTATGCGAGCATTTAGTTCTGCCATTCCAAAGGGTTTAGTTACATAGTCATCAGCTCCGTTGTCCAATGCATCAACCTTTGTGGACTCTAGATGTGTTGCCGAAAGGACTAAAATCGGAATATCGTCAAAGCGACGAATCTTCTTGACTATTTCTACTCCGTTTGAATCTGGCAGCCCTAGATCCAATATAATTAGGTCAAAACTGTTGGTCATAAGTTTAGAAAGGCAGTCTTGACCGTTTTGCACGGTGGTAACCGAGTGTTCTTGTGAACTCAGTCCGATCTTTAAGGCTCTGAGAATTGATCTGTCGTCGTCCACCAACAGTATGTCAGCCATCTTTAGTTTCCGCATCTTCTAGGATTACTCTTATTTCGGCACCGTTTTTAACGTTGTTGTTTGAAGATATCTGTCCGCCATTAGATTTGATGAAGATTAACGCAATTGCAAGTCCCAAACCGCCTCTACCTCCTGAGTGATTTTTATTAAATAAATTGATATAGTCAAACTCGATAGGCTTCTTAAAACCGCTACCGAAATCTCTAATTCTAAATTCAATTTGTCTATTTTCATTTTTGATTACTTTAAGTATCACGCTTTTATCTTCCGGGGAGTACTTTAAGGCGTTGTCAACTAGGTTTACTAGTGCTTGAGTAACCAAAACCTTATCGACAAATACGAGCCTATTAGGAATCTCATTTTGAACCTCAATTCTAGAAGATTCTGTTTGAAATTTAAAACTTTCTATCAAATCACTGACGATTAGATCTGTAGAAATATATTCTTTTTTAAGGATTAAGGTTCCTGATTCTATTCTTGTTACGTCCAATAGGTTTCCGACCAAATTGTCCAGTTTAGACGCTTGAAGGTCTATTAATTCGACAAGCTCTTTGATTTCTTCGATCGATAAGTTAAAACCAGATTCAATAATCGCCGACGATGAAATTTTAATTGTCGAAAGAGGAGTTCTCAGATCGTGGGATACCGCACCAACAAGTGAATTTTTGAGTTCGTCGGCTTTTTGGAGCAGCTCTGTTTTCATCGCCTGATCTTTTAATAAGGTACGTTCCAAGGCGTAAGAAAGGTGGTTGGTGAAGGCTTTAAAAAGTTCTCTGTTTTCTTTAATTTTAGAAAGTCCCTTGACTGCCAGAAGTCCCATGGTAGATCCTGGACTTACCAAAGCCATAACGTGAAGTTCATCTTTTTCTGTTTGCGAAGACTCTAAACTTATCGGATTGATCGACTTATTGGATATGTTTTCAATTTCATCTGCGGTCAGGGGATTTCCCACACAACCAACTAAAACCAATTTTCCACCTTGTTCTAAGAATAAACCGACTGTAATTAACTTAAAATATTCTTTTAGTGAAGCTAACACTTGCCTAGAAAGCTCTTCGACTGAAATGTCTTTAATTAGAAGTTCGGAGAGATCAAACAGTTCCCTGTTTTCTTTCACTCGTTTTTGAGCTTCTAATTTAGCTAAGTTTATTCTTGTTACCATTTGAGATAGTGTCAGCATTACTACAACATATACGCCCAGTGCCGCCCAATTCTGTGCTGCCCCTACGCTTAATGTGTAGTATGGAGGTATAAAAAAATAGTCGTAAATTAAAAATCCTGTAAGGGTAGCAACTATTCCAGCTACAAAGCCTCCACTTATTACTCCATATACTACAGGTATTATCAGAACTAAAGCCACGGTAGCGACGCTTAAGTGAGATCTAATTAAGAATAAGCCCACGGATAAAAGACAACTGAAACCGACCGATTTTACTGAGCTGACGGTAATTTGACCCAGTGTAAAATCTACTGGCAATAGAGAGAGCTTTAAGTTTTTTGTATTTGAAACAAACATTTTAATCGATACAGTTATTTTAACTACATGTTAGATGAGAAATAAGAAGAGTTGCCGTTGGGGCATACAGACTCCTAGATACTTAATTTTTACAAGTTTGCGTTATTGTTTATAAGTTCGTGTAATTTGGACCCCTTGGATTGTTTTTAGGTAAAATCTGAACTCGGGTTTATAAAACTTCTTTTAAATATAAAGTGTCGATTTTGTGGGAATTAATGATATTTAAAGAAAAGTTTAATTAGAACAGTTTAGAAGTAGCTACTAATTACAAGAGGCGTATTTATAACTGGGTAGAAGTTATCTTTTTTATTTACGTTAATTTAAAGGATCAGTTTACTGTTAATGGATCAATTAAATAACTTTGAAAGTGCCTTAAATTAGAATAAAATCTATACTAAGATAACTCACTGAGAATATTTACAGAGACAATTTATTTAAATTATTTACTAATCTGTTTCTGAGATGTCTTGACAAGTATTTTTGTTGATACCTAGTATGTGAGAGTGTTACTGAAACTGTTTACTAAGATTGATCGCTATTTTTGTTCAATTGATCTTAAATAGTATTTTTGATTTGTGAACGAATCTATTTGTTGCATTGAAATGTGATTAGAATGAAAAAGAATTTGCTAGAAGTAGTCTGCAATTATATATTGATTATATAAGTTGTAGAAAACCTAAAGTAAAGTACACCGTAATATCATTGGAAAATAGCAGGTAAATCTTTAAATAAATACTAGGAAATCTAAAAAAATAAACGGAAAATTAATTTAAAACGGCTTATAACATTACATGATTGTTGGTCTATGTCTATCTGATTCTTTTAAGTAATACGATACGATTATAATTCATCAGCTTTAAACTAACAATTTGCTAATTAAACATATTTAAAATTACTCAAGAAAGGCTATGAAAACTTCTACAAAATTTAAAACTGTTACGATTTTATTCTCACTGGTTGTACTTTTGGCAGCTTGTAGTTCAACTCATGCTAAAAGTTTGTCTCAACCCGTTACCCACATTGCCACAACTACGACCCAACCGCCTGTTTACTGTCCTTTAACGGGTATGCCACTGCAACCGGGTCAAAGCATTAACCGTCCCGCATTGGCAGTTAAGATTGACAACTATCCTGCCGCCAGACCCCAGAGCGCATTGAATCAAGCAGACATAGTTTTTGAAGAGCCTGTGGAAGGTTTTATTACGAGGTTTGTCGCAGTTTATAACTGTAACAGTCCTACTTTTTTAGGTCCAATCAGATCAGCTAGGTACGAAGATATAGGTATCCTAGATCAGCTTTCAAGTCCAGTTTTTGTGCATGCTGGTGGGATCGCTCCAATAATGAGCCTAATAAAAAGCGATACTTCGGCTTTTAATATAAACATATTGGCTAATCCTCAAATTATTATTCATCCAGCAGGCAAAGTACCTCCCGACAGTACTTATATGTCGTCTTTATCTGCGTGGAGCATGGATTCTAATGATACGACCCCACCTTCACCTATATTTATTTATAGCAGTTCAATTCCGCAGAGTTTTAATCCCAGTGCGGTTACCGGGATTCATATCGATTACAGCTACACCAATGACGAAACTTGGCAGTGGAATGCGACTGACGGAGTTTGGAATCTTTACTATTCTGGAACGGAGTTGACAGATCCTTCTGGGAATCCGATAACCGCAAATAACGTGGTGGTTCAAAACGTTTCTGTAACCTTTGGACCGTGGATTGAAGATAGTTTGGGTGGCAAAGAAGTAGTTCCGAACTTTTTAAGTGGTGGTCCTGCTACAATCTTACGGAACGGTCAAGCAATAACTGGACTTTGGTCCAGATCGAGTTTGAATCAGCCGACTAAGTTTATTGGGTCAAACGGTCAGCAAATACCTTTGAGTCCGGGTAGAACATATATTGAGATTGTTCCCAACCAAGTAAAACAAAATTTGCTTACCGTGCCTTCGACAACTTCAGTTTCTACTTCTGGTTCAACTTCGGCTTCCAATAATTCGGTGCCATGAAATTTAAGTTTATCTTTTAAAAATTAGCCGGTAACTTTTAAAACTTGGGTTTTGCAGTTTGACAAAAAGTCTGTTAGTTCTTCTTTGGTTCTTCCCAGTGGGGGTACAACTAATCTAGATACTCCGACTTGAACAAAGGTTTCCAAAACTTTTTCGTCAAAATTAGCCGCAAAAGTAATCTCAATTTCTTTTGGGTCTCTCCCTGCTTCTTCGGCCGACTGTTTCATTATTTTAACAAGTTTTAACAGTTCTTCGGAGTCTTGTATAGCGGGGAAAAATCCGTTTCCCATTTTTCCAGCTCTTTTTGCAGCAGCTTCGCTGTGTCCGCCAATCACAATGGGAATTCCATCTTTTTGAAATGGCTTTGGATTGGATTTCATATTGTCAAAATTTATGAGATTTCCATGGTAGCTTGCGCTTTCTTGAGTCCATAAAGCCCTTAATGCGCCAATAGTTTCTTCGGTTCTTTGAGCTCTTGTACTAAAATCTACATCTAAGGCTTCAAACTCTTCTTTTAGCCAACCTATTCCCACCCCTAAAATCAGCCTGCCCTGAGACATTAAATCTAAAGTAGCTGTTTCTTTGGCAAACATAAGTGGATTTCGTTGCGGAAGAATCACTATGCCTGTGGCAAGTTTAAGCTTCGTAGTTACTCCTGCAAGATAGGCAAGCCAAATAATAGGATCTGGAACTAAAGCACCGTCACCACCTGGCATTTTGCCATCTTTTGAATATGGATAGGCAGACTTAAAATTTTCTGGTAAAACAACATGTTCTACGGTCCAAACCGAGTCGTAATCCAAATCTTCGCAAACGTTGCCCAATATTGCGGCACTTTTGTCGGTCCAACCTAAAGTATTTGCAAATACAATTCCAAGTTTCATAACTGTCTCCCTTCATATTAGAATTAATTTGTTTAGAATGCCTGTTATTAGAATTAGATTGGGTGTTGATCAAAAAAGGTAAATTCAACTTTAATTTTGTCCGATTGATCTTCCAGACAGTCGCATTTAACTTCTCTTATCCAACTCTAGTGCTTAAACTAGTTTATTTATATGTACTAAGTCTTATATACCTTTAGCGATTAATCTAATTTATTTACACATTTAATATATCAGTTGTAGTAAGTCAAAACGTAATTATCATAAGGCAAGGCTACTATTTTTAAACTATCTATATTTTATGGTGAACTTGATTTCCCATTAACTTTTTTAAAGTGGCCGGTTTAAGTTGGAATCTGATTTTTAGAATCACCATTTTGTGGATAGTAAAAAGTAAAGTTCTTTGGTCTCTCTGATTTGTGAAAATTACTAAAAATAGAATTTCAATTAGATTGATAATCTAAGATATGTCGCTTATACAATAACGGTAATACGTTTAAAGATTTTATTTAATTCAACGGTGGAACTTCAAATCCTTTTTCAGCCAAAAGTTTTTCGCTGAATTCCCATAGTTCTCTTGCATCTTTTTCCGAGTTTGCCTTCGGAGAAAGCAACCCTTTTCTTTTACGGGAAAAGTATTGACCAGTAACTTTATCTACTTTATCTGATGTAGCAAGATAAATAGGAGTCTTGGCTCCAGAGCTGGATGGAATTTCAAAAACTCTGATCAACTTGTTAAATTCGCCGTATAGACCTTTAAGATCGCCGTCCATACCGAACCCGCTCCTTACTGCTCCTGGATGAAGTGCATTTACAGTAGTTTCATTAGGGTTAAGTTTTGAAGCTAAATACTTGGTGAAATAAATATTCGCTAGTTTAGATTGAGAGTATGCCTTAAAACCTCTATAACCGGTTTTTTCGTAGTTGATGTCGTTAAGTTGTATTCCGTTTGCACTGAAGTGACCAAACGACGAAATATTAATTATTCGAGACGGAGCAGATGCTAGTATCGTTTCAAGAAGAAGTCTGGTTAGATAAAAATGCCCCAGATGGTTGATTCCAAAAGTCTGTTCTATTCCGTCTTTAGTGTAACCCAAGGTATTAAATATACCACCAGCATTGTTAATTAAAACATCAATAGTTTTAATTGAAGAATTAATTCTTTTAGCAAAATCTCTAACGTTTGCAAGATCTGCTAAATCAAGCTGTTCTACGACTATATTGTTGTTGTTTGAGTTTTTAACAATATATTCTTTTGCCTGTTCCCCTTTGTCCAAATTTCTGCAAGCTAGTATTACTTTAAAGTCTGACTTTGCAAGTCCTAGCGCAGTCTCTTTTCCGATACCTGAGTTAGCTCCAGTAATTATCGCTAATTTTTGTTTGTTGTTGTCTGTCATTTTCCTGTTTATAAGTAATGGTTTAAAGCCAATATAATATAATAGATATTAGCCTGTCAACCTGTAATGAATTAATATAAGACTGTTTCTAATTAATTTTACTTGGTTGATCAAATTTGGTTTAGTGTTAGAATCTAGAAGTCAACATAATCCAAAGAATTTGGGGCTGTAGCTCAGCTGGCTAGAGCGCTTGCTTTGCACGCAAGAGGTCGTGGGTTCGAGTCCCATCAGCTCCACTATAAAATGCCTGCTAAATAGGCATATTGTGGAATTTGTAAAAAGATTATTTTTGCTCAGACAGCAATAGTGACAGCAATAGCAGCTAGAATAAGCCTATGAGCAATTTAACAGCTAAATTGGGCAAGCAACCAAATTATAAAGTTCGTGGTAACGGCGACGGTACAATTTTTAGGCGTTCTGGTACAGAGTATTGGATTGCACAAATAACACTTTCATCCAGCAACGGTAAGCTAATCAGACGTAGTAAGAATGCTAAAACTAAAAATCAGGCAAAAGAGGCATTAAAACAACTTCAAGAGCAATATAAGTATGGGATAATTACCCCTGATCAAACACTTGAGCAATATCTTGAATACTGGATTGACAAAGTTCTGTCTAAAAGAAATGTGAAACTGACCACAATTGATAACTATTGTTCTA
>JAJYVQ010000222.1 GCA_021791915.1 Actinomycetes bacterium | reverse complement strand
TGTGTCGAATGGGAGGAGATTAGTAACACAATTCCTGCTTAATGTAGTGAAGCTATTCTTGTTTTGTTCGTCCTAAATAATTGAACTGTTACAGTATAGAATTAGCTAAAACTTTTAAGTTAAAAATAGCGTTTCAAAGTTAAATTCAGACAACTTGGCTACTGTAGATCAACTTGATTGTTGGAAGGATCAGAATCATTTATTATTAAATTCATACTGTCGAGTTTAATTACCGGTTAATCAATTAATTTAGGTTGACCATTAATTTAGGTTAACCTGAGTATTATGTATATGTGGTGGTTTTGGAATTTGTTGTTTTATGGATTCAACTACTGTAAGTAAGCCACATATAAGTCCGAGGGTACAAACGCCATTCCAACCGTAGTTCTGGTATGCGTATCCTGAAAGCAAAGAGCCAATTGAGGCACCCAAGAAATAGCAGAACATATAGGATGAGTTTATTCTGCTGCGTGCACTTTCGTTAAGTGTAAAGATTATACCCTGATTAGTGATCTGCATTGATTGTGTTGCAGCATCTAAAATTATAATTCCGAATATTACAGCAACAATAGAATATTTTCCTGCATATAGAATGATGAAAGCAAGAAGTAACTCTATAGCAGCAGACCAAGTGGAAAGTTTTTGTTTGCCTCGATCTACCATCTTCCCCGCTAGATTAGCTGCTAAGATACCGACCAGACCAACTAATGAAAATAACCCTACAATTCCAACTGAATATCGGTAAGGATAAGAGGTTAACAGAAATGTAATGGAAGTCCAAAGTATTGAAAAAGCTCCGAAGGTGGTAGCCCCTAATATTGCTCGCCTTCTTAAAACTGGTTCCGAAAAGAAAAGTTGCCAGGTAGATGAAATGAGATTAGAATACTTTCTCCTATCACCTATTTTCTCTCTTGGCAAAAAAAGTGCTAACAATATTCCAATAGTTGCCATAAAAACTGCCGCTACAAAATACACAGATCTCCAGCCAAAAAACTGAGCAACTACTCCGGAAAATCCTCTAGACAATAAGATGCCACTTAATAGCCCAGACATAACTTTTGCGACTGATTTCCCTCTTTCACTAGGGTGTGCCATATCGGCAACAAAAGGTATCAGAATATGAGTAATTACAGAAGTTAGTCCAACAATAATTGCACTCAGTTCAAAAATATAAATGGATTTTGCAACTGCACTTGCTAAAAGTGACAAAACTGTAATTGAAGAAATAATTCCAGCAAGTTTTTTTCTTGATACAATATCTCCCAGAGGTACAAGAAGGAGCAATCCGAATGCGTATCCTACTTGTGTTGCAGTAACTGCAAGCGAAGTTACTATGTTGTCTGACTTAAACGTGATTTCTAATTCGTGTAGAAGAGGTTGAACGTAGTAAGTATTTGCGACAGCGACTCCAGTTGCAACAGCTAGTAAAAAGATTAAACCTGTATTGAGTTTCACATCACTTGAATTATTCGTTTTTTTGTTGGAAACCGAGTTTGAGGTCATAATTTAAAGATTCAAAATTTACTTTATGGTAGTTTAATTTTGTTTTTAGGAATTCAAGCAACTTAAATGTTCATTAAGGTAGAAAAGAAGTTTTCTACCTTAACATTCATGGGTAAGCACAACTGTTAACGTTATTTAAGACATTAAATTACAAATACAATCGTCTATTTTAAAGACCGAAATTTCCTCACTTTTATGAAGCTTATTGCTTGAGCTGCGACTTATTGGATATGGTAAAGTGCAACAATGCTTAACTCTTAATTCATAGTAGATATAGCATTAGCCGACAGCATTGATAATTGTTTTCATTTTTGTCAATTTATAGTCGATGCACTTCTATGGGAAACCTCCAACTTGTGCATTTATAACATTTTGAGTGTAAACATTACATGAATTTTGTTTAGTTACACCGCTACTAGCATAGAATGTACCCTGTGGTATTTGATTTGACGAAATTGCAGATCCACTCCAGATACCACCAGGTGAGTTAGCAGGAATGGCAGAACCCTTATTTACTATGACATAATAACAAGTGTTCGTGGTAAGTTGGAAGGAAGCCATAGCTATCCACTGGCAATTTGTAATTGACATAGAATTACAAGCATCAATCTGAACCATGTTGGTCGCATTTGGATTTGAAATGTCTATGGGATTAGTTGTAAAAGTTATCGACGGATCCATCTGTTGTAATTCATTTAGGACATCTCCCGAATTGTTAGTTCCGAACTGCCCGTTATCTTGGACGTAGTCAGCTGCAACTTCAATAATCGCATTCCCTAGAATAGATTCAGCAGTTTTTGTATTGGTAGTACTGCTAGCTGTTAATGCCCTATAGTCAATATACCAGGTTCCATTAATTTCAATGCACGGAAATGATGCAAGTGGAGCTGACGGGTTAATATCAACGTTCCAAGTGGCAGAAAAAGACTCTCCGTTAGAAGGTAGTCCACTGTTTGGATTAGTGAAAGACTTGCACTGTTTGGTTCCATTTTCCGTCTCACAAATTGTTCCTACCCATGCGACGATTGCTAAATTACCATTTACGACAAAGTTTGCTGCATGTGCCGTGCCACTTAAACTTACTATCCTTCCGCCTCTAGAATTTTTAATATACGAAATACAGCTGTTGTAGTCTGTCGGTGGCATGCTTTGACAAGTTTTGGAAAAATTGTTTTCCAATTGGCCAGATAAAAAAGTATTTACGGGATCTGTTGGCGAACTTGAACTACTATGAGTTAAAAATAAAATCCCAGTAGTTGCTATAGCAATCACAAGAACCACAGTTACGATGGTAACATTTAGTTTTTTTGATTTCAGTTTTTTTGTACTTTCATTAGAAACTCCAGGACCATAGCTAGCAGAGCCATAACTTTGATGATAGTTACCATAAATGGAGCTGTATTCTTGACTCATTTGAGGTGGCTGACTCGTGTAACCATAACCTTGCTGGGAGAAAGCAGTCTGGTTATGGAAGTTTGAGTTAGGGTCTTGAGGCTGGTAGTTTTGGAACTGGTGGTTTTGTGGTTGCTGTGAGCTGATATTATAATTCGGATCAACATTTAGTTGCTGTTGAGCCGCTATAGCGTTAGGATGTGATTCAGGTGGATACCATTTGCCGTCAGAAGCCAACCACCAACCTTGGCCCATTGATCTATCGCTCATGAACTTATTACCTTCTAAATTAGACTATACGATTAAATATAAATGATAACACATATTATCCTAAATTCCCGAAGTTTTAGCCACTAGGTCTAATAATTTGAATAGTTTCTGACCCTATTATGCCAGTTCAAAGGCATATTTTGATTAAATCC
>JAJYVQ010000221.1 GCA_021791915.1 Actinomycetes bacterium | reverse complement strand
CAGTAGTTAAAACTTGTTAATTTGACTTCAAAATGACAATTTTTAAGTTGATATCGTTAGTTTCACTATTAACGTGAAAAATATTTTAAATCAGACCACCTCAGTACTTCTGTTTACAGTTATACCATATTGAGTAATATCTGGTCTAACTTCTTTTAATTGAGCCGTGTTTTGCATTTGTCAAAATAAGATACTGATTTCTTATTCCATTTATACAGTCCTATTTTTTTCTTCTAAAGCAGCATTATAGAGTTCGCACTGAGTTGCAAGCAGGTGATTTAACTTAACTACTTGATTTTTGGTTGGATAAATTGGATAGTTAAAAGTTCTTATCATTGTATCTTCTAGTTCGCCATTTATACAGTTGGCAATTTATGTCTTGTTGTAATTATAATCGTTAAGTATTATAATTTCTGACTGTGGGAGCTCCTTTCAAACTGACCCACCTACCGTATTTTGCGGTGGCTTAGAACCTGCTCCGATTTCAATTAATCTCATGTGTTTATTAAACTTATCTGTGAGTCTATGAATATCATTACAACGAGATCAACATCTATTGAAACTTGGCTAAATAACAAAGTCGATAACTCTCCAAGACTTGAAATTATAGCTTCAGGTGAGGACAACCAGATTCCTACTGAAACATTTGAGGAAACCGAATCTTTTTTTAACACACTTTTTCATAAAGAAACTGATAGCATTATAAGCACAAATCTAGAGGCTGTTTTAGATCAAAACAGAACAATAACGCATCTTAATATAGACAATAGCAGTTTTGATTCTTTGATAGGTATTTCAGTCTATGGCGGTTACAGAAAAACCCTAGCTCAGACCTTTAAGGACAGCAGAAGTTTCGGATCGTTGAAATTTCAGCTTTTAGATGATCTGTCGACTGGTGCAACCATTGCGTCATATCTGCATTTCCGTACAATATCCGAGTCCGAAGGAACTATATCACAGGACATAAAGTCTGCTTTTGTAGATAAGTTAACTGATAGCTGTGCGGGTTGGATAGATAACGGGAGTGCCATAAAAACCGTTAAACTCGGCAAACCTATCCCCGTTAAAGTGGGACCTGCAGTCAAAGGTAACTTTTTAGGAAATAATGTGGTTTTAAGTCCGCTGAAGTTTCAGGCAATGAGGCGAAGGCGTTACATCATTATAAATTCAGAAGACCATATCCCCCAAACCATTTACTGCGGATTCAGAGACACGATGGGTGAGCTAACTGGAGAGGAGAAGGTTCTCCATGAGTACCATCTATCAATAAAAGTAAATACGAGCACATTGTTAATTGAAAACGCAACAGCGACTTCCAAATGGTTACCATTTAACGAATGTAAGAGTGCTGAGACTTCCGTCAATGCGTTAATTGGTAGCGGATTTGACTCAATTTCAGAAACAGTAAAACTCAAATTAAATAATAGTACTGGCTGTCTTCACCTAAACGATCTTCTAAGATCAGCAGATCACTTTATTCAGTACATAACTGAATGACTAAGATTTATGATTCGTACCCCAAAGTGAGATCTTTTATCTACTTATGAGATAACAAGCCTGTTTCAAGACTTAATGCAGTCTATAGTTTATTATTTTAAGTTATCTCAAGCGACTCTGTTAGATAAGGACTTTAATAATACCTTTGGTTTCTGCATGGTTACCACCGAAGTGACCCTGTATTTTTCAGACTTAAATTTATACAGACAAAAAGCAAACAGTATCAAAAGTGGACCCAAGTTTGGATCAGTCCCTTGTCCGGTAAAGATACCTCCCATGTCTTGGACTCCAACCCATGTAACTAGAGCAAAAACCATGCCTAAGATCAAAAATAAGTTCTGGTTCTTAAGAAAAATTCCAACACCTATCAGGATTTCAAAAATTCCTAAGCTTATTGCAACCGCAACTCCGTGTTGATGAATCAGGTTTGCCAACATATTGTTACAGTAAGCAAAAACACTGGGTTCTCCTGTCGCCTGTGACTTTATTACCGAAACGAGGACCCCTTTGGAGGAATTGATCGGTAAAATTTGGAGGACCCCGTCCAATACCCATACTAACGCCCAAAGGGATTTTATCAAGTTTTTGCTTAAGATACCTTTTTCGCTTATCGACAACGTCGGAGAACTAGACGTGTCATCAAAATGGGAGTTAGTATCTGAGGTCATTTTGTCGGTTGGCCACAGAATTAATCCAATGATCCCGTACAAGATGACTGCGCCAGGGGCTCCCGTGAGCAAAGTTGCATTGCCACTAAAAATTTGGCCGAAAGCTTCTCCAAACCACCATACTCCAAATGCCCAGACAAAAGATATTACCAATGCAACTTTTTCAGTTTTGCGAATCAATATTCCAACTCCGATACCCAATTGAATTAAAGCAAATAACAGATTCCAAAAAACAATATGTCCACCGACTAACTTGGCAACATTCATCACGCTAACATTGACAAAGTAAGGTTGACCCTGAGCACTATTTTCTAAAATGTTAGTTACAAACTTATTTGAGAACATATATGGTTGGAACTGTAGTATACCGTCTAAAAGCCAAATAATACCTAATATCTTTAAGGCTACAAATTTGTAGTTGAGATAGTGCCTTCTACTTGAAACTGAATCTATTTTTTTTCTTAGAACACCGTCAGCCAACAACATTAAAAGATCCTTTCATATAGCCAATATGGTTCATAACCCAATCTCCACAGGGAACTTCACAGTTCCAAGAGTAAGTTCCAGGCGAAGATACAAATAGCTTGAATTTCGTAACAGCAAGGGGCGCAATTGACTCACTGATACTTAAATTACCCACTGTAAAAGTGTGTGGCATAGAATCCTGATTGTTGATTACAACCTGAATTTGAGTTCCCGCTTTTACGGTAAAAAGAACTGCGCTACCTACTCCGTTAGACCCAACAAATGCTGGTTCTGATCCTTCTGGAGTTGTAACGTCTTTTATGGTGATATTTACCGTTTGGCTAGTTTTGCTAGATCCAACTGTGGTGGTTGTCCATGGAGCATTTCCTCTCATCTGCAATCCCTGAGATACCATAGGATAACCCCCGCTTGAACATCCAAACAGCGCTACGCTCACCCACAGTAATAGTAGCCCTAATATTATTTTTTTAACCATTGTCCACTACCTTTCCGTATTGTGAAATTCTTCGAGATACTACCAATAAAACACCAAACATTAATATCCATACACATGCCACCAGAGTTAAGAGTCCTTTAACAAGCCAACCTCCAGTTTGCGTCAAAGGTCTCTGATAGTTATATGCAGAAACTGGAAAACCGCTCGGATCCTTTAAAACATTGAAAGCCGTAGGTACGACCACTATGACTGAATCACTAT
>JAJYVQ010000220.1 GCA_021791915.1 Actinomycetes bacterium | reverse complement strand
GTGAGAGAACGATGAATGCAGCAAAAGGTATCTTAAACCAATACATGGTATCTCCAGCAAAATATAAAATCATAGCCGATAACACTTGGCCGGCCAACTTTGCTGGAGGGGACATATCTATTCTGTCGTCAACCAATCCGATAAAAAAAATAGCTCCGCCACCGATTACGATTCCCAAAATTTGTGGAATTATAGAATATATTTGACTAAGCCCAGAAAAGAACGCTCCTGCCAGTAGTCCAAACAGCAGTCCAATAAACAGTGCAGCACCGCCCAAATCGGGAAGAGGCACCTTGTGTACCCTTCGCTCATCGGGAGGAACCACCGCTCCTATCTTATGTGCAAGTTTAATCGAAGGAAATGTGGCTATATAAGTAGCGATCAGTGCGACTACTCCCGAGATAATGCAGCCAGTCGCCTCGGAGGTCATAAATCAGTTACTGAAATTTGATAATCCAGGCCATTCGTTACCATCGGGATATGGATCATATTTTGAACAAAGTTCCAATACTTGATCTTTGATACTTTTGAGCTCGGATTCGTTGCTTCTATTTTTCAGTGTGTTTGCTATCAAGTTACCGACTAACTCCATTTGATCTGATTTCATACCTGCAGTTGTCATAGCTGCAGTACCAAGTCTTAACCCAGAAGTGATTAGTGGTTTTCTTGGATCATCTGGAATTTGATTCCGATTACAGGTAATTCCAACGCTGTCTAAAACCTCTTGGGCTACCTTGCCGTCAAGTTCGGGGTCAAAGTCACGTAGATCAACTAATATCAGATGGTTGTCGGTGCCGTTGGAAACCAATCTGAATCCTTCTTTTACTAGTGTTTCTCCTAATTTTGCAGCGTTCACTTTTATCTGTTTACCATATCGACCAAAGTTATCGCTTTGAGCTTCTTTAAACGCCACTGCCTTGGCTCCAATTATATGTTCAAGAGGGCCACCTTGTAAACCTGGAAAAACTGCGGAATCGATCTTTTTTGCAAACTGTTCTTTGCAAAGTATGGCTCCGCCTCTTGGTCCCCTTAAGGTTTTATGAGTAGTAAAAGTTACAACATCTGCCAGTTCTACAGGAGAAGGATGTACTTTTGCTGCAATTAGTCCCATAGGGTGAGCCGAGTCAAACATTAAGAAGGCACCTACTTCATCGGCGATCTCTTTAAATGGTAAAGGGTCTATTTCACGGGGATATGCCGTGGCTCCTGCGACTATTAGTTTGGGTCGGTGGGTGGTTGCAAGTTGTTTGAGAAAGTCAAAGTCAATACGCTCCCCTCCCTCTTTGGATCTCGGTGTTAATCCGTACTGTTGAAAGTTATACATTTTCCCCGTGACTGATGCGGGAGCGCCGTGAGTTAAATGTCCCCCCTGATCAAGTCGCATTGCTAGGATTGTGTCGCCAGGTTCTAGAAGTGCCTGATAAACCGCTAAGTTGGCGGACGCGCCTGAATGGGGTTGAACGTTTGCGTGTTCAGCACCAAAAAGTTCTGTTGCCCGATTTCTTGCTATGTCTTCAATCTCATCTACAAACCTGTTACCCCCGTAATATCTTTTTTTAGGATAACCTTCTGCATATTTGTTAGTTAAGATACTGCCGCTCATTGCTAAAACTGCAGGAGAAGTAAAATTTTCCGAAGCTATTAGCTGCAGGGTTTTTCTCTGTCGAATTAACTCATCTGACAGAAATCCAAATATTTCTGGATCACTGTCTATTAAATATTGCACAGATTTAGATCCCATTGCGTTAGTGTCAAAGTTTAAATTACTCAATTTATTCCATCTCCGAAATTTCTTCTATTCTTCTTAAATGACGACCTCCTAAGAACTTAGCATTTAAAAAAATATCAAGAGCGTCTTTTGCTACTTCAGTTCCGATTAGTCTGGCTCCGAAACAGATAATGTTTGCATTATTGTGTTCTCTTGCCAGTTTTGCTGAACTGAAATCATGAGCAACTGCGGCCCTAATTCCCCTGACTTTATTTGCTGCGATTGAGATTCCAATACCCGTGCCGCAAATGCAAAGCCCTAGATCAGCTTCATTGTTAGCAACTATCCTACCGACTTTTTCTCCAAATATAGGATAGTCAACAGAGTCGGTTGAATCAGTGCCACAATTAATAACTTCGTAATTTGACTCTTTTAAATATTCGATTAACTGCTGTTTTAGTACAAATCCTGCGTGATCTGATCCGACTGCTATTTTCAAAGTGTCCTCATAATAATTAGTTTGCTGTTGTAAGTCATTAAACTCTATAGAAAAGATACATAATGCATGTTTTATATCTTCAAATAAATTCTACTTAATAATTGTTGATATAAATTACTGATTATAAAGTAATTAAGTTTTGAACAGTTTTAATTTTGAGCTGGTTTCAGTTTAATTATTAAACGATTGGGTAATTGACTTTCTATCAATAGCTCCTTCGCGCAAAATGGTCACTTTATTGTTTCTTAAATCAATAACCGTAGATGGTTGAGCAGAAGAAGTAGCTTCCAAATAGACAGCTATTTCACCGTCATTTGTCTCTTTGTTATTAGCATCTTCTATTTTTAATAAAAAGTCAACTACTTCTTTTTTGTGTGTTGCGGGGGGTTGTCCGTGTAGGTTAACGCTTGTAGTAACCAAGGGACCGGTTATGCTTATTATTTCATCTAAAAGCGTGCTTTTGGGCCATCTTATACCGATAGAATCGTCTTTGCTTATACGAAGTTGTTTGGATTCTATTTTAGAATTTACCACTACTGTCAGCGGACCGGGCCAATGTGTGTGTATAAGTTGGACATATCGCTCATCAAAATAGCCTAAAGTTTTTGCCATTTCGGTACTGTTTACCAGTACCGCAATCGAGAAGTTGTCTGGTCTTCTTTTTAGTTTAAAGATTTGGTCCACTCCGTTCACGTTTCCTAATTTGCAGCCAATGCCGTAAACGGTATCTGTCGGAAATATTGCCAAGCAGTTATTTGATAAATAATGTGTTAATAGTTCTTTAGATTCGATAATTTTATATGACATTAATTTTATATGACATTAATTGTGAGCGGTTATAAACCTATTCAACCCGAACTGATCAGTTAATATCGAGACATTTTCAAATTGATATTGTTTTAATAGGTTTGATGCCTTAAACACTAATGATGGATCGGTTTCTAAGATCAACATGGAATCTGTCGACAGCCAGCTTTTCGAATTTACAATAATTTCTTTGGTATCTGCAAATCCACCGTCTTCAGAAAAAAGGGCAATGTGGGGTTCAAAGTTTTTTACGCTTGCGTCCACATCTGCTCCATGGGCTAAATATGGGGGGTTGGAGATAATTAAGTCAAATTTGTTCTTCATCCCTACATCCAG
>JAJYVQ010000038.1 GCA_021791915.1 Actinomycetes bacterium | reverse complement strand
ACGTAACTTGAGCCGAAGAGAACTACATGTACTAATAGGTAAAATATCTGATTGATTAAAATTCTTTGCTGGTAGCCATTTTCAAGCGGGTACAGTGATTGGTATCTGCTGAAAATTTCATTTAAATTCGGAAAGCCGAATAAAGATAGCATTGCCAAATCCAGTTCTCTGCACGCTCCGTGGGCTGCAGGATCAATTAGATATGGCCGATTTGAAAAAATAATATTTCCGTTCCACAGATCACCATGTACTAAACATGGCTTAAGGTTAGGCTGTTGAATAGATTCAAATTTTAATATGGCAGTATCTATCATTTTGGCAAGTTTAGGTGAGATAAGACTGGCATCAAAAGCCTGTTTCAGATAGGGCTCGACTCTATTTTCTTTGAAGAATTCTACATAAGTGTCTTTATGAGCATTAGACATGGGTAAATCACCGATATAGCCTGTATGTTCGGCACCGAAACTTTCTAATTTGAAGCTATGTAGCTTAGCTAGTACATCTGCCAAAATTGTGTGTTCAGTTATTTTTGTGTCGACTGGCTGTATGTATTCAAGTGCGATGCCACAGGAATCACTGTAGTAGATTTCGGGGATAAAGTCTGGAATCGCAAGTTTAAGTAACTCGTAACTTTTTAATTCTGCAGTATAAAAATCTGGTGGAGGATTAAGGGAATATTTCACGAATATCGTAAAAGTTTCTGAAACACGAATTGGTCCCTTGAAATCCTTTTTAAAGGAGGAAAATAGGTTCTTAATCTCGCACTCTAATGTCTGCATTCTCTAAAAAACTGATCAATCCAAGTACTCCTTGCTCAATAAGCTTTAAGGAGGATTCAAAATCTCTTAGGCTACCGTAATAAGGATCTGGAACCTCCAGAGTACTGGAATTGTCTACAAAGGACAGTAACATCTTAATACTTTCATCAAATTTTCCGTTGTAGTACCTTCTAGACGTTCTCATCAGATCATAATAGTGTGATCTGTCGAGAGCTACTATTAAGTCTCTTTCTAAAAAAAACTCAGGTTTAAACTGTTTGGCCCTATGAGAACTTGACCCTTGAAGACTTGATCGATGCTGGCTTGATTTAGGTTGGACTTCTCTCTGGAAATCTGTTATTGAATTTGAATTGTCGTTATTATTTCCAACCTTACTCGTCGTAACATGATCTAGGAAACGTCCATCTTCTGAATCTGAACCTTTCCTAAGGTATCCGCTTTTACTAAGTGCTTTTTTTGCTCGTGAATCCATGTCATCGTTTATATGCCATGAGCCGATGCCAGCACTGTCAGACTTTAGTGGAAGTAGATTCTCTTCTGCAATCACGTTAAATACAACCTCGGCCATTGGAGACCTACAAATGTTTCCCGTACAGACAAAACAGACATTGATTTTTTGTTCCATTAGAATTAATTTTAGTTTCTTAATATTTAGACAGTCGTCTATAACCAAACAAAACTAAATCAATTAAGTGAAAATATATCCTTAAGTTAATTTAGGGACTCTTTATAGAAGTTCAATTGGGTAAAAATTAACCGTAAGAGCCAAATTGAAACGAATTTATATAAAGTGTCTTGTTGGTAACTGTGGCCGTAACGGTATATGAATACTTACCCGGTGCGTTCCCGCCTATTACGAGCATGTATCCTGAAATTGAATATCCGACTAAAGTGGTGTTTTGAACGATCAAAGTTGGGTTGACATCGGAGACATATTTGATTTCTGTTGAATTTTGAATTACGCCGGTATTCTTAAAGGGCACGGTTGGAGCGACTTGACTAAACCATGTAGGGTTATTATGCTGAGCTGAATAGATTGCGTCATAGAAGTCCTCCACTGTTGGTACTTCAGCATCCGTGGGACCAGTACTTTGTTCCCATGTTGTACTTGGGTTACCCCCAAAACTTAGAACACCTAGAGGGAACGGAAGATATGGAAAAGTAAATTTAGCTGCTGACGCCAAAGCTGGACTAGCGGGAATATTTAGCGTAGCACCTGACTGCAATTTGGTTGTAATGGGTAATGCATTGGGCACTTCCGAAATCAATTTTGAAAATGTTAGATATCTGGTATTGGTCAGATACAAGGCATTTATCGGCCAACAAGTATCCAAAATTAAAGATGGGTAGTTGGTGTTTGTGATCGTGGACTGTGATGAAACAATTTCATGGGAGGTAACTGAGAATTTATAGATAAAGCAGGCTGTTTCGTATTCGATAGTGTCTCCTGGATTTAAGCTGGGAGTATGGCTGAACCAGGTTACATCGTGGGCAGATAGTACCGAAGTGCCTATCTGACCTGGCCAAACAGATGTTGTAACGTGTCCAATTGCTACGTTTAATTCTGGGCCTTGAGTGCCCGGAACCACTGGAGCTTGATTAAGTCCGATACTAGGTATGCTTAAAAGTCCTGCAGGAATAGGATTTGCATCGTTTTCTGCTGGAGGTGTACAAGAGTAGTTCTTGTTACCTGAATTTTTCTGTATCTGTGAAATTTGGAGCTGCTCTTTCAATGAAAGCAGGTGCCCAACATGGTCAGATCTGTAGTAAAAATATGCAATATGTCCCACGATACCTAAAGATGTCGCTACTAAGGCAACAACCAGAAACCATAAGGTAATCCTACCCCATCTATTGGTAAAAATCGAGTGTTTTGCTGGGTTTGATATTATAATTTGCTCTGTCATTTAAAGTCGTGTCTCTAGATGTATTAATTTTAACAAATAACCCGAAGACTTTTTCGTCGGAAATTAATTTAAAATATAAATTAAGAAAATACAGCTAACTTATAATTAAGAATTTACGGCTAGTATTGACTGTCCAAATATATTAGATATATATTAGATGTGCATATTTAGCTAGCTTAGAATACAGTATCAAGCAGTTAAAAGAAACTGTGAATCGTAAACTCCACTTTTATAGCTAGTTCGGTTCTGAAACTTCTCCAATATTAGTTTTAGTCGTATTTGCTAATGAGGTTTGATTTAACGGAAAATGACAGGCTACCAACCCATCTTTAACAGAAGGCTTGAGTGTTGGTTGTTCAATTTCACAGATAGGTTGTGAATATGGACACCTATGACTGAATCTGCACCCTAAAGGTGGGTTTAAAAACGTCGGGACCTCACCTTTAATATAAGTGGCACCTTGAGAAATATCTGTAGTACTTTGAGTATTTGAATCATCAGGTGTAGTTTTAAGTACCGAATTGATTAATATCTGAGTATAGGGATGTGCTGGATTTGAAATCACTGTATCTGCCTGCCCTATTTCACATATCTTACCTAAGTACATTACGGCTATTTTATCTGCGATATATTTAACGACGGATAGATCGTGAGTTATGAAAATGATAGACATATTAAATTCGCTTCGTATTTGTAAGAGCAGGTTTAGTATTTGTGCTTGAATCGACACGTCTAATGCTGAAACTGGCTCGTCACAAATTAAAAGTTTTGGTTTAAGACTAAGAGCTCTTGCTATCGATATCCTCTGACATTGACCGCCTGAAAACTCTTTTGGTTTGCGATAAATGATATTGTTACTATCTAGACCAACTGTAGCCAGCAGACTAATTATCTCATCTTTAGAGTATTTTATTTTGTGGACCTTATATGGCTCAGATACTATGCTTAATACTGTTTTGGTGGGATTTAAAGAAGAAATGGGATCCTGGAAAATCATCTGAATCTGCTGTTTAAGCTTTTTCAACTCAGATTTATTTAAAGAAGCTATATCATTACCGTTAAAGTGAATTGTTCCGTCAGTTTGTTTATTAATCTGTACAATAGTTTTTGCCAGTGTAGACTTGCCACACCCAGATTCACCGACAATACCTAAAATTTGGCCTTCTTTTAGATCAAAAGAAACATCGGAAATGATTTCGACCTTACCTTTTACTCCAATATTATTTTTACTCTGTGATTTAAACTGAACTTTAAGATTTTGAATCTTCAGTAAAACCGAGTCTTGTGTGATATGTTCGTTGTCAGTAGTTTGAGTAGTTTTAGGTTCTTCTTTATTCATTTAGGCTCACTTTGGGTAACTTAAGTTGCAGAACCAGTTGAAGTACTGTTGTCACTGTATGAATTGTCACTGTATGAATTGTAATTGTCATGAATTGTCACAGTCATGTATTTTCATTGTCAGTTTGTGAAGTTAACGCCACCTTAGAAACTATAGGTTTAATCGGGAAAAAACACGCATACTCATGAATGTTGGCTTCACTACTATCACTTATTAGCTTTGGAGACTCTATAACGCACCTAGATTGTACGTAAGTGCATCTGGGAGCAAACCTACAGCCCAAAGGTAGGCTAAAAGGGTCGGGCATGGAGTTTGGTATCGACTGTAATTTGTGAGATTTTGGCTTTGATAAAGAAGGCATGCAATCTAATAGAGCTTTTGTATAGGGCATATAAGGATGATCTAGAACGTCAGAGGTTTTCCCGAATTCTACGAGTTTACCTGCATACATTACAGCCACGTAGTCGCATATGTAGTTAACTACACCCAGATCGTGTGAAACCAAAATAAGCGTCATTTGATTTAATTTTTGTAAAGACTTTAAAAGTTGCAAAATTTGGAGTTGAATTGTTGTGTCCAGTGCTGTAGTTGGTTCATCGGCGATCAGTAAAGTAGGTGAACTAGCTATGGCGCATGCAATCATTACTCTCTGTCTTTGACCCCCCGAAAGCTGATGTGGATAGCAATTAGCTTTGATTTGCGGATCCGGTATACCTACAAGTTCCAAAATATCGATTACTTCTTGTTTTCTTTGAGATCGACTTGTTTCAGTGTGGAGTTTTAGGCTTTCTGCGATCTGATGTTTTACCTTCATAACGGGATTTAAAGCTGTAAGAGGATCTTGAAATATTATTGATGCAACATTTTTATAGAGTTGTCTTAGCTGTCTTTTTCTTAGTTCAGTAACGTTTATCCCAAACAGATCTATTGACCCTTCAATATTTAGGTTTGATTCGGGCAGTAGTCTTATCAGCGTTCTACAAAGTACGGTCTTACCAGACCCTGACTCTCCGACAATACCCAATACGGATCCTTTTGGAATAGTAAATGATACAGAATCAACTGCCTTAAGTAAACCTCTTTCAGTCTTAAATGAAACTGACAGATTGTTAACTGTAAGAGCATTTTCATTTGGTTCAATTTGTTTAGATGTTTTTTTCATTTACATGTTTTTTGGTTTTAATAATGTAGTTAATTTTAAACTTTGTTGTCAGAGGAGTTGAATTGGTGTTCTAGTCTTTGTGAAATGAAATTAAAGCAAACAACAGTAACAATGATAAAGATAGAAGGCCAAAGTGTAATTAAAAAGTCTCGCCTTAGATAAGATTGGGCACCTTCAGCGATCATATTCCCCCAGCTTGGAGTAGGAAGGCTAACAGATAGTCCCAAGAAGGCTAAAGTCCCTTCGGCAATTATCGCACTACCTATACCTAAGCACCCATAAATTATCCCAAGAGATAAAATATTGGGTAAAATTTCTACAAAAAGTATTCTGAACTTACTAGATCCTAAGACAATTGCAGCTTGAATAAAGTCTTTATTCGACACAGCAATCGTAGCTGAGCGGATTACCCTAAATAACAATGGGATTGAGATAAAAGCAATTGATAAAGTAATTACTATAAGTGAATGCTTGAATACTGCGACAACGGCCAATAAAAAAATTAACGTGGGAAATGAAATAATTATATTAGCTGCTGTATTTAAAAATGTATCAAGCTTTTTGCCGAGAAATCCACTAATCATTCCCAGAGTTCCCCCTATAAGCATTCCGATCAGGATTGAGACTATCCCCACAAACATTGATACCCTGGAACCGTAAATTACTCTAGAAAACATATCTCTACCTAAATCATCGCACCCGAAAATATGACTTGTATTTGGAGCCAAAAATGGCTGACATTCAAAAGTTTTATTTGGACTGTCTAGTGGAAGAAAAGGAGCTAAAACTGCTACCAATATGACAGCAACAATCCAAAAAGTGCATAGCCAGAAAAAGATCCCTAATTTAACTTTGGTTCGATGCTTTTTTGTTGTAATGTCAGTTTTCACGTCTTATCCTTGGATCTAGAAACGCATAGGATATATCAACTAACGTATTTATTGTCGCAACAGCCATCACTACTAGCACACTTACAGCTTGTATCACTAAGTAATCTTTACTGTTTATAGCATTTATAATTAAAGTTCCAAGACCTGGAAGCTGAAAAATATACTCGATTACAAAAGCTCCAGTAATTAGAGTGCTTATTTGTAGGCCAGATATTGTAACTAAAGACAAACTTGAAAGTCTGAAGCAGTGTTTAAAGACAATTTTATATTTGCTTATACCTTTAGATTTAGCAAACAGCGCAAAGTCTTCTTTGAGCAAATTCACAAGTTCACTTCTTAAAATTTGGCTGTAAACTGCAAAAGATCCTAGAGCCAAAGTAATGCACGGTAGTGCCATGTCTTTAATATTTTGACCAATTGACTGGCTAGGTCCCACGTAACCGCTAGCTGGAACAATTCCAAGCTTTACCGCAAATATCAGTATCAGAATCGGTGCGACCACGAAAGCAGGAAAAGAATAAAATCCAAAAGAGATGACTGAAGTAAATTTATCAAAGATCTTATTCGGCTTAACTGCAGCTCTAACTGAAATAGGTATCGCAATTAGAAAAGCTAGAACTTGAGAACCTACTATTAATTCTAAGGTTTCTGTATAACTCTGAGCAATAAGAGTTTTAACGGAATCTCCGCTTGAATAGGCATAACCGAAATGTCCGGTAAAAAAATTCTTAATCCATGTAAAGTATTGTTGGACAGGTGACTTATTTAGTCCTAATTTTGTGGTCAGTACAGCGACATTGTGAGGGGTTGCTTGCGGTCCTAGTATTGCCACAGCGGGATTGCCAGGTATTAAATGCTCAAATATAAACCCAAAAATACTCGCAATAAAAACTGTGACTATTAAGATAGAGAGTTTTTTAATTATAAATTTCATTTAGACGCAAGTTTACAACATGAAATTGTAAAAGGATCAAAACATTGTTCATATTAGTTCTTCTCACTACACTCTGTAATTCACTTTGCGAGCTTTTTGAGACTGAAGTTGTATTACAGTTTTTGTTCGGTCTGCGAATTGATAAATATTTTATTTTTGTAGTACAAAAGCTCTTCTATGGAAGCTTTTATATCGTCGAGTGCTCGATGGGCTGACTCTTTTTTTGGTAGGTATTTGAATTCGTCACGATACCACCTTTTGCAGAGTTCTTTTATTGTAGATACGTCTACTGATCTGTAGTGAAGGTAGTTTTCTATTTCACTCATATATTTAAGTAAAAACCTTCTATCGGTACCAATTGAATTGCCAGCCAAAGGTGTTGTACCAGGATCGACGTACTGTTTTATAAAGTCCAATGTCCTAAGTTTTGCATCTTCAAGAGTTATCTGTGAACTTCTGACTTCGTCTATGAGCCCAGATTTTGAATGCATTGTCTGTACAACATCTTCCATATTATTTAGCAATTCGGGATCTGTTTGGATAACCAAGTCTGGGCCTTCTGCTACTATATTTAAATTGTCATCGGTAATTATTGTAGCGATTTCGATAACCGCATCAATTTCGGGGTTAAGCCCGGTCATCTCCAGGTCCATCCAAACTAGCATAGTAAATTCTTTCAAAAGTAATGTTTATTAGATTCTATAATAAAATTGGTCGACTTTAATGAATGTATGTCAATTTGTATTAAAGTAGGCAATCACGCAATTTTATGTCACACTTAATTTAACTGTTTTTGAACTGCAATATGATAAAAAGTTATGATGAAAATTAAATTAGTTCAGTTAGATAGCGAGCTTCCTGTGCCAGCTTATGCTAACCGTGGTGATGCTGCAGTGGATCTATATAGTAGAGAAAATCTGACGCTGTTAAAAAGAAATCATAGACAAACCGTATCTACTGGAATTGTAATTGAACTACACGTGAATACTTTCGGGCTGATACTTCCAAGATCAGGATTGGCCAAAAAACACGGTGTCACTCTTGTGAATTCACCGGGTTTAATAGATAGCGGATATAGGGGAGAGATTAAAGTAGTTTTAATCAATACTGATCCCGAGAATGACTATGAGATAAAGCGAGGGGATAGAATAGCTCAGATGTTGATACTCTCGTTGGTGCCAGTTGAGTTTTCGGTTTTAGACTCAATTGATGGGCTCTCTGATTCTTCTAGAAGCTCGGATGGATTTGGCTCCACGGGTAGCTAAAAAAGTCGATTTGGTTAAATCGCAAAGTAAAGCTATTTTGAACTTTTAATGGTTAATTTTCGGCGTTACTTTTAAATTTATTTACTCAGTTATGCTGAGCTCTGAATTGGTTTAGTTTATCGAGAGAATCAATTTAGCTATTTTAATGTATACTTGGTGGTAAGATTTGTAATATTTAGGGAGGAAAATAGGAATGAAACCTCTTACTGGCTTAGATGCAATGTTTTTGTCTACTGAGACTTCGTCTATGCACAACCATGTGTGTGGTACTTTCGTATTTGACCCATCCACAATGCCCAAGGGTTACAATTTTGAGACTTTTAGGCAGCTTGTTTTAGATCGTCTGCCTCTGTTACCTCCTTTTAGGCGGCGTGTTCTGAACATTCCTTTTGGACTGCACCATCCGATTTGGATTGAAGACCCTGATTTTGATCTTGATTATCATGTAAGGCGGGCATCGTTGCCTTCTCCAGGTTCTGTAAAAGAGCTAGGAGAATTTACCGCTGATATAGTAGGTAGACCATTGGATCTAACTCGACCTTTGTGGGAGCTGTATATGGTGGAGGGTCTTGAAGATGGAATGATTGCAATGGTTACCAAAACTCACCACGCAGCTATTGATGGTGTTTCAGGTGCTGAGCTTATGGCTAATTTTTTGGATCTGTCGAATGAAATACGTCCAATAGAAAAAGAAGACCCTACTTGGAAGCCAGATAGAATTCCATCTGATCTGGAATTAATCGCCTATGGATTAAATGCTTTAGCCAAGCACCCAATGTCAATTGCTAGAACATTTAAACAAACAGTTGACGCAATGTTGAATCTATCACAGAGAAACCGAATGCCGGGAATCTCAAAACCACCTCCTGCACCTTTTTCAGCACCCAAGACCATAATGAACGGCGCTTTAACACCTCATAGGAAAGTTGCCTTTACAGAGATTTCTTTAGACGACGTTAAGTTTATTAAGAATGTTTTTGCTGGTACTGTTAACGACGTAGTTTTAACTATTTGCGGGACCGCACTCAGAAACTACTTAATCGAGCACAAAGATCTTCCTGAAAAAGATCTCGTTGCAATGATACCAATATCGGTGAGAACAGAGGATCAGAAAGGTACGATGGGGAATAGAGTGTCTATGATGCTTGTGTCTTTGGAGACCTCTCAGAAAGACCCAATTAAAAGGTTGTCATCCATGAGCGAAAATTCAAAAATAGCCAAAGAACAGGAAAAAGCTATCGGTGCTGAAACACTGTCTAACTGGACTGAGTTCGCAGCTCCAGCTGTTGCCGCTAGAGCAGCAAGACTTATCTCGTCTTCTCAAATGGCTGATCGCTTAAGACCTATTTTTAATCTCATAATATCCAATGTACCCGGACCTAACTTCCCTCTTTTTGCAGGTGGTGCCAAGATGCTTGCAGCTTATCCCATAGGACCTTTAATAGAAGGCGTCGGATTAAATGTGACCGTTATGAGTTATATGGGTTCTATGTTTTTCGGGCTTCAAAGTTGCAGAGAGCTTATACCGGACATCGATAAAATTGGGGACTATCTTGTAGCTGCCACATCTGACTTACATAAGGCAGCAACCAGAAAACAGAACGGGCAGAATCCCTCAGTTAGAGCTGTTACTAGAAAACCCCGACCTGGTTCAAAATCAGCTCAGGAGTTACACCAAAAATCTAAAACGTCAAAAAATTCAAAGTCGGATAGTTAGTTTTAAGATATATATTTAGATCAAAATTGTTTAGTGTTTTAATTAGACTATGTTTAGACTATGTGAGTTAATAATCAGTAGATCGTTTTGAAGTAAATTGTCGTCTATAAACTTTTATAATAAGTACTTACCCGAGTCCAAATAGATTTCAATTATCGATTTTAGATAGTAATTTGCTAAAGCATCCACATTAAAATCATCCATGAAAGTCTAATCTGAAACTGTCGATTGATGTGAGCAACACCTCTCTTGATAGACCTAAGTAGCGAGGTACTTTACTTATATGATCTTTACTTATGAGTTCTTCCTAGTTCAGTGAAGTTTTTACGGTGAGGATACTGTTTAACCAAGTGCAAATACTACTAAGGTTAGTGTTCGTTACTGTAGAATCAACTGCAATAATTCAATGACTATTAGTTGCTATATTTAAGTCCTCTATTTCATCTCAAATAAACCCGTACCGTGATACAAAACCCATTACGGTAAACTACGCCAAAATTAACATAGCTTCAGCGTCTAAAATGTTGAGTTCCATTTCACTAGCGGTTGAATCAGAAGGTTGATTGGTATTTTGGTTCATTTGTTGTCAGATTGTAACATGTTTCTACTCTTAATCCTATAAGTGTACTGCTGCAGATATTATAAAAGCTATTGAAATGAAAATTAAATAATTGAATAGGATTCTCCCAACTTTTATTCTAAACAATTACTAAATTTTGGTAGATTAAGATTTCGAGACAGTTGTTTGTTTAGAATTGTAGTAGGATAACGAGATTAGTAGTTTTCTAATTTTAACGAATTTTAACTAAGCGGAGAAAAATTGAGATCGAAACTGAAACTAGATATTGCAGTATTTATAGTATTAGCCATTGGTATAGTATTGGCAAGCTGTTCATCGACTCAGAATAGCAATACACAGGGTGCTTCAAATATAGCTCAAGCGAAGTTGCCTCATATAAACAAGAACGGCACCGACGCTTCAGGTACTTTATGGTTATGCAATCCCGAGATATCTAAAAATCCATGTCTATCAAATTTAACAACGGCAGTATTAAATTCACAGAATAAAGTAGTGTCTTTGCTTAATTTTAAGGATGCAAATAATCCTCCTATTGACTGTTTTTATGTGTATCCTACGGTAAGCGGGCAACGAAGTGGTAACGCTGCGGAAAAAGTAGGTCCAGCAGAAGTGTCAGTTGCAATAGCTCAAGCTGCAATGTTTTCTAGAGTTTGTAAAGTATATGCTCCAATTTATAGGCAGGTTACAGTTAGGGGACTTTTGGGTCAGGGCAATCCAAAGCCGAGCGTGAATCTCGCTTACAATTCAATGCTCAGCGCATTTGAAGATTATATCCACAATTTTAACCAAAATCGTGGTTTTGTCTTAATCGGACATTCTCAAGGTGCATTTTTGCTTTCGGCTTTGATAAAACATGAGATCGATAATAATCCAAGTTTGAGGAAAAGGTTGGTTTCTGCTATATTGCTTGGAGGAAATGTAGTGGTTCCTATCGGAAAAACTGTAGGTGGAACATTTAATCACGTTCCAGAATGTAAGTCGACCGCGCAGACTGGTTGTTTGATAGCATATTCGAGCTTTCCAAATATTCCACCGTCAGATTCAATGTTCGGGCGGACTTCGATTAGTTCAGATCAAGTAGTCTGTGTTAATCCATCGGCGTTAAAAGGTGGTCCTGCAAACTTGAGCCCGCTAGTCCCGACTCATTTGACATCCAGCTTATTAGGGGAGATCGGCAGTCTTCCGAGTTCAGAGTACAATTGGGTAACTTATCCTAATTACTTAGTGGGTCAATGTATGTTTCAAGGTGGTGCTTCATATTTGCAGATAACTCAAAATCGCGTACCAGGGGATAAACGATTAGTATTAACTGAAGAGCTAGGTCCTAGCTGGGGGTATCACCTTTACGATATGAATCTTGATTTAAACGGTTTAGTTGAGCTTGTTAAGTCTGAGTCTTCTGCGTTTACAAAACAATCCTGAAATAAAATACTTATTCTCCTAGATATCTTGCCGAAAAATAACTTACTTACGTAACTTTTAATGTCGAGATTTATCGACGAAACTGGTTAACTTACACTTGAATTTGAGCAAAGTGACCGCCTCGAAGTTTTTATGGCGAAAGATTTACTCTTTGGTTTAAGTATTAAAGACGTTTATCCATTAAATGAGCATAATCCTTGAATTCATTAACTTTATTGGCTAAATTCAATTTATGGACCTGTTCAATTATATACAGCATCCTCATATTGAGGAGCGCAAAAAAATGGTTCCGCCTACAGTTGATGATGAGCGGATTGGGATAAATGGCAAAATTGGAGCTGCGATTACAAAAATTGTCGGGACTATGTGGGCTGGCTACCTATTTTTCCTGCTTACCCTAGTGTCTTTGCCCGCAGCCATCGCATCAAAAAGCGCACTTGTAATAGTAAGTTGGATAGCTCAGACTTTTTTACAGCTAGTATTGTTGCCCATAATTATTGTTGGACAAAATATTCAAGGTAAAGCAGCTGACAAAAGGGCACTTTTGACCTATAAGGACGCAGAGTCCATCTTAAGTGAGTGCCAACAGTTGCAGAATCATCTGAAGTCCCAAGATGAGGTACTTTTAAAGATCATCTCTGACGCTAAATCGATTGAAACTAATTTACAATCTGAAAAAAACCGAGAAAATGAATAAAACTTACTTCAAATATTTTAAATATTAACTCTTTAAAGAGTCGCAGAAACGTTTACTGCTTAATTAAGTTAGTGCTTGATTTTTTAGCAATCTATTGTCTGTAATTTAAATTAGTTTTATTTGTACTCTACAGCTGGATGTATCTAGGAACTTCTAGCTAAATTTTATATATTCTAATTCACTTCATAATAATATTATGAATTTAGTATTATGAGTTTAGTATTATGAGTTTAGTATTATGAGTTTAGTATTATGAGTTTAGTATTATGAGTTTAGTATTGTGAATTGCTCGTTTTAATGATAGCTGTTTATGCTGTCGAACCCACAAAAGATGTATCTGGTAGTAAATTTTACTTAGAAGAGGTTTAAAGTGAAAGAAGAATTTCCAAGGTAAATATAAGTCGGGATTAAAAACTTACAATTTAATACTAAAAATTAAACTGGATACGTAATTACGATTTGAATTATATTTTATGTTTTAATTATGATTAATTATTATATTTAATTAAATTTAAAATCGTACGAAAGAAGGTTTAGAATAATGGCAACAGCGCAAATATCTAAAAATGAGTTAAAATTTGTGATTATAGGAGCCGGTATGGCAGGAATTTTGTCGGCCATTAAGTTAAAAGAAGCTGGTTTCCACAATATTGAAATATTTGAAAAAGAAGGTGAAGTAGGAGGCACATGGCGAGAAAATAGGTATCCTGGGGTTGCATGTGACGTTCCATCACACCTATACTGTTATTCATTTGAACAAAAACCCGATTGGAGTCATGTTTTTTCAGAAGGTAGCGAAATCTTTAATTATTTTAAAAACGTAGCTATCAAGTATGGAGTTTACGACAGCATTAAATTTAAGTTAGAAGTCACTAAACTGGAATTAAAAGACGGTCTTTGGAATGTTACAACTAGTGACGGTAAAAATACAACTGCCAACTACGTAATTGCAGCAACTGGAGTACTTCATCATCCCAAATATCCGGACATTGAAGGCATTGATTTATTCAAGGGTGATATTTTTCACTCCGCCAGGTGGCCAGAGGGTTATTCTCTTAAAAACAAAAAAGTTGGGGTAGTCGGCACTGGGTCTACTGCAGTTCAAATCGTGGCAGCATCCATAGAAGATGTAGATCAAATGTATCTTTTTCAGAGGACGGCACAGTGGGTATTAGGTGTGCCCAATGATGTAATTGACGAACAAACACGAGAGAAGCTGAAAAATTCTCCCGACGAACTTCAAAAAATGAGAGATGAGATTTCACGAACATTTACGGCATATTTTGCTGATGCAGTAGTAAACGCAGAATCCAAAGAAGCGAATATGCTTCAAGAAAGTTGTTTGTTTAATTTAGAATTTAACGTTCCAGATCCAGTATTAAGAGAAAAGTTAAGACCAAATTATAAAGCAGCCTGTAAAAGACTGATTGTCTCACCTAACTTTTATCAAGCGATATCTAGAACAAATGCGCATTTGATTACAGACCATATAGTACGGATAACCGAATCAGGAATTGAAATTGATACTGGTGAGACAATAGGCTTAGATACAATTGTGTTAGCTACGGGATTCAAAGTAGACGCATTTTTACGTCCCATGACCGTAGTTGGTGAAGACAGTTTGAAATTAGATGATGTTTGGAATCCTAGACCTTATGCATATATGTCCATAATGGTTCCAAAATTCCCAAATCTGTTTTTGCTAAATGGCCCAAATGGTCCTGTCGGTAATTTCTCACTGATAGATGTTGCTGAAATTCAAGTTGACTACTGTTTGCAGCTTATTGAGCGTGCAATTGAAGATGGGGATCAATTGGTCGAACCAAAAACGGAGGCGACCCAAGATTTCGAAGCAAGACGAGTTGAAGCGACAAAGAAAACTGTATGGGTCACTGGGTGTAACAGTTGGTATTTAGATGACAGAGGTATACCATCAGTTTGGCCATGGACGATGGAAAAATTTAGAGACGATATGAAACAACCAATTTTGGATGATTTTATATTTGAAAAAGTGCCTTCGAATGCGTAGTCAACACGCTCACTATTCTAGAATAAATTAGAAAATCTCAGCAGAACTTAGGATTCTAAAACGTCAAGTGTTGGGATGTTTAATATTTTAGGACTTGTAGACCGTAACTGGTAATTTAACTAATTTAAAACTATATAGCTGTACCATTGACACAATTATTTAACAAAGTGAACAAGTTATATATTTAATTGGAGATCAACTATTTGAATCATTTTCTATCAAAAAGTCAATTAGTCTTTAAAAGTTTGTTAACAAATTTTAACGACTGTTTTAGCTGGAATTCTACAGCCACTGATACCGTTTCTACGAGTTTTAGTAGTGGCTCATTATAAGAACTATTTTTTCTCCAAATTAAGCCTATTGACCGGTTGGCATTGTTATCTTTTAATGGTATTAGCTTAATGTCAGGAGTATTGCGCAATTCAACTTGAATTGAACTTAAAGGAATTAGAGAAATTCCTAGTCCTTCAGATACCATTTGAACAAGGGTATTCATGCTTGTTGCCTGAATTTCTCTGACATAACTTTTGGAATCTAATTTACAAACTTCAAGTGCTTGATCTCGCAGACAATGACCATCTTCTAACAATATTAACTTGTCTTGTGTCAAATCAGCTATGCTACAAATATTTTTAGTAACTAGTTCATGTGATTTATTTGCTATAGCAAAGAATGGGTCCTTGGCTATAAACTTTTCGCTCACCCCTGTTTTTAATATTGGTAGTGCGACTAAGCAGAATTCTAACTTACCTTCAAGTAATTTATCGACTAGATAGTCGGTCTGTTCTTCACGTAATATTAATTTAATAGATTTGTGTTTTAATTTTATATCTTTAAGAATACGTGGCACCAGATACGGTGCCATTGTAGGTATTATTCCAAAATTTAAGGACAGTAATTTGCCACTTGTAACAAGGCTTATTTTATTATCTAACTCATCCATTTCTCTTTGAATCTTTTTGAAATGCTCTATTATCTCTTTTCCTGGAGCAGTTACGATAAGCCTATTTGGTGCCCGTTCAAAAATTTGAATATTTAGCATCTTTTCTAATTCCAGCAGTTGTGCGCTTAGTGCAGGTTGTGAAATATTGTTGGCTCTAGCGGCTTTCGTGAAATTCTGTAGTTCGTAAATAGATAGGACATATCGAATTTGTCGTAAGGTGTAATCGATGCGTCTGTTTTCTATCATAAGTAAATCTTATCAAGTTAATAGCAATAATAAGAAAAAATTATATGATCTTGGGTTTAAGATAAACCCAGTTATCATTTTATTTTTACGGAGGTTTTAAATGACGAAAGACAGTAGCAGTAGTACTCCTACTAAAGGATGTCCTTTTTCAATTGCTAACCACAATGGTCGTTCCAATTCTGACTGGTGGCCTAATCAATTAAATCTAAAAATATTAACTCAGCAATCAAAAGATAACAACCCATTGGGACAAGACTTTGATTACCGAAAAGAATTAGCAAAATTGGATGTAGTAGAGTTGCAAAATGATCTAAATGATCTCATGGTTAAGTCACAAAAATGGTGGCCAGCTGATTTTGGAAACTATGGACCCCTGTTTATTAGGATGGCATGGCACAGTGCAGGGACGTATAGAATATTCGACGGTAGAGGTGGGGCAGGACATGGGAACCAACGCTTTGCACCATTAAATAGCTGGCCAGACAATGCAAATTTAGATAAAGCTAGAAGATTATTGTGGCCTGTTAAACAAAAATTTGGAAACAGTGTTTCATGGGCTGATTTAATTGTATTTGCGGGGAATTGCGCATTAGAGTTAATGGGATTAAAAACAATTGGATTCGCCTTTGGCAGGGAAGATATTTTTGAGCCTCAAGAAGATATTAACTGGGGCATTGAAGAAACTTGGTTATCGAATAAAAGATATAACGATAATCGTGTGCTAGATCGTCCTTTTGGAGCAGTGCAAATGGGGCTAATTTATGTTAATCCAGAGGGCCCAGACGGTAATCCTGATCCGATCGAAGCTGCCAAAGATATAAGAGAGACTTTTGCAAGAATGGCAATGAATGACGAAGAAACTGTGGCCTTAATCGCAGGCGGTCATACTTTTGGAAAATTTCACGGGGCTAACGAAAGTTCTTTTGTGGGTGCCGAACCAGAAGGAGCTCCGATAGAACAACAAGGGTTAGGATGGAAAAACTCTTATAAAACTGGAATCGGAATTGATACGTATACGAGTGGGGTAGAGGGGATCTGGACAAATAACCCTACAAAGTGGGATATGGGATTTTTTGAAAACCTATTTAAGTATGATTGGGTCTTAGTAAAAAGTCCAGCGGGTGCATATCAATGGCAACCGAAGAATATAGATAAGAACTATTTAATTCAAGATGCCCATGAATCTACCATTAAACATCCTCCAACGATGCTAACTACTGATTTAGCCTTAAAAGAAGATTCTATTTACGGTCCAATAAGTAGACATTTCTATGAAAATCCGAAAGAGTTTGAATTAGCTTTTGCCAACGCTTGGTTTAAATTAATCCATCGAGACATGGGTCCAAAATCTAAGTATGTTGGTCCGCTTGTTCCACAACAAGAATTTATTTGGCAAGACCCGATACCCGAACCAAATTATAAGCTAATAGGTAAAACAGAAATAGACGAACTGAAAAATAAAATCATTAACAGTGGTTTAAGTATATCAGAGTTAGTAAAAACAGCTTGGGCTTCAGCTTCGACTTTTAGGCAGACTGACTTAAGGGGTGGAGCAAATGGAGCAAGAATTAGATTAATGCCACAAATAGATTGGGAAGTCAATAATCCAATTGAATTAAACAAAGTGTTGTCAACATTGGAATCTATTCAATCAGAATTTAATAAGTCTAGAACTGATGGCATTAAAGTTTCGCTAGCAGATTTAATTGTCTTAGGTGGTAATGTAGGGATTGAACTTGCAGCTAACAATGCAAATTTTGAAATTGAAGTTCCTTTTACTCCCGGACGTACGGATGCAAACTCAGAATTAACTGATATTGATTCGATTAAGGTTTTAGAACCCATCGCAGACGGCTTTAGAAATTATTGCAAAAAAGGTGTTAGTGTTCCAACAGAACAATTGTTGATAGATCGTAGCCATCTTTTATCGTTAACAATTCCAGAAATGACTGTATTGTTTGGTGGACTTAGGGTATTAGGATGTAACTTCGATAATTCTGAATTGGGGATTTTGACTTATCGCAAAGGAACGTTGTCTAGCGACTATTTTGTGAATTTACTAGATAATAATATAGTCTGGTCAAAATCAGAATCTGATGAAGATATATTTATAGGAAGTGAGATTGCAAAAAATGAAGTTAAGTGGAAAGCGACGGCGGTGGATTTGGTGTTTGGTTCCAATTCACAACTTAGGGCGGTAGCAGAAATATTCGCATCACGAGATTCTTCTGCCAAGTTTATTAATGATTTCGTAGCTACGTGGTATAAAGTAATGATGCTGGACAGATTTGACCTTAACTAAAAGTTATAGAGGTGAGTAAATTTGTATCAGAATCTTGACATGATCTGAAGTTTGAAATCAATGATGTGATATGATTTAAGTCACTGGTACAAATTAAATATTTGATCTTTAAGGATTAAACAAATTGCTAAAAAAACTCTCCAGATGGAAAAAAACATTAATCTTGGGCTTATTTGTCGTAATATTGCTGTTCGGTGGAGTGATCGTATGGTATCTAGAATTTCATCCTAAAAGGACGTGTTATTATGAATGTCTTTTCAGTGCTCAATCTAACTTAGGTAATTCTATTGTTGCAGCAGCCGAAGATTACCAACTCGATAATGGTCAATTTGGTCTGACAAATGCTGGTGGCGTCGTGTCTGAAATTCAGTCTACAGATCCATCATTGGTGTTTACAACTGGCGAAGTGAACGGCAATATGAATGATGTAGGATCTGCTGTACAAGTAGAAGCTTGTTCAAATCCAGCTTTCACTTCGTGCCAATGGGTGGCGATGGCATCGTTTCAAGTT
>JAJYVQ010000219.1 GCA_021791915.1 Actinomycetes bacterium | reverse complement strand
TCTAACTGATGTTTAAAAACTAATAAAAGGTCCAACTGTCAAACATAAGTAATATCAGAAATTAACTACGTCATATAAGTTTCCATTTTGCATGAGGGTCATCTTTGATTACTTTTCCGGCATCTGTTATTCCAGTCACGACTGACTCGTCATATAACTTCCTCAAGTGAGCGAAAAGACTACTTTTTGCCAAAGGATAAAGCTGTTCTGAAACGTCACTGTACACATATCCCAAAAGTTCATCTATAGTCTGAGAGTCCTTCAATTTCAATGCATCTATAACCTTATTTTCTCTTGCTAGCCTATGTTCAATAACCTTTTTAATTTCGGTTTTAGGATCGTTTATCAACCTACCGTGACCAGGGGCTATAGTTTTTATATTTTCAAACTCTTCAAGTAAACGCCTTAAACTTCGAATATAGTCTCCCATATCGCCATCAGGAGGAGGTATTATGACTGTAGCACCATTCATTAGATGATCTCCAGTAAATAACAAATCTGAATCTTCCAATAGATAACAGATGTGATTTGAAGCATGTCCTGGAGTGTACAGACAGGTTAGCAACCTGGAGTTAACCTCTAATTTATGAAAATCACTTAATTCAAAGTCGGGTTCAAATCCGTCTTTTTTACCGTAACCGTATGTACTTGCACCAGTCAGTTCTTTTAACATTGGTGTACCAGGCCAGTGATCTATATGTGTGTGAGTAACTGCAATAGCTTTAATTTGGTTAGGCGATATTTCAATGATATTAGAAATATGACCTTTGTCTGCGGGACCAGGATCTATTACTAAAGTCGAGTTATCGTCGCTAATCAAATAGGTATTCGTACCTTTACCAGTATAAATCGACGGATTTGGAGCAAGTAAGCGTATGACTCCACTTGCTATTTCGACTGCAACTTCGCTATCAAGAATTTCTTCGTCATTTGAAATTCTGACATTTAAACGTTTATATTCCATTTCTAAACCTAAAGTAGACATTTAAAGTTTTAAAGTTACTCAAAAATTGAAATTCACATTCAAACTCCAGATTTGAGTATTTTCAAAACACTTTTATGCTTAATAACCCTCATCTCCTGGGATCAATATTTTTATTTCGTCTCCATCTGCTGTAATTCTAGGAACCGTTTCTAAAATATTGTCATATTTAGATACGTTTTCAACTACCTCGGTCCTTGTTTTATAGACAACTAACTTTTCTAAATTTCTTGCAGTCGGGAATATAATTTCAAATTCCCCTTTTTCATAAAGATTTAAAGCTAGTTTTGGATTAATCCACTTAGCTTCTATGGTTTCGCCATTGTCATGACTGAGCTCAAATTTAGGATCTATTGCTGATACAAAAAACCTAGTGCTATATCTTCGGGGCGGACCGACTGGAGTAGTCCAGTGCGAAAAATAGTAAACGGTAGATAGGTCAAGGTAAATATCTTCGGATTCTAAAAATTCTGAAAACTTAATTTCTTTTGAGTTTAATCGACTTCTATATTCATCAAAATCTATATTATTATTGTGCTCTGCCAATCCTACCAATATACCTGCTTCCTCAAATGTTTCCCTTATTGCAGCTACAAAGTATCCGATTGAACCGCCTCGTTCTAATTTAAATTTTGAGTCGTTTATTTCAGCCGAAAAATTTATACATCTTTTTAGAATTTTCTCGTCAAAGTCATCCGCTAGAACTCCACCACCTGGAAATACAAAGGCACCACCTACAAAATCAGAGTTTAAATTTCTTCTTAGCATGAATACTTCAAACTCAACATTATCTACGACCCTGTCGGTTGACCTCATTAATATAAGCGTTGAGGCAGGTCTTATTTCAATTTTGTTATCAGGTGACATTTTCATTATTAAATAAACTACTCCATGACAACGTTTAATTCAAATGATAAAACTTTTTTTACCATATATTATCTGGAATTTGTCATCACATGAAACTAATCTAATTTTCAAGCTAATCTAAACTAAGTACAAATAAAACAAAAGACGGAATTTCACATAACTACTAAAAAAGATTCACTATATCCGATGAGATCCATCTTTTTGAGAACAGCCTAAGTATGAACAGACCCTAAAAAGCAGACCATAGATTAGAGCATGCTATATTAAAATAGTTATTACACAATAATACATATCACGATAATGTCAGTAGCTAAATGTAATATAGTAAATAAAATTATTTCACAGCGATAACTTACTTCACAGCGATAACATCCTAAATTAATCCGATAACTAACTGAAGCAATTATTAAAATTAATCACTTAATTTCACAGACACTCCCTATTCTAGACAAACTATTCTAGACAAACTATTCTAGGCAAACTATAAACGCAAACTTATAATTGCAAAATATGGAATTAAGTCCAAATAAAGATTAAATTTAATTAATTTAATTCAAACAATTTAAATTTATAACACGTTTAGTATACTGTTATCATGACAAATTCAGACACTGTCCCAATGAATTCACGTAAAGACCAGCTGCCGCCAAAAAAATCAAATGTGCCACTGATCGCTTCGATAATTGGGGCGGTTCTAATAGTTATAATAATCGTAGTAATTATATTGGCATCCAGCTCTTCAACTAATTCATCTGGTTCAATTTCACAATCTAATGCTCAAACTACAAATAAGAACATCTTGACGCCGACTCCAAATAATCTTGTAAATGAATTAACCCAAATCCCGATAAGTGAGTATAACAAAATCGGAACTGGAGATTCGCTCGTATCAGGTCTTCCAAGTCAATTAAACAGTACTCCCTTAGTATTAAACAACAAACCCGAAGTTCTGTACATGGGTGACGAGTGGTGTCCCTACTGTGGGGCAGAAAGATGGGCTCTTATATTGGCACTATCTAGATTTGGAATAATTTCAAACCTATATACCGCTTTTTCTTCTAGTACAGACGTATATCCTTACACTCCTACATTTTCGCTTGCTAAAGTTAAATATAGCTCACCGTACATATCATTTGTAGAAGTTGAAATGCAGACTATAAATCATACCCCGTTGCAAAATCCAACTCCAGAAGAGAACAACCTATTAAACACTATTGGCAACGGAAGCATACCTTTTATAGATATAGGCGGAAGTTGGTACTCTACGGCAAACTACGATCCTCAATTGCTTCAAGGATTAAGCCATAAAACTATTGCGTCAAACTTAAGTAATCCTAATACTCAATCGACTCAGGCAATCATTGGAAGCGCTAACTACCTTACAGCCACTATATGTTCTATCGACAATAATCAGCCAGGAAGAATTTGTAACTCTTCGGGTGTACTGGCAGCAAAAAATAGTCTTAAAATTACTCCGTAAGTTCTAATTAAATGAATTTGTCAGAACTTACGAACAGTC
>JAJYVQ010000218.1 GCA_021791915.1 Actinomycetes bacterium | reverse complement strand
TGGTGGTTACAAAACTAGAGAAGATCACCGACATCATGCTGTGGATGCATTGGCAATAGCCTTAACCGACGCAAAAACTATAAAAAACCTTTCGACTGGCATAAAAAAAGCTGAAATGATCGGAAGTAAATCTACGCGAATAGACGATCCGTGGAAAGGATTTAGAAAAAATGTTGAGGAAGTACTATCTAAAGTAATTACGTCTTACAAGCTTGACAGAAGGGTTCGTGGGCAACTACATGACGAGACTAATTACCATCAAAATAAAGAAGAAGTTACTAAATTTCATTTCCGCAAACCCATTTTCATGCTAAACGAAAAGGAACTTGATCGAATAGCGGATGATCGAATTAGATCCGTAGTCAAAAGTCACATTGAATCATTAATCAACGGTGATAGCACATTAAAAGTAGCAGCTGCAATTAAGAGTTTAGAGTTCAACCCTCCTTTGCTTAAAAGTAAAGACGGCAAAAAGGTAACTCCAATCAAAAAAGTAAGATTGATTGCTAAAAATAGTTCCATGATTGCCGTTGGAAGTAATAAATTACCGAAGTTTGTGGAAAGTTCCGAGTATCATCACCTAGAAATTTTTATTGGTAGGAATAAAAAAGGCGATGAAATTTATGAAGCACGATATATAAATATGTTGGAAGCTTATAATAGAAGATTAAGACATGAAGAGATAATAAATAAAGAGTGGGATGGCAAAAAATTTGCAATGTCACTTTCTAAAGGCGACATAGTTGAATGGAAGAATTCAAGATGGGTAGTTCGGACCACTCCGATTAATAGATTTAAGTTATCCGAAATAAATGATTCTCGTCAAGACAAAGATTTACCGAAAGAAGGGATACGACCGACATTGAGTTCAATTCCTGTTGGAGGATTGAGAAAATGCGTCGTTGACTATCTGGGAAATTTGAGTTATTCAAATGACTAAAAATCGGGTTTTGGATATAAGTAACTCTGATCCTTACATCTTTAGTAAGAATAATAATTTAGTTTTAAAATTTGATAATAGTAATTCGGAAAGCATAGTCTTCTCTGATATTGCAGTGTGCGTGCTAGCAAACCCTAAAATAGTCGTTACGAAATCAGCTTTAGCAGAACTTTTAGCAAATAATGTAATAGTCGTTATTTGCGACAATAATTATTTGCCAATAGGAATGTTTGTGCCGTTTGTTGAAAACAGTGTTCAAACGTTAAGATTTAATGCCCAAGCCAATTTAACAGTGCCAACAAAAAAGAGGTTGTGGCAACAAATTGTAAGATCGAAAATTAGATCTCAGGCGGGTTTGTTGGTTGAACTTTTAGGGGATGATTTTGGACTTCAAAAATTATCTGGAAAAGTTCTTAGTGGCGATACCTCTAATGTCGAAGCTCAAGCTGCGAGAATTTACTGGGATAAATTGTTCCCAAGTGATAAATTTAGTAGAGATAGATTTGGACCATGGCCGAACAGTGCACTTAATTATGGTTACACAATTCTCCGGGCCATAATGGTAAGGGCAATTTGTGGTTCTGGACTTCATCCAACTCTCGGGCTTCATCATCACAATAGATATGACTACTTTTGTCTCGCCGATGATTTAATGGAACCGTTGAGACAGCTAGTTGATCGTACAGTTATGAGTGACTACTTTCAGATGACAGAGGGTAATAGTCTACTTCCTGAACATAAAAAAATAATTATTGAATCGCTTTACGCAAACTTCAAATTTAATAGAAGAAATATCAGTTTGTTTGATGTCTGTACCACTATTTCAAATTCTTTATTGCAAGTAATTATGGGGGAAGACAAACGATTAGTGATTCCAAATATTTAAGACAAATAATGTGGGAGTTCGCATGTTATTCTTTCGTGGTAAGTTTATATCAAATTAGATTTGTCAGAAAGATTGAGAAATTACGTTTCTGCTTATAGGGCGATGTGGATTATTACGATGTTTGATCTACCTACGATAACAAAGATGGATAAAAAACGATATCTTAACTTTAGAAAACTTTTGGAATCTGAAGGATTTTCTATGATGCAATTTTCAGTTTATAAAAAATATTGCGAAACTAGTGATATTATGGTGGCCTCAAGGGCTAGAGTTAAGCGATTAGTTCCTGAAAAAGGTGAAGTAAGAATTCTAGTAGTTACGGATGTGCAGTTTAAGAAAATGGATATTTACTTTGGAAAAATCAAACATTTGCCAGATAAAGGTCCCACACAATTCTCACTTTTTTGAGAGTGATTTGGTTTTTAAATAATTAAAAGCCCAGCTAATCAGGCTGAGCTTTCATTATCAGCTTTACATAAAGAATATTCTAGGCGAACTCCAACATAAAGGTTTAATGTTTGTAGTTGAAATACGCTTTACATAAAGAATATTCTAGGCGAACTCCAACGAATCAGTATGCCATCGCACAGAACCGTAAGCTTTACATAAAGAATATTCTAGGCGAACTCCAACAAAATGTCACCTAACATAGAAGCTCCTAATGCTTTACATAAAGAATATTCTAGGCGAACTCCAACTTTGTTGTTCAATATATGTTTTAACTATCAGCTTTACATAAAGAATATTCTAGGCGAACTCCAACTAATAATGCGGTTTTCATGTAGGACATGAAGCTTTACATAAAGAATATTCTAGGCGAACTCCAACATGGCCTAGCGGGTTAAATAGAACCTCAATGCTTTACATAAAGAATATTCTAGGCGAACTCCAACATCCTAACTTTAGTTTTCACTATGGCTTAGGCTTTACATAAAGAATATTCTAGGCGAACTCCAACTATATTATCGGCAAGATTAAATATGATTGAGCTTTACATAAAGAATATTCTAGGCGAACTCCAACACTCGTAAACCTATTACTGATGTTCAAGATGCTTTACATAAAGAATATTCTAGGCGAACTCCAACAGATGGTTATGGTTCAAGATGTGGCTACTAGCTTTACATAAAGAATATTCTAGGCGAACTCCAACTTTAGGCAACCATTTGAATCTTTTTTTGTAATTAGTTCAACAGATGCTTAATTTATGATAAAGGTAGATCAAAAAGGAGTCGTTGTACAGGCAGAGACTCTGAAGCATCGCAAGCTGTGTAGGTTAAGAACTGTGGTTGTGAGCGTTGCCGACAAAGACTCGCTTAAAGCGGGTTAGGTAGGGGAGAAGAACAGGAACATGGGATAATTATAGCTTGCGTATCGAAATGCTTTGTGATGAAATTAAATCAAGAGCTTTGTGTGTCCCGCCAAAAGAAATAAGCTTGGTATAAGTACCTAAGCTAGCGAGCTGCCTCCAAATGAACGTCGTGGAGTCTTAGTGCTAGAGAATGGCATGAGCTTTTCGTAATCGCAGATAATGAGAATCTGAAGTTTTGATATAGACGGGTGGAGGAACTTCAATTCTTG
>JAJYVQ010000037.1 GCA_021791915.1 Actinomycetes bacterium | reverse complement strand
TGAACTAGATGACAGCATTTACAAAGCCACCACTAAAACCGAATTTACCACAATATAAGTTTGCTTTATTGTTGGCGGAAAACATCGTAGCTCCACCTGTACTTTTTGGCTTATACTTATTAAGTCCAATTTTTAAAGACATAAGTATTGGCTACAGATGGGCTTATATTTTGTTCTTTTCTTTAGCATCATATTTATCTTACAAATTTCAGATTAATCGCATGAAAGCTAATGAATCTGAAAATCAACAGTGGTTACCCTGGTGGGAGCAGGAAGTTTATAAGGAGCGTCGATATGATCGTAATAATCGGGAAGTCTCTAACAAGTACTTTGGTTACATATTTTGGAGAGTATGGACACTCTGTTTTCTAATAGCACTTGCAATTGAGATACCGCATATCGTGATTTGACTCGATTTTTCCACGATAAGTCTTATTTTGCAGGGATATACTATTTAAGTGTCAAGAATGGGTAAAGCTTGCTTTCTTTTTTAGATATTGTAAAAACTAACTATAAATATTAATTTTATAGATCCGCCAAGTTTAAAGTTAGTTTAAAAAGCGTTTAATTGATTTTGTTATTACCAAATATTGATTTTTAATACTTCTAAGTTCATTATAAATCACATTATTTTGCCATATTAATCCGGCAAATCGTCTGCTCAATTAAGTGGATCTGAGTCAGAAGAAAATTAAGTTTTGTCGCAATAATAAAAGAATAAAAAAACCATTGATTAGATTTATTTATCTTAATTTGTTTAAAAAATAATACTAGATTCCAAGCACTATTATTGTTTTATGAAAGTTATAATACCGCTTATTTGTTTTTGCAATGTTGCGGATTTCAAAGAATATAGACCGTAGCATTATTGGTTTTCTAAAACAGTTTTCCTATCGTATAATTGTATTTAAATGAACAACGACTCTCCAATTGGCATATTTGATTCAGGTTTTGGCGGATTAACTGTACTTAAGGCAATAAATGACGTAAACCCTAGTGAATCAACGGTATATATAGGAGATTCTAAAAGATACCCTTATGGACCGAGAAAACCTGAAGAAATTAAAAGATTTGCTGTTGAAATTTCTCAGTCTTTGATTGACGATTATAGAGTTAAAATGATTGTAATAGCCTGTAACACTGCATCTGCTGCCGCATTAAATCATCTCAAAGCTCAATTTGATATACCAATAATTGGTGTAATTGCCCCCGGCGTTAAGGCGGCGTTATCTGTGACCAATTCTAAATCAATCGGTGTAATTGGTACGGTTACAACCATATCTTCAGGGGCCTATCAAATAGAATTTGCCTCAAAAGATAGTGATGTTGACTTGCATGCATTAGCGTGCCCAGGTTTTGTTGAGTTTGTTGAGCGTGGAGATACTACAAGTGATCAAGTTCATGTTCTAGCCGAGAGGCTGTTGGCTCCTTTTGCAACCTTTAAAATCGATACTTTGTTGTTAGGATGCACTCACTATCCCTTTTTAGCTAGAACAATTTCTGACGTTGTAGGTAGGGATGTGATATTAGTATCTTCGGCTGATGAGACCGCTTTCGAAGTAGATAGGGTTCTAAAGGAGAACAGTTTGGCTGCTTCAGAAGATAACTTGGGTAAACGTTTGTATCTGTCATCGGGGGATCCCGAGGAGTTTGCTAAGATTGGTCGGACACTATTGGGTGAACCGATATCAGATGTAAAAGTGTGGAAATTTAAATCCTAATTGTAATTACAATTTAGGAAACTTATACAAGGCTTGGTATTTAGAATAAGGAAAAACATTGAGAGAAGACAGAGGTTTCGATCAACTAAGAAAGATCAGTTTTATTAGGAATTTTACTAACAATCCCGCAGGATCGGTTTTAGTTAGTTTTGGAGAGACCAAAGTGCTCTGTACAGCATCGGTCGATATGGATACTCCTAAGTGGTTAAGAGGGAGCGATTCAGGATGGATAACAGCAGAGTATTCACTGTTGCCAGGCTCTTCAACAGAAAGAGTGTCTCGAGAGGCGACAAAAGGAAAACAGAGTGGCAGAACAATGGAGATCCAAAGATTGATCGCAAGATCTTTGAGATCGATTGCAGATCTTAGTAAAATAAAAGAAATACAGATAATTTTGGACTGCGATGTGTTACAAGCGGACGGAGGAACAAGGACCGCATCTATCTGCGGAAGTTATGTTGCGCTAGTAGATGCTATAGACAGACTGTTAAAAGAAGGCAAAATCAACGACAATCCTATTTTTGGAGACTTAGCAGCTATTTCTGTTGGAATATGCGACGGACAACCTCTTTTGGATTTGGACTATAACGAAGATTCAAATGCAGAAGTTGATATGAATGTGGTCATGTCAAAGGGTAAATTTGTAGAAATACAAGGTACCGCAGAACGTGAACCTTTTGATTACGATCAGCTAAATGAGATGCTTAATTTAGCTCAAAAAGGAATAAAAGAAATTGTTCAAATCCAAAAAAACTCGCTGGGAAGTTGAAGGCATATTTTTAAAATGTTTAAAGCAGTTTTAGCTACCCAAAACAAAAATAAGGCCAAGGAAATTATTCAAATTTTGACGGAAATTGAATTTTTACCACGGCCGTCCGACTTTCCAGATATTGAAGAAAGTGGATCTACGATTGAAGAAAATGCTATTTTAAAAGCAGTTACAATCGCAGAACATGCTAAGATTCCATCACTTGCTGATGACACGGGTTTAGAGGTAGAGGAATTAAATTTTACTCCCGGAGTCCATTCAGCTCGATTTGCTGGCGAAGGCTCTAGTGATTTAGACAATGTTAATAAAGTTCTTTCTTTGATGGAAAATAAGTCAAATCGAACAGCGATGTTTAAGACTGTAATAGCTATGGCATTTCCTGATGGCAAACTAATAGTAGGCAAAGGCGAGGTAAAAGGTTCGCTGACAAGCCAGATAAGAGGAACAAACGGGTTTGGATATGACGCAATTTTTATTCCTCAAACTGGAGATGGTAGAACTTTTGGACAGATGTCTTCTGAAGAAAAAAATTCGATGTCACACCGAAAACTGGCACTGATTGACTTCAAGAGCAAATTTGAACAATTTATTAAGCAATGACCTTTTCTGGTATCGTTAGCAGCGTTCTTTTCGACCAAGTAAAGAACATTTGTTCTTGCATGCAGAGTCGTTTAAACGGCTACGGGGATTTTAACCGTGAAAGTAGTTCCCGAACCGTTATTAGTTGGGGAAGATACCCTGAGTTCGGCGTTCATTTTTAGTGCCAACTCTTTTGCTATTGTAAGACCGAGTCCTGACCCTGTGACATTATCTGGCTGAGATTTAGATCGATAGTATCTATTAAAAATGTTATTAATATCTGAACTAGTTATTCCTTTACCGTCATCGCTAATATCTAGCTGAATAAATTTACCGTCATTTGATAGGTTAGAAGATATAGCAATTAAAGAGCTAGCATATTTAGTAGCGTTGTCCACTAGGTTCGAAATCATCTGTTTGAATCTATCAGGATCTATCATTGCCATAGTGGGAAGATTCGTAAGGTTAGTATTAATACTTAGCTGTTTTTCCAAGACTATCTTAGAATTTTTGTAGCTATCGATTATCTCAGACAATCTCATGTTTACACTGTCTCGTACTAGATTAACTGCAAATTGAGGCGATTCAAGTTTTGCCAGATTTAGAATGTCCTGCACTAATCTTTGTAGTCTTAAAGCTTGAGTTTTAATTACCGCTGCATCTTTTTGTACATTATCTGAGACATTGTCAGATATAGCTTCGGAATACCCCAGAATTGAAGTTAGCGGAGTATTGAGCTCGTGTGAAACTGCTAAAAAGAAATCGCGTTCTAACTGTTTATTTGTTTCTAGCGACAACGCCATTTTATTGATAGCATGCGACAGTTCTTTTAGCTCTTCATAGTCGTGAGGTTCGATAGGCACCCTCGCAGATAAATCGCCGTTTGAAATCTGATCAGTAGTTTTTGCAACTGTAATAAGAGGTTTTGAAATCCTTGAGCTTAAATAAATAGCAATTGAGCCAGCAATTATTAAAGATATCAAAGCTGCAACCAAGAAATATTTGGGGTTAGGCAAAATTACGTTGATTGTGCGAGTTAGAACTACCACGACAGTGGAGTTTTTAAAAAGCTGAGTCTGTAGCGCTGTTGGCGGTAGAGGGATTGCAGCAAAAGCTGAAGTATTGTTTATCAATCCGGTTTGGGGGGATCCAGCGAGAAGATTTGGAATATTTATCATCTGTGTGGTAACTTTTTTCGGGAGGATTCCCCGTTTTATATTTCCTTGGGGACCGATCACTATAAAAGTTGCATTATCTGCTTTTTCTATCAGCCTTACCCGCAAAAGAAGTCTATTTAAACATTTTGTCGAAGTTTCTGTCAGCTGACACGTGGCCAAATTAAATTTTGATTCGACAGTCTGGAACTCATTTGTCAAAGTGGTTGCACCCTTTATGGCTTCCTGTTGAGCGAGTTTGCTCGCTTGCCGTTTGGATAAGAAATATCCTCCGAACCCCGACAGTATTAAAGCAAAAAGTGTTACCCCCAAAAGGGCATAAATTAACCTTCTTCTCATCTATTAACCTAATCTATAGCCCACGCCCCAAATTGTTTTAACAAGGTCGGCGTGGGTATCCAATTTCTTACGGATTTGCCTTATATGAACATCGACGGTTCTCTCGTCGCCGTACCAGTTATCACCCCATACAGAATTTAGAAGCTGATGTCTGTCAAAGACTATACCCTTGTTCTGCGCAAGAAAAGCCAATAGGTCGAACTCCTTAGCCGCCAGTTGAATCTCGGATTCATCTACGAAGACCTCTCTTTTTGCAAAATCGATTTTTAAACTATCGATTTGGACGGTTTGAGCGGAATCGCCCTTTTCAGAAGTTCTCCTAGTAACTGCTTTTACTCTTGCCACAAGCTCGCGCGGAGAAAATGGCTTTGCCATATAGTCGTCGGCTCCAAGTTCTAAGCCCATTATTTTGTCGATTTCATCGTCTCGAGCCGTGACTATGATAACTGGTAAAGATGAAGTTTGTCTGATGCTTTTTAGTAATTCGAGACCGTCTTCGTCCCCTTCTAATCCTATATCTACTATCGCTAAGATTGGGTTGTTTGAAGAGATAAGTTCTTTTGCCCGTGCTGAGTTTTTGGCTTGCAGAACCCTATAGTCTGCTTTTCTTAAGTACAAATCGATTAGATCACTTATGTTTGGATCGTCTTCGATAACGATTACTGTTTTAGAATCTTGAATCATACTATATTCTAAAACGATATTGCTTCTTATGATGATCTATTTACAGAAATTTACTGGGAATTTGAGCAACTGAGATCTAGGCTACAATCGGTCTAAGATAACCTATATTTATTTTTGATTTGTAAATCTGCGAACTAATTAATGTTTTAGCCTAAACTCTTATTTCCGTATTTAGAATTTAATGAAAGCCAAAATGATTTCTGGCTTTTTTAAAGTTTAACCTTGCTACTTAAAACTAGGTGGATTTATTTAGTGATCTAGTTTTTAGTTTAACTGGTGTGTCAGTACCTAGTAATCCAGTATCGAGTAATCCAGTATCGAGTAATCCAGTATCGAGTAATCCAGTATCGAGTAATCCAGTATCTAGTAATAATGATTGATGTTTAATTGGTAAGCTAACTTTACTTCCATTCGATTTAGAAGTGACTACTGTCCAGAATTAAAATAGTAAAAACTAGTCGGGTAAAACTTATTGATGCTTTTTTAACAAGATTTAGCTAGCCAAACTAGCTATGTCAATACATTTATGCACTAGTAATTAAAAGGCTTAATTTTTAACAAGTATATCTAAAAATGGTCAAAAACGATCGTTAATGTTTGGTAAATATCTCAGTTGAAATATTAATTCTTTGTTACATGTTCAATTTTTCACTGACATTAAGCGAAATTTGTGAAAGTTTCAATTAGACTGGTTTCAAATGAAAACTTATTTGGACGAAATCATTGAATGGCATCGCAATGGGGTGAAACCGTTGGAGTTAAACGAAAATGAGATCCTTAGACTTGCCTCAAAGTCTTCTGGGGCACGAAAGTTTTCTGATGCTATAAAGTCCGATCCCAATGTCTCCATTATCGCTGAGATTAAAAAGAAGTCTCCTTCACTGGGATACTTACAAAAAGATATCCTTGTTGGCAAACAGGCGATAAATTACAAACTTGGTGGAGCTAAATGTATATCGATTTTGACTGACACAAAATTCTTTGATGGAAAAAAAGAAGATTTGATTGCGGTAAAAGCGGCAGTGGATTTGCCGCTATTGCGTAAAGATTTTATCGTAAGGCGCTCGGATTTGTTTGAGTCGAAATTAATTGGTGCAGATGCCGTTTTATTAATTGTGGCAGCTCTAAGTGATAACGAATTAAAGTCGTTCTTATCGATATCAACAGATTTGAACTTGGAGGCACTGGTAGAAGTACATGACTTGGAAGAATTAGATAGAGCTCTTAGTGCGGGAGCGGAAATGGTCGGGGTTAATCAACGCGATCTCTATACTTTCGAAGTTGACAGAACTAGGGCCGTCAAGTTGGTTAGTCAGATTCCAGAAAATATCCTTAAAGTTGCCGAAAGTGGCATTAAAGAAAGACTTGACATCAAAGTCTTAAGCGAAGCTGGATTCGATGCAGTTTTAATAGGTGAAGTCTTAATGAAGTCCGCAGACCCGAAATCATTATTGGAAAATCTGTTAATCAGTTAATTTAAGAGTATCTCGGGATAAACTTAATATAGTAAGCATAAATGGCCCGACAAAAATGTGTTGGGACTTTAAAACGTTAGATTACTATACTTGGTATTTAATTAGTCTGAATAAAATTGCTTTGGATCTGGTGATTCAGGCGGATTGAGGTAGGTTTGTTTGTAAAAATTTGTGGGATAACATCTGAAGAGGACGCACTTTTTGCGGTTTCTATGGGTGCAGATTCCGTCGGTTTCATTTTAGCTCCTTCTATAAGGCAATTATCCACTGAAGACGTTAGTCACATTATTAAAAGGATACCGCCAGAAATAATTACCGTAGGTGTATTTAAAGATGAATTGAAAGAAAATGTAGTAAAAGTTGTGAATAAACTAGGTCTATCGGGTGCACAACTTCACGGACACGAAACTAAAGAAGAGACACAATGGATAGCCGACCGTGTTCAGTTCGTAATAAAGGCATTTAAAGCTGGTCAGCCGATGGTAAAAGAGTTTAGTGACTACGGAGCAGACGCCCTCTTGCTAGATTCTCATGCACCCGGTTCAGGTGAGGTCTTCGACTGGAGTTTAGCAGAAGATGTCGAAGATAGTTCTAGATTGATTCTTTCGGGCGGTCTTAATCCGGATAATGTAGCTGACGGAATAAAATCGACTAAGCCTTGGGGCGTAGATGTGTCCACTGGAGTGGAAAAGTCCCCTGGTATAAAAGATCCAATTAAAGTTAAAGCTTTTATAGATGCTGCAAGGTCGGTTAAATTTAATTCAGACAACTCAAGTGTCGATTCTGCTCCCTTTTATGATTGGAGCAGGGACGTTAATTTCTAAATTCATAGTAGATTGGAAATGTGACTTTAGATAAGACGAGCATAGATAAAAACTTTTATCCCATTAAACCAGATTCAAAGGGAAAGTTCGGTCAATTTGGCGGTAGGTTTGTACCCGAATCTTTGGTTAACGCCTGTCAGGAACTTGAAATTGCGTTCAACAAATATTGGAATGACGAGGATTTCAAAAAGGAGTACCACGATCTACTGCACTATTATGGTGGCAGACCGACACCGATAACCTATTGTCAAAACCTATCTGAGAAATTAGGTTGCCGCCTTTGGCTAAAAAGGGAAGATCTGACACATACGGGAAGTCATAAAATTAACAACGTAATAGGTCAGGCTCTGTTAGCAAAGAGGATGGGTAAAACACATCTGATTGCAGAAACTGGAGCTGGTCAACACGGAGTAGCTACAGCTACTGCGGCGGCTTTGTTGGGATTAAAATGTAAGGTCTATATGGGGGCAACTGATGCAAAAAGACAGGCGTTAAATGTATTTAGAATGAAATTGTTAGGTTCGGAAGTCGAGGTTGTTAATTCGGGATCTAAAACCCTAAAAGATGCTGTTAACGAAGCTATGCGAGCTTGGGTATCGCAAGTAGACACAACTCATTACTGTTTAGGGTCGGTCATGGGTCCGCACCCGTTCCCTTTTATGGTGCGCGAATTTCAGAGCATAATTGGCAAAGAAGCTAGAGTACAATTTAAAGAGCTTACCAATAGCGATCCAGATTATGTTGTCGCTTGTGTAGGAGGTGGGTCGAATGCGGCAGGTACTTTTGCTGGTTTTTTAGACAGTGAGGCAAAATTGGTGGGAGTCGAAGCTGCAGGAGGCGCTGCGCTTAGTTACGGAACTCTAGGGGTTGTTCATGGAATGCGTTCGATGCTTTTGCAAGATGAATCTGGACAAATTAATGAAGCTCATTCAATTTCGGCTGGACTGGATTATCCGGGAGTCGGCCCTGAACACGCTTACTTGCAAGAGATAAAAAGAGCGACATACGTAGCAGCCGAAGATTCTCAGGTTTTAAAAGCATTCATTTTGCTTTCTAAAACCGAAGGTATTATTCCAGCTCTTGAGAGTGCTCACGGATTAGCTTGGATTGTTAAAGCTTGTAGTAGTGGTGAGATTAAAAAAGGTAGTTTGGTGGTTCTTACACTTTCTGGACGCGGAGATAAAGACGTGCAGCAGGTTTTGGAAATAATAGAAGAAAAAGGTTATGCCTTTTAAGGATACGTTCACACTTATTTTTAATTATGGACCTTAGCATACTGACCGAAAATAAGAACTTAAACAAAAAAAGCTTAGTTCCCTATATAACTGCGGGCATGGTGGAAAACTGGTCGGAGTTGGTTGTAGCAGTTGAAGACGGGGGAGCAGATGCGGTTGAAATCGGTCTGCCATTTTCTGATCCTATGATTGATGGTCCTATAATTCAAAGAGCGTGCAAGGACGCTTTGGATCGAGGCTCAACAACCGAACAGATATTTGGCGAGATCAACTTTCTACAACACAAACTAAGTATTCCCGTAGTGGTTATGTCTTATTACAATCTCATTGGGGTAAGAGGGCTTACCAAAGTCGCAGCAGAATTAAAAAATATTGGAGTTTCTGGGACCATCATTCCAGATTTGACCATAGAAGAGCTAAAACCGTGGGCAGATCAATCTAGGGCAAATCAGTTGGATAATATACTACTGGTAGCACCATCTACTCCGTTAGAGCGTACTAAATCTATAGCGGATCTTAGCTCTGGGTTTATATATGCTCTTGGGCTAATGGGAATAACTGGAATAAGAGACAAACTATCTGTCGCTGCAATAAAAAACGTGAATAAAATAAAATCTGTCACAGATAAACCAGTTTTAGTAGGTGTGGGAATTTCGACTCCAGAACAAGCAAAAGAGGCGGTTAATGTTGCAGATGGGGTTGTAGTCGGGTCTGCTGTAGTAAAACTCATCTTGGACGGCCAGAATACCAACAGTCACAGCGTCAACAATTTGGCTAGCGAGGTTTCCAAGTTAATTAGGGGATTTAAGTCGGCTATTAGCTAATTGACGTTAGTCCTACAATTTGCATAAATATGCATACCTATGAAAGTTTATGTGATAGAATAGTTGTATGAGTATTTCTGTCGGAATAGTTGGCGCATCAGGATTTGCTGGAATCGAGTTGATAAAGCTGTTAGGCGATCATCCTGAGTTTAATCTGGCCGTGGCAGGTTCCAACTCTCTTGCGGGTACAATGGTTAGTTCTATTGTTAGTGGATTAAATAATAATGACCAAGGTTTAAAGTTTTCAGACCAAGCTCCAGAAAATTTTATGGATTTAGACTTGGTCCTAATGGCCTTACCACATGCAACTTCGGTAAATTTGGTACCGATACTTTTAGAAAAATATAGTGTAAAACACGTAGTGGACTTAAGTGCGGATTTTAGGCTCAAAGAATCCAAGCTTTATAACAAATACTACGGATTCGATCACCCCGAACCCGACTTGTTATCTAAGGCAGTTTTTGGATTGCCTGAGATCAACCGTACCTGTCTAAAAGACGCAAAACTAGTTGCCGTGGCTGGATGTTATGTTACTGCTGTGAGTTTAGCTCTGTATCCCTTTATGAAATCTGAAGTTGTAGTAAATGAGTCGGTTATAGCTGATTGTGCTTCTGGAGTTACTGGAGCTGGTAAAAAACTAACCGAAACTACGCAATTTACAACGGTAAACGAAAATTATTCAGCTTACGGACTACTTAACCACAGGCACCGTCCCGAGATAGAACAGGTTCTAGGTGTACCGGTGGTTTTTACACCACATTTATTACCTGTAGACCGCGGGATTTTGGCCACTTGTTACTTTAAAGTTAAAGAAGATGTCTCTGAAAGTCAACTAAAGACGATCTTAAATGAGTCGTATTCTGAAGAATACTTTATAAAAGTAACTGACAGTCCACCCGATTTAAAATCGGTGGTTAATACAAACCTGGCAAAAATATTTGTGACTTTAGATAAAAATACTCAAACTGCAATAGTCATTTCAGCTATCGACAACTTAGTTAAAGGAGCAGCAGGACAAGCTGTTCAATGTGCAAATGCGGTATTTGGATTGGCTGAAAATTTAGGACTGAAATAGATCCTTAAATAGTAAGAAAGCAAAGACGATGAGCGAAAATAATCATTTTAAATCAGAGGAGATATCTCCAGCTTCGAATGTAAAGTTGCCCCTAGGATTTGAATTTAACGGAATAAGTTCGAATATAAAGCCGTCAGGCAAAAAAGACATGGCTATTGTCAAAACTGATGACAACTTGCCAGTTTATACGTTGGGGGTTTTTACAACTAATGAGACTAAAGCAGCGCCAGTAATATTTTCAAAAAAGTCTCTCGAGGACTCAAATAATATGATCTCGGCTGTACTTTTAAATTCGGGAAATGCAAATGCTGCAACTGGTCCAAACGGACTGAAAGTATCAGAGAGTTCTGCTAATCTTGTGGCAAAACAGCTTGGATGTAAAAGCGAAAATATATTGGTATGTTCTACTGGACTAATTGGTATCCCAATGCCCCTTGATCCTTTTGTGGCTTCAGTTCCTACTTTAGTAGGAGGTAGTTCTAACGACATTGTAGCATTTAACCAAGCTGCAGAAGCTATATTAACTACAGATACTGTCAAAAAAACTTTTATAAAAAGCTCTACGGTAGATGGCTATTCAATTGCTGGATTTGCTAAAGGAGCCGCAATGTTAGCACCTTCGATGGCTACGATGCTATCTGTAATAGTGACGGATGCTATCATCGACAAAAAGTTATTAGGGGAAAGCTTTTTAGCTGGAATCCAAGACAGTTTTAACTCCATAGTAGTAGACGGATGTATGTCAACTAACGATACGGTAATTCTAATGACTTCAGCAAAAAAAGTTTGTTCGGATCCAGAAGAATTTTCGCTCTTACTAAAAGACGGACTCTTACATTTAGCACATCAAATGGTCAAAGATGCCGAAGGTGGAACCGTAGTGGCCAAATTGAATATTATGCGGGCTAAAAATCAGATTCAGGCAAAAGCACTGGCTAGCAAGGTCGCTCAAAGCGTGTTGGTAAGGTGCTCTCTTAACGGAAGAGATCCATATTGGGGAAGAATTATTTCCGAACTCGGAGCTGCAAAAGTTAATATTGACCCAAACAAAGTCTCGATAAGTTATGGGGATATTATGGTTGCTAAATCTGGATGTGCAATAGATTGCGATGAAGAAAAGCTCAAGGCTTATATGCTTAATAACGAAATTGAAATAAACGTAGACATTAATCTAGGCAACGATAACTACACCATGTTTTTTAGTGATATTTCCCACGATTACATAGATGAAAATATAAAAACTTCATAACTGGCTAACTTTAATACAGATAGATAAATAGAAAATCTCTAATAAGTCAATATAATACGATATCGATTTAAATTTAAAAAATTAGACACGAAATTACCATAAAATCAAAACACTTTATAAAAAGAGATAACAACATGAACATTAGACAAACTCCAGTGGAAGATTCTCCCATCGAAAACTCCCCCAATAAGAATTCTCCCGGCAAAAATTCAGCTGTAGAAGTTTTACTTGAATCGTTGCCTTATATACAGAAATGGCAGGGCAAAATAGTTGTAATTAAATACGGAGGAAATGCATTTTTTATCCAAGATAAGTCTGGCAAGCAGGATAATTCAGAATCTAAGATTGTCGATGAGGCTAAACCTAAGAGCTATACCGATGAGGCGTTAGTATCTTTTGCTAACGATATGGTACTGTTGCGATCAGTTGGCATGCATCCTGTTGTAGTTCACGGAGGTGGTCCACAAATCGGGGAAATGATGAAGAAGCTTGGAAAAGAACCTTCGTTCGTAAATGGACAAAGAGTAACAGATTCAGAAACTCTGGAAATAGCTTCAATGGTTCTTGTTGGGAAAATAAACAAAGATATCGTAAGGGCGATAAATGTATTAGCTCCGGTGGGAATTGGCTTGTCTGGCGAAGACGCCGGTCTAATAAAAGCCGAGGCGTTGGAAGAGTCTTTGGGTTATGTGGGCAACATAACAGATGTCGATTCTACTATCTTGACAAGTCTTATTGAAAAAGGTTTAATCCCAGTAGTAGCTACCATCGGGTCTGATATTGTAGGACAGGCTTACAATATAAATGCCGATACGGTAGCAAGTGCTATTGGACAAGCATTGAAGGCAGAAAAGATAATTTATCTCACAAATGTACAAGGTATTATGAAAAATGTTGAAGATCCAGATTCTTTCGTCGGTTTTCTTTCATTAAGCCAAGCTGATGAGATGATAAACCATAAGGTTATATCCTCGGGAATGATTCCAAAAGTTAAAGCCTGTATCGATGCGGTATCAAACGGAGTGAACTCCTGTCACATATTGGACGGGCGTGTAGAACACTCGGTTTTAATTGAACTGTTTACCGATTCGGGTTCTGGAACTATGATTACAAAATAACCACAGGTCAGGAGCTAAGAAGTTACAGGTAGAAAAATAAAGGAAAAAGAAATGACTGAAGACTATTTAATGAATACTTACAAACCAGACGACGTGTGTTTTGTAAGAGGGGAAGGCATTTGGCTTTACGACACCAACAATAAGGCTTATTTGGATTTTCTATCTGGAATTGCAGTTACGTCGTTAGGACATAACTTTAGACCAGTAAACGATGCTATCAAAGATCAGGTTGATAGCTTAGTTCATGTTTCCAACCTCTTTAAAAACAAACTTGCTAATGAACTTGCAAAAAAGATCGGCGAACTAATAAATGGCATAACTTCTGATAACGAGGAAAATAACTTTGCGGATCTAGATATTGACTTTGGCAAAGTATTTTTTTGTAATTCGGGAGCCGAAGCTAATGAGTGTGCTATTAAATTAGTTAGAAAAATCAAGGGACCGAAAGCTCATAAAATAATTTCAATGGAAAACTCCTTTCATGGTCGAACCTTGGCCACTTTGGCTGCTACTGGGCAAAAATCCAAACAAGAACCTTTTGAGCCATTGCCTGCTGATTTTGTACAGGTTCCCTATGATAATTTAACAGCAGTTAAAAATGAAATTGATTCAGCAACCGCCGCTGTATTAGTTGAGCCCATACAAGGGGAAGCTGGAATAATAGTACCTTCGGCAGATTATCTGAAGGGTATAAGTGAGATATGTAAAAGTAACAATGTTTTACTTATAGTCGACGAGATTCAAACTGGTCTGGGAAGGTGTGGAGCTTGGTTTAAATTTCAAGATGCTAGAATCATTCCTGATGTTGTAACAATTGCCAAATCTTTAGGAAACGGGGTGCCGATTGGAGCCTGTTGGGCTAAAACGGAAATCGCAGACAATTTTAAGCCAGGCGATCACGGTACAACTTATGGCGGACAGTTGTTGGCATGTCGAGCAGCACTTGCTACTTTGGAGACTTTAGTGTCGATAAATGCACCTGTACAGGCGAATCGCTTGGGGGACATTATTAAATCTAAGTTAAAAGTATTTCCTCAAATAACTGAAGTTACAGGAACGGGTCTGTTGTTGGGCATAAAGTTTGACAAGTTAAATGCTAAAGAAGTGCAGTTAAATTCGCTCAAACACGGATTAGTCGTAAATGCTCCGAGGTCAGATACAGTTCGGATAGCTCCATCGTATTTAATTAATGAAAGCGATGTGGATATTTTTATTGAAAAGTTTGCAGATGCGATTGCTGATACTAAAAGTTCAGTTGAATAGATATTTGAGATAGTAAAGATTAGTTTTCAAAATTATTGCTTATTAGGGAAAATATTATGGCTTCAAGACACTTATTAGATATAGATTCTTTAACTCAAGATGAGTTCCTTAAACTGTTAAGTTACGGGATTACAACTCCAGAAGTAGATTTTAAGGATCGGCTTTGCGCAGCTTTATTGTTTGAAAAACCATCTAACCGAACCAGGCATTCCATGGAAACTGCGATACGTAAATTAAACGGTTTTGCAGTTACGGTAAGAAAAGACGAAGTAGACATGGGACAAAGAGAGTCTCTCGAAGATGTTACTCGCACGTTAGCCTGTTATCATTCAGTAATAGCTGCAAGGGTTTTTAAACATGAAACTCTCGTTAAAATGGCAGAGTGTCTCAAAAATGCTGGTAGTTCAACTTCAGTGATTAATTTACTGTCTGACGATTCTCATCCGCAGCAGGCATTAGCAGATGTCTTAACTATACATTTAGAACTTAACAAAAGAGGCATCGAATTTAACTTGAGTAAAGAAAAGTTGGGTTCAAATGAAAAAGTCAAAGTTGTCTATGTAGGCGACTTTAACAATGTTGCCACCTCTTTGTTAAAGGCTCTTAAATATCTAAATACTCCTTTGTGGGTTTGTACACCTCAAGACCATGGACCCAACCAAGAGTTCATCGATTCAAACGCACCGCTGAAGGATTTTCTAAAGGTTGAATTTGATTTGCAAACTGCTTTAGATAACGCAGATGTTGTATATACAGATACATGGATATCGATGGGCCAAGAAGACATTGCCCAAAAAAAATTGAAAGACTTTGCCGGATTTACTTTAGATTTAAATTCTATGAAAGATGCAAAAAGTTCTGCTATATTCATGCACTGTCTTCCAGCACACCGAGGCTATGAAGTAACAGATGATTTGATCGAATCTAAAAAAAGTGTTGTGTTTCAGCAAGCATATATGCGAAAAACTGCCGCTGTCGCATCGCTCTTATGGTTATTTTTAGATGGTAATACAGGAGAAAATAAATGGCCCTAAACCGAACTCAAAGACATTTTAAGATAATCAATTTGCTTGCAGAAAATGTAATAACCTCTCAAGTTCAGTTGATGGAAATTCTAAACGAAATAGGGGCCGAAGTTACTCAAGCTACGGTCAGCAGAGACTTAGAGGAGTTGGGTGCGATTAAGATCCGCACAAAAGATAATGTTAGTGCATATGCGATTCCCGAAAATATAGCATCCCCTGTAGTTACTAACGATCATTTAAGCAGAGTCTTAGGAGACTGGGTTGGAGAAGTTAAAGTATCAAACAACTTAGTGGTATTAAAAACACCTCCTGGTTCTGCTCATGTGGTTGCTTCGGCACTTGATAGATCTGTAATAGAAAATATTGTAGGAACAGTTGCGGGAGACGATACGGTGCTTGTGATCGCCGACGAAAAGTATGGAGGACGAAAGTTGGCTTCTGATTTAGCTCGGCTCTCTCAAGTTGAGTTGAGTTAAAGTATTTAAGTTAAAATAGTTCTTTTAAATAAAACAAAAAGTAACATTAAAAAGTTTAATAGTTTAGATTGCGGAGAAAAATATGAATAAGAAAGTGGTATTGGCATATTCAGGTGGACTGGATACTTCTGTTGCTGTAACTTACCTGACTCATGAGTACGACATGGAAGTAATTGCCGTTGCAGTTGACGTTGGTCAAAATGAAGACTTTGAAGCAATAAGGCAACGAGCTTTAGATTCGGGAGCCAAAGAAGCTGTAGTTGTTGATATAAAAGAATCATTTGCCGATAACTATCTTAGTAAGGCTTTAAAGGCAAATGCACTTTATGAAAACAGGTATCCACTCGTTTCTTCGCTGTCACGTCCAGCAATTGTAGAAGTCTTAGTTGATCAAGCCAAGAAATTCGACGCAGATACTATTGCTCATGGATGTACCGGAAAAGGTAACGATCAAGTTAGGTTTGAAGTATCTATCAGGGCGTTATCGCCTGAACTTAATATAATTGCTCCGACTCGTGATTGGAATATGACAAGAGAGCAGTCGATAGACTATGCAAAAAATAAGGGAATTGAAGTTCCTGTAACCAAAGAAAAGCTCTATTCCATCGATGAAAATATTTGGGGTAGGGCAATTGAGTGCGGAATTTTGGAGGATCCTTGGAACCGACCACCTGAAGATGTTTGGTCATTGACTAGAGTTACAAAAGACGAACCCTCAGAGGTCGTGATCACATTTGATTCAGGCGTACCAGTTAAGATAAACGAAAAAACCTTGAGTTTCTTTGAAATTATTTCCGAATTGAATTCACTTGTTGGAAGTTACGGATTCGGCAGGATAGATATGGTAGAAAATAGGAGAGTAGGAATTAAAAGCCGAGAAACTTATGAAGCCCCTGGTGCTTTAGCATTGATTTGTGCGCATAGAGATCTTGAAGCTGTAACATTAGAAAGAGATTTAGCTCATGAAAAGGCCAAAATGGAACCGAGAATAGCTGAACTAATTTACGATGGATTGTGGTTTTCTCCTTTAATGGAGGCATTTTGTGATTTTGTAGAAAGTTCGCAGCGTTATGTGACAGGTGAAGTTAGATTGAATCTGAGTCCTTACTCCTGCACGGTAAATGGCAGAAGAAGCCCATACAGTCTTTACGATTACAGTTTGGCAACTTATGATGCTCAAGACAGTTTTGATCATTCCGATGCTGAAGGTTTTGTAAAGCTTTGGGGATTGGGCATTAGTACTTGGGCTCAAAAACAAAAGAAGGTGTAGCTATATTATGACCTTATGGAATTCAAGGTTGGGATCGGATCCATCAAAGTCACTGATGGACTTTACAGTCTCGCTCAATTTTGATAAACGCTTAGCCAAATACGATTTGAAAGCTTCACTTGCTCACTTATTTGGATTAAAAGAAGTGAATTTGGTGACAGAAGACGAATACAAGATTATCTCCGAAGCTTTATCTACAATAGAAAAAGAGTTAGAGACTCAGGAGTTTAAATTTGTAGAAACCGATGAAGATATCCATACTGCTATTGAGCGTAGGACCATTGAGTTAGTGGGAGAAGTCGGAGGTAAACTTCACACTGGGCGTAGTCGAAACGACCAAGTTGTGACTGCTTTAAGATTGTTGGCAAAAGATGAAATCAAAGAAATTGCTGAAAATGTTGTTGAACTAACAACTGTTCTTTTAAACAGAGCAAAAGAAGTTCCCGAAATATACCTCCCTGGTTATACTCATTTACAAAGGGCGCAGCCAATTCTACTGTCTCATCATTTGTTGGCTCACGGCTGGTCGTTTTTCAGGGACTTAGATAGATTGATTAACTGTTATGAGAGGTTAGACTGTTCAAGTCTAGGAGCAGGTGCTTTAGGGGGATCAACTTTACCTTTAAATCCTAAGATTGTTAAAGATTACTTGGGATTTAAAAAATTATTTGAAAACAGTTTAGATGCAGTAGCAGATAGAGACTTTGTGGCAGAAACTTTATTTGATATAAGCCTAATCGGAATTCACTTATCAAAATTGGGTGAGGAGATAATACTTTGGACTAGCTCAGAGTTTGGATTTGCAACCTTAGACGACAAATTTTCAACTGGATCGTCTATGCTACCGCAGAAGAAAAATCCTGATATTGCTGAGCTTGCAAGAGGCAAGTCTGGCAGGCTTATTGGGAACTTGACCGGTTTTTTGGCTACGCTCAAATCTTTGCCACTGGCTTACAACCGTGACCTACAGGAAGATAAAGAACCGATGTTTGACTCGATAGACCAAATCAAGCTTGCTCTTGGAGCTTTTTGTGGAATGCTTAATACAATTGAGTTTCACGAAGTTACGATGCAGTCTGCCGCAGATTCAGCTTATAGTGTCGCAATCGATTTAGCCGAGTGGTTAGTTCAAAAAGGTATGCCATTCAGGAGCGCATACAATTTGGTAGGCACCGTCGTTAAAGATTCGATAGAACGTCACGTGGCTCTTCCAGAGCTTGTTTTGGCACATCCAGATTTGGGGGAGCTAGCAATGGAAATTTTTAAACCAGGAACATCGGTTAAGCGTAGAATTTCTCACGGGAGCACGGGGATCGAACCAGTTAAAATACAGATTAAGAACTACGAAAAAACATTAAATGAAGTTAGGAAATCCCTGCTTAAGCTTTAAATAAGATTTTTAGGCGAGTGAGTTGTTTTAGGATAGCTTTTGGATCAAATAAGAGCGGAAATAACGTTTCTGTTGACTATAGTAACAATAATACTGGTTTAGTTCAGTCTAAAACTGTAAACGGTAGAACTCCTACAACTTACTCTTATGATTCACTTGGACAGGTTACTTCTGTAACTAGTCCAAATGAAACCTTCCAATATGACAATGCCGGCAATTTAACCTGTAATCAATCTGGACAGAATCTAACGTATAACTCAGCAGGAGAGTTAAACTATGCATATTCAGCTTGCGGTTCAACCACAACTCAACAGGATACCTTTACATATGATTCCTACGGTGACAGAATTGAAGAACAGTTCCCATTTAACGGACAGAATGTACCAGAATACTATGCTTATATCAACAGCTTAGGAGAAATGACCTCATATACGGCATTTGATACTCAAACGAGCTATACTTATTCTGGTAGTGGTCAATTAATGTATGAGAATCAAGGTTCAACATTTATAGCTCAGATGACATATA
>JAJYVQ010000217.1 GCA_021791915.1 Actinomycetes bacterium | reverse complement strand
CAAGACGATACGCCTAAGTTTGTAGTTAAAATAGTTGAAGCTTTTTGATATCTGGATGTTATTACGTTAAATAAGGCAGATGCTGCATCTTCTGGTAGAGGCAAATAGCCAATCTCATCTATGACTAAAAGTCTGGGCTTGGTATAAAAGTTCATCATTGATGCCCATCTACCTTCAATTGCAGCTTTGTGACATTTGGCCGCTAAATTAGCAGCAGGGGTGTAATGAGTCTTAAATCCAGCTTTAATTGATTTTCTAGCTAAACTGAGGTTCCCCACGTTTAGTGGACACGTGTTATGCAGCATTTGCTACAGCTTTTAAGTTTAGTTCGAATTCATCCGGACTAACGTTATTTATCTTTGAACATCTGCGTGTGGTTTTATACCAATTGACATACCATGCTACACCGTCTCTCAACTCGTCAATGTTACTAAAGCGTGACGGTAGAAGTACTCATGCTTAAAAATGGACCAGAAGGATTCTGCAGTTGCATGATCATAGCAACATCTTCTAGCTCCCATTGAGCGAGTAATCTCTGCTTTTTTGCACAGATCCTTTACTAATTTGTCATTGAACTGGCTACCTCTGTCTGTGTGGAATATGGTTCCTTTAACATGTCCACCTCGCTTTGCAATGGCCAGGTCCAAGGATTCAGTTACGATCTCGGTTCCCATATTATCTTGTGCCTTCCAGCCAAGTATTTTAGAGGAGCATTCATCACGTACGGCACATAGATAGACGTCACCACTTCCTATCTTTAAATATGTGATATCAGAGGTCCATAAAGCATCAAGTTCTTTTTGGATGAATTGGCGTTTTACCAGATCTGGTGGATAACTCTTCTTAGAATTACTGATGGTTGTAACTTTAAATAAGCGAGGTGAAACCCCAGCTATTCCAAGGTTTCTCATATACTTAGCTACAGTATTATGACTGACTTTGTCACCATTTTCAACCAGATCAGCAAGTATACGGGGAGATCCATAAATGCCATGTGAATCGTGATGAAATGAGAGAATCTTGATTTCTAGCTTACGAATGCGAACCTTGGCTCGTGAGGGAGTCTTTTGAGCTTTCAGCCATTTATAATAGCCTGATTTAGAAACTTCTAAGAGTCTGGCCATACGAGAGATCTCAAAATTAGCGCACTCCGATTCCATTAACGCAAATCTCTCTGTTTTGCTTTAATGCTGGCGAAGTACGCTGCTGCTTTTCTTCAAAAAGGCATTATCCTTTTCTAGCTCAGCATAATCACGGCGAAGTCTTATAAGCTCAGCTCGCTCAGCTATTGTGAGTGGCACTCAACTTGTTGCATCAATTGCCTCAAGGCGTCTACGTTCATCTCGTACCCATTTAGAGAGACTATTCTCGCCGATTGAGAGTTCTTGAGCAACAGATCGAACACTTCGACCAGAGTCGATGACTCGTCTAGCAGCTTCTAATTTGAACTCTAGAGTGAATTTCCTTTTACTAATTGTCATAACAATATCCTTTCATCCGAACCACTGATTCGGCTAGTCACGTGTCTACTTTTAGTGGGGAAGCCCAGAGAGTTACTGGAATAGGTGTTCGAATGTAGTGGAATAGTCATTACCATTATCATTCCTCCTTTTAGGTAAATTAATTACTTAAAAATGATACGACAAATTAGTTTTTCTGCGACGCTTCGATGTTGAAAAATATCTCCGGCGACTTTGAACAATAATCTGCCCTCAGGATCCAAAAATAGTAGATATGCTACTGTTTAGGTGGTGAACAGTTACAAATATTATATGCATCTTTAACAAGTGATTTATAACCCAATCCAGCATTTTTTCTCTTCGAATAATCACCGTTGAAAACGTTTTTTAGCAAATAGAACAATTGTGTTGGATGACTATTAAATGAATCGTATAAAACTGCACGGTTGTTATATGCTTCTTTAAGATGTCTGTATCGTAGTTGACTTTTTAAAATTGCAGCCCGAATTTCTGATTCTTCTATAAAAATGGATTGTAAAAATTCAAGTATATTAATCCAGCATTGTAATAATTTAGCGTAATTATCGTAAGCATTCGCATAATAATTGGTAAAGTGTTTTGTTTCCGTTCCCAAATCCAAATCTCCCATCTTAAAGACGGTGTTGGTTTCATGTCGTCTATAAAATGATAGCTTAGTTCCGATGTATTTTGAATATCCGATTGAAGCACCAACTACAGATAAATAGGTATCATGACCAACTATAAAATTTGATGGAACTATTTCATTGTAGGATTTCGCACCATAAGCCGTTCTTACTATGTTTACTAGTTTGGCTGTTGCAACGATACTCTGACCCAGAAACAAAGTTAGCGGTGGAATCGACGCAGGAGGATTGATCCGACTTAGAGCTAAGCTAGCATATTTATGTGTTATCTTCTCCAGCCGACTATTAACTACCTCAAAATTATGAGCAACAAATAACAGTCTTGGATCGTTCTCAAGTTCTTGTACACATCTTTCAAGTTTTTTAGGGTGCCAAACATCATCTTGATCGCATAGTGCAATTACGTCGCCTGTACAATAACTCATTGCCTTAAAGAAATTTGCTTCGTAACCTAAATTAGTGTCATTGCGAAAGATAACAACATCAAATGTTGATCTACGGGCAAAATCTGTTAAAATATCTATGGTTCGGTCAGTCGAGCAATCATCGCATATTATGATTTCATCTGGTTGTCGATATTGATTAGAGATACTGTTTAATTGATTGACCAAAAATTTTTCACCGTTATAAGTTGCTAGTGCTATAGATACTCTGTTGTAATGTCCCATGTTCAACTAGCGACTTTCTCTAAGACAATGACTCGGTTAGGTATTTTCATAGACTCATTTTTTATATTTTAGTCATTTTTATATTGAGTTACTCAATTTTGGGATGAAATGCCTAAACCTACTCCTAAAAGCTTAAACTTTTAAATACTTTAGATCTTACGAGACCCCTCTGCGGAATTATCCTTGAACAATGTTCATATTTTCGTAAAAGTTCAGATACCCTCTGTTGCTTCTATCGGTTATCGTGTCAGAAATAAAGAAATGTCTATATTTTATGGAGATACCTAAGGCCCAGATACCGTGGTGCGAGACATCCAAGAATTTAATCCCTCAGACACAACTTTTCGGCATAACTCGTTTTGCAACCTTTGATAGTGAAGTTCTTTGACGAGCTGTAGAGCGACCACCATTTTGCATACCTTAGCGACATTTTCATTGATGATGGTTTGTGATCAAGGTGTCGTTAATGGTATGAAAGTAAGCTTAAATCGGTCATCGTTTTTTCTGTCGCTTTTTACCTATTCTGATTCTTGTTCAACAATTGCTTTCTTGACTGATTTTTCATCCACTATCGTACCGTCAACAGCATATGTAGCTATTAAGGATTGACGACAGTAGTTATTAACCGATCTGGGAAG
>JAJYVQ010000216.1 GCA_021791915.1 Actinomycetes bacterium | reverse complement strand
CTCTACCCCCCTGCGACTTACTTATATCGTTGGGCCTAAATGGGCTCGGTTTAAGGCTAGAGTACTTACAAGTTTTACCATGATGCAATGCAATTGGTAGAATTGCCCAATGATCACTTCCCGTCAATACCCGTAACGAAAATCCACCCGAATGAGTATGATGTCGTTTTTTTTCACTTTCGGATAAATGTGGAATTGTAATAATTTGATTTACAACTGACGCCAGCTCATCATTTTTAACTTGAAAAGCAGGAATCGCTTTACCGATATCGTGTAAGGCACATAATGCCATTAACAGTTGTTTCCCTCTAGAGAAAGTATAGGTATTGCCGTCGTAGAATTGTGACTCGATGAGCTCCTTTAGTTTATCGGAGAAATAATGTTCCCATAACATTTCCCCAACTGCAGCTGTATCCAATAGGTGTTGTATTAACAGATTTTTTCTGCCCCCTGCATCTGATTTTCCCCATAATACGTTAAGATAATCCTTTTCTTCTTCCGTAAACTCCAATGGTTCGCTCTTTTGTTGGTAAGTAAAATCATTCATATAGCTATATTAGATTTAAAGTGCTACAAGAATATAATCTGCTTATTTTTAGGCACAATTAGGAATGATTTCGAGAGCTATTGCTACGATTGTAGTCCCTGGCTTCTTTATGGCCTTACTAATAAATCGTTGTTGAGCTACAAACGTACTTCAATGTATTATTTTTAGGTAAATTGGGCTCTCACAATCCAACTTCACGCTATCTCTCAACCATTTTAAATGTTATTTTTACAATCTCACTTTTTTTAAAGTAGAATTTTTTGGAGCTTAATGATAGTATTAACAGGTCGTTCATTCTATTATTAGAATTCGGAAAAGACATTATGGTACAAAACTTAAATTGGTGGCATAACAAGGTAATATATCAGGTATATCCTCGTTCGTTTTATGATTCTAACGGCGACGGCATCGGTGATTTAAGAGGTATTATCGAAAAAGTTAACCATATTGTAGATCTTGGTGTTGATATTGTATGGATCTCTCCTTTTTTTCAAAGCCCCCAGAAAGATTTTGGATATGACGTCACTTCGTATTTGGATGTTGCCGAAGAATACGGTACATTAAATGATCTATATGAGTTGATTGACTTAATTCACTCCAAAGGATTAAAAGTTATGTTTGATTTAGTATTGAATCACACTTCCGATCAACATCCTTGGTTTATTGAAGCTAGGAAGTCAAAAGACAATCCAAAAGCAGACTGGTACTTTTTTGCTGACGGTAAAGGGGCAGACGGCAAAAAAGTCCCAAATAATTGGCGAAGTGACTTACAAATAAAGTCGGGATGGCAGTGGTGTAATGAGAGACATCAATTTTATTTTGCAACGTTTTTGCCTTTTCAACCTGATTTAAACTGGCGAAATGAAGAATTGAGAAATGAAATGTTCTCCATGATTCAACATTGGCTTAAAAAAGGCGTGGACGGTTTTAGATTAGATATCTTTGGTGCAATTATGAAAGACAAGAATCTTACGCCCAATCGAATAAACCCGAGTTTATTTGATACAAGTGGTCCGCATTTGATTGACAAAAAATATACCGCAAATACCGAAGATAATTTTGAGCTTGCCAGGGATCTAAGGGCAAAATGTGATGAAATAAATCCAGAATCTATCCTAATCGGTGAAGTATTTGCTCCAGTTAATGTGTTAAAAAACTATTTGGGTAAAGACCCAATTTCAAAAAAGGATCAAACTACTGAAGGAAATTCCGATCGATACTTTAAATTCCCTGGACTTAATCTAGTATTTTTGTTTGATTTTTTAGCTTTTAGATATAGTGCTGAGTTTTTTAGGAAGAAAATTCAAAAATATGAATTAAAGTTCCCACATCCTCTGCAGCCTACTTATGTATTTGAAAATCACGATCGTGCTAGATTAATGGGGCGTGTGAACAATAATATACAAAAAGCTAAAAATTTGGCATTGCTCCAATTAACCTTAAGGGGAGTGGTAACTGTCTATCAGGGACAAGAGATTGCGATGGAAAATACTTATATTCCTCTTAAAAAGGCCCTAGATCCAATCGCAGGTAAATATTTTTACTGGATTCCGGAGCCGATAAATAAGTTAATTAAAGAACGATTGAACCGAGACGAAGTAAGAACTCCCATGCAATGGGATGATACAAAAAATGCCGGATTTTCATCATCGGACACAACTTGGTTGCCGGTAAATACTAACTACAAAACGACAAACGTTAAAGTTGAAACTGACGTTCCTGATTCTGTACTTAACCTATACAAAAAGCTCTTACAAGTCCGCAAGACTAACTCTGCATTTAAAGGGAGTTTAGAGATTGTAAATTGTGACCAAAAAGATATCCTTATGTACCAAAGGGAATCAAAAGATCAGAAAATTTTGGTCTGTCTAAATTTTTCTAACGAAATCAAAGAAGTTAACTATGAAGTAAAGGAAATCCTTTTTTCAAATCACGAGCTTAACACTGCTGAAGCAAAATGTTTAAAGTTGCAGCCCAATAGTGGTGTAATTTGCGTAGATTAATAATATTATTTGTTGAATTGGTGCGCTTTAACTACAAATCGGTGTTAGACTTATAGTTATTGTTAAAGAAGAAATTCTTTTTATCGTTTTATGTGCATTTTCTACTGCACTTTCTGACAGCTAAGAATTTCGTGTCATTGTTGACTATTAGTTGTTAAGTCTTAATATCTTATTTTTGATATCTTAGGCTGGAATCAATTTTAAGTAATAATTGTGACCTTTAACGCATATTAAACAAATATTACATAAAGGTTAAATTATTATGAAAACATTCAGTGATCTTGGATTAAACGAAGAACTGTGTTCAAAATTGAAACAGAACGGAATTGAAACACCGTTTGAGATTCAAGAAAATACCATAGGTTTTATTCTAGAAGGTAAAGACGTATGTGGTAAGGCTCCGACTGGATCCGGAAAGACGTTGGCATTTATTCTGCCTTTGATCCAAAACGTATCTAAAGCTAAGCCCAAGAAACCTGTGGCGTTAATACTGTGTCCCACAAGAGAGTTGGCGTCACAAATTCACAAAGAAATTAGGTACTTTATTAAAGGTACAAATACTTTTGCCGAAAGTTACTATGGTGGTGTAAGTTATGGCTATCAAATCAAATCCTTGCAGAAAGGTGTTGAGATTGTTATCGGATGTCCTGGCAGGATATTAGATTTAGTCAATTCAAATAAAATGAACTTAGCTGATGTGAGTTACGTTGTAATTGACGAAGCAGACCGCATGGCTGATATGGGATTTCTTCCTGATGTGAGGAAAATCTTAGATATGGTCCAATCCGATCGTCAAACACTATTGTTTTCTGCAACCCTAGACAACGATGTTAATCATTTAATAAAGAACTATCAAAACAACCCAGAATTTGTAGAAGTGTTAAATG
>JAJYVQ010000215.1 GCA_021791915.1 Actinomycetes bacterium | reverse complement strand
TCCCATTCTTTAGCAATTCTGGGTCGAACGCCATGTGAACTAGTAGCAGTCTTAATTGCTTGTCTATACATATCTACAGCTCTCTGGCGAAAATCATCGCTATAGCGTAGAGCTTAAATTGATCTTCTTTTTATTTTCAGTCATAATATTATTCTCCCATATTTTCTTAGGTTTGGGAGTCTACGAGAAAATCAGACCACCTCAAGCCGTCCAAGCTATTGAATAACTACTTATTGGGTATTCGCATGTTTAGTGTCGACATTTAATGTTTACTACGGTGTAATTTGCTACAACATACTAAGTTAAAAAATACAAAATATTTCGTCAAATAATTCATTTAACTGGATCTATAACAAATAAACCAATTTCTAACCAGTACCATGGAACAAGTATTACAATGCAGTTTTAAGAAAAAAGCTATTAAGTTATTTCTTGCCTCAATAAGCATAAACTTCATCAGAGGTGAAAAAGGACTATGCTGATATTTAAAATAGTACACAGAAATTTGATTTTTCATTATTTGAAGGTCGTTGGCTAAGTGTTTTAAATAAAAGATTTACTCATATGAATAACTTAATAACTAGAAAATCCACTAAATTAAATTTTCAAAGAGGAATCAAACCATTTTTGAAACTGGTTAAGGTCCTAGTCATTATTTGTTTATTAACGGTAGTAGGTTGTTCAAAGAGTAATTCGACAACAACGACAACTATAAAACACAAACAAATCATCAAACCGCCTGAGTTACCAGAACTTTCATCAGACTGGCCACAATCAGGAAACAATCTGTGGGGCGATCGGTTTTCTCCTATAACTCAACTAACGAGTTCAAATTTAACACAGTTAACATTAAAATTTTCAATTGAATTAAATCACTTTAGAGTGGGAGGTCAGGAGTCAGAGCCAATCGAATTAGGAAACTACCTTTACGTTACGACCTCTGGTGATGGCATATATGCTTTTAATGCAACTACTGGTGCTTTGATCTGGAACTATACACCAGAACTTAATTTAGTTCCGGGCTGGTCACCAGAATCTAATCGTGGTCCTGCCGTAAACAGAAACTATGTGTTTGTTTTAACTGCCGACGATAATCTACTAGAGTTAAATAGATTTAATGGCACGTTAGTACATAAGTTTCAAGTTGCCAATCCTGCTCAAGGATACTCCGAGATGATGGCACCGTTGATCTACAAAAACCTAGCCATTGTGGGTAGCTCTGGTGGAGACGAAGGCACGAGAGGATTCATCGAAGCAGTAAACATAAATACGGGAACAACTGTATGGAAATGGTACAGCGTTCCACCACCGGGGGTATCCTGGAATCAGCCAGCAACAGGTAATCACGGTGGAGGAGATGTATGGACAACGCCTATAATTGTAGACAATTTAGTGGTAGCCGGAACAGGAAATCCTTCACCAGATTTTTATGGAGAACTTAGAGCTGGAAGCGACCCGTATACGGATTCAGTTGTCGCTTTAAACATTCAAACTGGAGCATTGGTCTGGGCAACTCAAGAAGTATCTCACGATCTCTGGGACTCTGATGCAGCATCTCCTCCTGTGGCGTTCTATCTGAACAACAAAGTTGCGATAGGAGAAGCTGGAAAAGATGGCTATTGGTACGAAACTTCATTTGCCAGCGGCAACAGTTTAATTTCACCTACAGCATTTGTTAAAGTAGACCGAACCCCGCCATCTGTGAGTGGAACTATGGAATGGCCTGGCTCAGAAGGCGGAGCAAATTACGGAGGGTCTTCATTTGATCCAATAAATGAGACTGCGATAATAGCGGGAATTAATTTTCCTACAATCATTAAGACAAGTTCATCGCCTCCACCTAATGCTCAGCCGACCAACGACAGAGAAGATGCCGGTAGCACATCAATAACTCCAAATGGAATTACACCTTCTGGTACTATAACTGGAATTGACGTCAAAAACGGACAAATATTATGGCAACATGATTTTAGTTCACCATCCATAGGAGGTGTTAGTTCAACCGCATCTGGATTAGTATTTGCTGGCTTTGAAAACGGAGACCTTAAGGCCTTAGATGAGAAAACAGGCAAAGTACTTTGGACCACAAACTTAGGAGCCCCAATTGCAGTTGCTCCAATACTCTATAAATCTAACGGAAAACTTTATCTTGCAGTTGAAACTGGAGGCGCAGAATCTCTAAAGTACCAATTTCCTTATAGCGGACCTTATGATCTGATGGTTTTTGAATTAAGGTAGTTTTTAGAACGTAAAGATTGCCAAAAATCTGACAGAATGTTATCTAGCTTTTGTAATAATTATATTTAAACAATTTTCTTGTTGCTCAAACAATCAATTAAAAAAGTTTCAGTTAGGAACCTAGAAATCTGTAAACATAGTTATACTTTGTAGCTCCATAAATGTTTTTTAAATCATAACCATTGGTAAAATTCAAATCTGCTAAAAATCAAATATAAAGTAACGAAAATGAGTAGTTGTTATAGTAACTTTGCGTTTCTATAGTTCAAACTTTTTAAGGTTGTAATTACAAATTAACTTCCAAAAACTTTTAACTTTTAGAGGCTTAATATATTTGAGAGGCTTAATATAGCAGTTACAATTGCAAAACAATCTAATCTTAATAACATTTTATAAATTATAAAAAGACACTATCGGTGACAATCTTTGACATGTTATATTTCAGCCATGTCTAAATTTCTGATAATATGAAATTAAGTTTCAACTTCTAACGAGTCTAAAAACCCCTGAAGCATTACCGTAGCAGCTAAATCGTCAAGTTTCCCACTCTGCTTTTTTGCAGAAATGTTTTGACTACGGGCTGCACTTTGAACAATCTTTGTCGTAAATTTCTCATCATGTAGATAAAGTCTGATTGGACAATTATCTATTAATTCTATCGAAAAGCTGACAGCATCTTCAAGAGAATTCAGCTTCTTGTCTTTAGCTGATGCCAATAATTCTTTAACTTTGTAATAGTTCTCCGAGTTAAGTTCGAGACCATCTGTAGCTAACTGTTGGATTAAAGAAGCCTCCATCATTATACTGTTATTCCCGAATAGAGGAATTCCGACAACCACAAAATTTATAGAATAGTCATCGATAATTTTCTTTATTTGAATAAGGGCTGATTTTCTGTCAAGAATTGAATGAGGGGTAGCAACTTTTGCATTTGAATCGCTTATGGAGATTCCTACCCTCTTTTTTCAAATCGCCTCTTCAGTCGGGCTGTCAGTCTGTCTGGTAATGCCCTACATCAATAAGTATTAGTCATTTCATTCACAAATTATTCCCACACCTTTAAGTTGAAATAAAATAGATAAATGGACAGTAACGTAAATATGTTTACCGAAGATGAAAAGAAATTCGTTACACCTCTTCGATACTGGATGCCAACAGTAGTACAGGATATCGTTAAAAGCTTTCATCCGCTTAAAATAATTGCATT
>JAJYVQ010000214.1 GCA_021791915.1 Actinomycetes bacterium | reverse complement strand
AATAGAGAAGTTAGGTGGCAGTAGACATCAATCGTGTGTGCTTACTTATTCTTTAGTGCTAAAATATAATTGTAAATTATCGCGGGGTGGAGCAGTTCGGTAGCTCGTCGGGCTCATAACCCGAAGGTCGCTGGTTCAAATCCAGCCCCCGCCACTAATAAAACATAATAAAACAGCAGTTCAGAGTCGGTTTTGAGATCGGCTCTTTTGCATTTTTGTAAGAAAAATCAGAAAATGTCAAACATTTGTCAAACCAAAAGTTAAATCATAAATCTGTCTAAATAAAAATTGATCGAAGTTATCAAGAAATTTTAATTTATTGCAGATTTTTAGGATGTCCTACTTATGGTTTTTCAGTAAAAATTGCATAGGTAATTCAAACAAGCTAAATCAGCGTAAATTATCCATGCAATACAATTTTAAATAAGTTGATAATCACATGTCACAAAAACTTGATAATAAATCACTGGTTATTTAATTACCTTACCACTCGGGTCGTTCCAGCAATGACTAGTTGCCGTAATTGCCTTTTAAAATAATGAGTTTCTTCCATGTATCTGTGGGATTGGATAACTCACGGCGTAATTAGGTTGTTTACATAATAAAAACTAGAGCCGTCCATGTTTATTTAGTTTGATTTGTTAAATTAAGTGCTAAATCGATCACTGCTAGATGGAAGTTCGCAATGCTAAATATCCCAGTCCCGTTAAAGATTTGTTCCTAAGCCACCGAATATTAGATAAGGTAAGATATCGTTGATTTTATGAGAGGTTCAGGAATTCCATTATAAATAAATATTTTAAAAAAAAGTTACTATTTGTTTTTATTATCCTCATTGTTGTTTTAACTCTTGTAGTTGTTTCAGCAAACTTAGTTAAACCACTTCGGTTCAACAACTTGTCTTACATTGTCTCAAATGCCTCTTCAATATTTAGATTAGCAAAGACTTCTGCTGAAAGCTACGACAATGGAATGCCGGTAGCAAGGGCTGGTGCCATGATGGCTTATGATCCAATCACTGGAAATGATATTTTATTTGGCGGAGCCAGTTCGTCATCAACTACTAGCACTTCAATTGGAGTTTTTGACGATACATGGTCCTATAACGGTAGTAGCTGGAGCCTGCTTCATCCGCAATCTTCTCCACCGGCTAGAGCATTCGGCGCAATGGTATCTTATATAATTCCTGTGGGCTTTAAGTCATTTGATCCTTCAATGAACAAGTTCGGAATAATACTATTTGGAGGGCTCAGTTCAAATGGACAATATCTAGATGATACTTGGGGATGGAACGGATCAAATTGGGTAAAGCTAAATACGTTAAATCATCCTTCAGCAAGAATTATGCCTGCAATGAGTTTAAGTTCTGGAAACTCGGATAAAAGTTCGATAGTTTTATATGGTGGACTAAATCCTAGCGGAGATGCTCTCGGTGACACATGGATATTTAACGGAAACAATTGGGTAGACATGAATCCAAAATTTTCACCGCCGCCACTAGCTGGCGCATCCATGGCTTTGGGTCCAGATGGGCTAAATAACGGGAACCACAACGTCGCTATTTTATTTGGAGGCATGACAGGATCTCTAAGTTCGAACCCAGTTCTATTAAATGATACGTGGGTTTGGAACAACAACACATGGGCCAAGCTCCATCCTTTAGTATCACCGCCAGCTAGAGCTGGAGCTTCTTTTGCCCCTTCGCCTGTAAATGTTAGCCAAACAAGTTTCTCCTCGGGATTTCCATCACAGGATCATCATGTATTTCAGGATGTACTCTTCGGTGGTCTTCGAGCTGGGAGTACTCTAAACATTTTTAACTCATATAACGATACGTGGGTTTGGAACAACAACACATGGAAAGAACTATACCCCGAAGTATCACCTCCTGCGCTTGCATTCGGATCGATTTCACTATCTCAACTCCCTCAGCCGACGCAACCACTTCTTGATGCTGGATATTTACCTCATCCAAATAGTTACGTAGATTTAATTTTTGGAGGTCAACTTTCGGTAGGGCTGGGACAAGATGACTATTCCTGGGATGGAAGTACGTGGGGTCCTGCAAATGTAAGTGCAGTCGGACTTTTAACGGTTAACTATGCTCGATCGGTTTTATCGCAGAAAACAAATATTCCAATTTCTGAAATCGGCGTAACTATTAGTGACCCAACAAAAAACGGAATAACTCCATTTTATATTCCTGATGCAACGTATACAACAATGAAAAATCCTATAACCGGTCAAGTCTGGCAAGGTTGGGCACTTGTATCAACAACTTTTAATCTAGTAACGCCCAACAGTTCCTATAATCCTGTGAATGCTCTATATACTGAGTACGGCGGTGATAGTTCACGAACTCGATTTGTAACCGAATCAATGGTTTTAAGATACAACTGTAAACCTGCAACACCGATAACTTCCACGTCAAAGCAGTTACCTGCAACTACATTTAAGATGGTAGATATTGATTGCAACACTCTTTCTTTGGCTACTGCTAATGCATATTCTTCTAACTACCAAGTTGAAGAAGACCAATACGGAGTTGCGATAGTTGGTCCACTTAGTTACTTGAACTGGAAAAATTGATATGCGAAAAATTACTCTCAACTTTTTGACATTTGTGATCTAGGTTGCTGTTTTCCCGTTTCCTACATCGTTTTCTATTATCAGAAAATGGCTGTGTCGTGTTGAGATGGTTTGTTTCGTTATATAACTTTTGAAATTCGTAAGTGTTCTATCAGAAGTTTTGATTTGTTTATTTAAATCAAAGACACCGGCCATAAATTAGGGCTGTAGTTAGGTGACACATTTCTATGCCTTTAAAGTAAGCATTCCTTTGGTACTAAAGGTTTTAATCCATTGGGTTTGACATAGCCATTTTTTAGGTTAACTAAGAATATATTGTCCGCTTAGTAACAGCGAGGATGACGCTTAAAGAATTACTCCCAAATTATAAATTGTTATGGAATGGAACCTAAGAACTTTTACTTTGTTTGATTGACGATTTAACTGCCTGAAGATATATGTAAGCCACAAGATTCAATTTATCAAAACAGTGTATTTCTACATTGTTGAATCTGACAGAGCAAAGACTATTTTATTATTGAATATTAACCTATCTTAAATCTAGTTTCAATTAAAATATCAATATATTTGCAGTTAATGTTTAACTTGTAATGTCAATTTTTGTATAGCGTTGTGGGTTCTAAACCGCTGTTTCAATTTAAACTGTTGAGTCAGTTTTAATCAAAAAAGTCTTCATCGATTTCAACTATATGATAAGTACTTTTCACTTGGACGCCAATGCGGAATCGGATCATTAGATTTGCTAATTCAGGTCCATCAATAAGTACTACACGAGTAGATAGCGATTTGCAGTAATCTATTGCACCAGAGCTAAATTGACTAGTAGTGATGAAGACACCCTGATTTGCCTGTTGTCCCTGTA
>JAJYVQ010000213.1:1430-3468 GCA_021791915.1 Actinomycetes bacterium | reverse complement strand
TGAAAGATGAAGATTACCCAACTCCAAAAATTTGGTCTGATAAAAAGATTATTACATTTCCGAGTTGGAATCGTGACCACATTGAAAGTTCTATAAAATATGCTTTCAGTAAAATGGGACCGAAATTCAAGTTACCAAAGTATGAGGTTAGAATTGCGGAGAAAGATGAAGTGAGAGACAACGAGGAGTTAGCCGTTCTTGAAGAAGCCCAGCAAATTGAGCCTGCGTTTCGTTATGATCCAAAAGGCGTTTCCGAGCTTTTCAAAGATGAAGGCATATCTGATACAGTCAACGGAAAGTATCGCTTACTAATTACTCCTGAAGTACGTGATGCTCTTTCGGATATCGATCCACAAACCGGTGATAAAATTATAGAATTCTTAACGGGACTTATATTTGGGAAATGGGAAGACTGGATAAAGGAAGGCAAGGGTGTCAATATCTGGCACCAAAATGATAACGGAATCTACCTTTTTACCAAGGAAATTCCTGGATTCAGGCTGGCAATCTGGGAATCTTTGCTAACGGTAGATATAATCTCAACCATATATTCTAGTACTTCCGAAAAAACTCAATACCCCTCAGTTTCAAGATTTGCACCACACGTAGTTCTACACGAATTCAGGCAAATGGAAGAAAAACCTAAGGATGTAATGTCATTTCAGTCGAGCTTTTACGAAATTTCTGCCGAAGCCATTAATGCACTCTCTCTGGAAAACAAAAACTCGTCTGATCTTGATGGGATGGAATTATACCAACTTTCTCCAGCACGTGTTAGAGAATTGATTGATGGTGAAGATATAGCGCTTCCTCTGCACTTAACTGAGACCCAACTTGAACCTCTTTTATCTAATGGGCCAATTCTACTTGGTGGTGAGGCGGGTAGTGGGAAATCTTCAGTGATAGTTCTTTGGTTAACTATCAACCATATCAGAAACTATTCTACAAAATCTAGTTCAGATCAAGCACCAAGACAGTTATTCGTGACCTACAGTTCTCGTTTACGTGATAAAGCTCGACAGGACTTTGAACGAATGCTTCCCCACAAATACAAGAACCATCGCACAGAGTTCCGTACTTTTAGAGAGATACTTGAAGACCAGTGTATACTATCTGGTAAAATAGGTTTATTTCAAAGGGACAAAGAAGTAAAGTTTGAGCTATTTGTCAGAAAATTTGGAAAGAGTTTTGGGAAAAAAGTAGACCCTGTTTTACTTTGGGATGAAATAAGGGGAACTATAAAGGGCGGTTCAGTTGAAGACCCTTCTAAATTTTTAGATCTTCAGGCTTACCAGATCCTCAGTGAAAAAAAAGGCAAAAGTAAGGTACCTCAAAGGCTAAGGGAAAATTATTATGACGAAGCCCAAAGCTATCAAGCCTTCTTGCAGAAAGAAGGCCTATGGGATCAACTTGACATGGTATCTTCTGCAATTGATAGTATAAAGACCATGCCGTATGAAAAATATGATAGAATTGCTTGTGATGAAGTTCAAGACCTAGCACCGACTGAAATCTACCTTCTCCTACTCTTGGTTTCTGAACATAATGTTAACAAAATTTTCTTAACTGGTGACGAGGCGCAAGTAATCAACCCTTCTGGATTCAAATGGTCAAGACTTAAGGGAGATTTGGGAAATCTTATTACTCCTTGGCCAGTACCAGAAGTTATCACATTTCGGCAGAACTACAGAAGTAGTTCACAGATCGTGGAGCTAATTAACGCTGTTCTAGAAGTAAGGCGTTACTTACTTGACGATGGCGTTTCTAAGGTGAAGCAGAAAAGTAAAGTCAATTCCAAGGCATCTCCAATGATACTTCTGAATGATCCAATTAAAGTCTTGATGGAAACAGAAACAAACCCAGACAAGAGGTTAGTTCTTGTTAAAACGCAAGACCAAAAAACTAACCTTTTGAAAACATTGGGAAATAAATCCGAATCAGTTTCTATACTTACCGTAGAAGAAGCTAAAGGCCTAGAATGGGACGGTGTGCTTCTATATAATTTCTTTATTCCGAGAAATGAGGTATTGACGTCTAA
>JAJYVQ010000213.1:0-1420 GCA_021791915.1 Actinomycetes bacterium | reverse complement strand
CTAATGACTGGAATGATACATTTGATCTAAACAGGAGAGAGCTTTTAAGACAAGATTTTCGTACCGACACAAGGTCCCCGTACGGACTGACTTATGAGTTCAACTTGCTTCACGTGGGGTTGACAAGGGCCAGAAGTTTTTTGGCCATTTTTGACAAAGATCCAAAAATGCAACTCAAGAAGCTTGGAGACCCCATACCTCCAACTGTAGCAGAAGGTGGAATAGAAAGTTTTAAGGGGTATTGGGAAACAAAGGTTGCTACTGCTGATGACTATAGACGACTTGGACTTAGGCTTATTGATCATGATACGGAGCAAGCTCATAGGTTTTTCACTCTAGCCGCAGAAAGATACTTGTCTGATAATAAGTTCGAATCAGCAGCAGAATCTTTCGAATATGCGCTTAATTACGACAAAGCAGCGAATTGTTATCAACAGGTCGATGACAGATTAAATGAGCTACGTTTTCGATCTAAAGCATTTGAATATGACAACAAACCTGAACAAGCAGGCGATAAGATGTTGGAGCTTTCAATTGAAGCAGAAAAGCTCAGTAAACCCTATCAAGTGTTGGTGGATGCATGCGACAATGGATCACGTTTATTTGGTTTGGCAGAAAAATGGGACAAGCAGTCTAAAGCGTTGGAACTTAAATGTAATGCTTATCCACATGAGAAACATAATGATCGAGCAGAAGCTCTAGATCAGGCTGCGAATATTGTTTGCCAGAAAGTTAAAAACTATTCTGAATGTGTTAGACTGACAAAGTCTGCTATTAAAGAGTTAGATCCTGTTGGGCTAGGGGAAGGATCTAAATTTAGTGGGCACCCGATAAGCGAGTGGATTGCAGAGCGCAAAATCCATTTAGCCGAGCATCTTGAAAAACTTGGCGATCTAAAAGGAGCAGCAAAGGAAGCAGAAGCATCATACAAGCTATATAAATCGGCTGCAGACTTGGAAAAACCAACATCGTCATTTAGAGAAGGTTACTTTGAACACAGCGCTAATGTCTGTGCAAAGTGTATAGATTATTCGCTTGATGCTAAAGATTATGGGCTGGCTATAAGGGCAAGACAAGATCTAGAAGCTATAGTTAAGCACCGTGACAACATAGAACAAATTCGAAGGTGGTGGAATGTTTGGATCGAAAGATACCGCAACATCGACAACTTTGAGGAATATGCTGAAAGTACGATTCAACTTGCAGGGATGCTTGCGGATCGGAAATTATATCATGAAGCTGTACCAATTTTGAGGGAAAGTTACCGCCAAAATATGGACAAAATGCCGATTAAAATTTCTTTTAAGTTGCTAAACGAACTAGTACGAATATCTTATATCTATCAGCCCAGTGAAGAATATAATTCTGCCCTAATTTTAAGAGGAACATTTTTTATGAAGAATGGAGACTATGCAAAAGC
>JAJYVQ010000036.1 GCA_021791915.1 Actinomycetes bacterium | reverse complement strand
TAACTAATGCATTTGGTTCTACAGATGTAATTGTAGATGTATTCGGTTACTACAGTTGAGATAAAACTGACATTTTAATGTTTAAAGATTTTCAATTAATATTTTTGTAGAAGTTGAGATGTTCTATAAGGTTAGTTTAGGCAATCGGTTCAAAGTGGAGTACTATGTTTATCTGTAGTCCCTACTTCCTGATGTTGCAGCAACTCTGACTTGGATGACTTTCTGTGCGTTGATTGTAATTGATATGGTGTCGTTTATTTTAGTTAATTTTCCTTGAATAATAATGGCATGATTGTTGGCAATTTGTTTCCATTTTGCCCATGCTCCTTTGGAAAATATTATATTGCTAAAACCAGTTTCATCTTCTAAGTTTAAAAATACCGTTCCGTTTGCCGTGGGGGGAGCTTGTCTGTGTGTAACCAAACCGGCAACCTTAACTATGTCTCCTGTAGTACAATTTACAAGGTCTTTTGCCATTATAACATTCAATGTTTTTAGTTGGTTTCTAATTAAGCCAATCGGATGATCGTCCAAGCCGATTTTAACTGCGTCCATATCTAAAGCTAACTGCTCTTCTTTTGTTTCTGGAGTCAGTTGGGGAAAAGAAATATTTATTATATACGGCATTTTAGGATTATCTGTAATTTCAGACAACACTTGTGAATTCCAGATTGCAAGCCGTCTTTTTAAAAAAGGATCCCCATTCATCAAAGAATTTAGAGCTCTTGCTGATGCCAATGTTTCAATTTGAGATTTATTAGCATTTGTTTTTTGTGCAAAGTCTTCCAAGCCGTTATAGGGTTTTAAAAAGGCGACTTTCTTTGCAAAGTCATGTTTTAACCTAGAAATTGTACCTAACCCCAGACATACGCACAATGTTCTATTGATTTTTAGAATAGAAGTTTTAGTTTCGGATAAATTTACATCAGGTCCTATGACTTTTACACCGTGTCGTTTTGCATCTTCTACAAGTGTGGCAGAAGACCAGAACCCCATAGGTTGAGCATTTAAAAGTCCCGTAAGCCAAATTTCAGGGTAGTGGAATTTAAACCAAGCTGATATGTAGACAAGGTAGGCAAATGAAATTGCATGACTTTCAGGAAAGCCGTATCCAGAAAATGCCACAATTTGTTGGACAATTTTTTCTGCTGTTAGTTTGTCTATATTACGCTTTGCCATATTGTCTAATAGTTGACTTTGTAGCTTCAACATCTTTTGTTTAGACCTCTTGGCACTCATGGCAGACCTCAATTCATCGGCTTGTGCTGCGCTAAAACCTGCTACATCCATAGAAAGCCTCATAAGCTGTTCTTGGAATAGTGGTACCCCCAATGTTTTTTCTAGCGAATTTTTTGCCGTTTCGTGGTCGTATGTAACCTTTTGTTTGCCAGATCTCCGATTTAAGTAAGGGTGTACTGCTCCGCCCTGAATAGGACCAGGTCTGATTAGTGCAACCTCTATAACTAGATCATAGAAGCAAGCAGGTTTTAGTCTGGGTAGAGTATTCATCTGGGCTCTACTTTCGACTTGGAAAACTCCTACAGAGTCTCCTTTTGAAAGCATCTCATATATCTGTTTTTCCTGAGGCAGTTTGGATATATCCACTGTCGTATTGCAGTGTTTTTTAACCAAGTCAATAGCTTCGTGTATAGCTTCTAATATCCTCAGTCCCAAAAGGTCGAATTTAACTAATCCAGCTGCCGCACAGTCATCTTTGTCCCATTGAAGCACACTCCTGTTTTCTCTTGTTGCCCATTCGACGGGACAGATAGTAGATACTGGCTCTTTGGTTAATACTATTCCCCCGGTATGTATTCCCAAATGTCTCGGCGTAGTTTTTAATGATTCGACTAGTGATAAAAGAGGCTCTTTAAAAGAGCTACTGTTAGTCAATTTAAGTTCGGTAGAGAGCCTATCAATTTCAGATAAACTGTATCCCAAAGCTTTTGCAACTTCTCTTGTGGCCAATCTTGAACGGTAGGTAATGACATTTGCTACTTGTCCAGCATGGAACCTTCCGTATTTTTGGTATACATAGTTTATAACTTCATCTCGTCTGCTTGATTCTATGTCAATGTCGATATCAGGAGGACCCTCTCTAGCTTTAGAGAGAAATCTTTCAAACAACAATCCTAAAGATACCGCATCGACATTTGTTATCTCAAGTACGTAGCATACAGATGAGTTAGCTGCAGAACCTCGTCCCTGGCACAAGATATTGTTATTTTTACAAAACTTTACAATGTCGTAAACAATTAAGAAATATCCAGCATATCCCAACTCCTGAATAATCGTTAGCTCATGATCAATTTGTCTATATGCGCCTTTAACTAGTTCATTGTTTCTTGGTCCATACTTGATTTTGGCTTTTTTGTTTACCGTGTCTTTTAAAAACTGGATTTCTGTATACCCTTTGGGTACAGGAAAACTTGGAAGTTCCGGGGCAACAAGATTTAAACTGAATGAACATTCGGCTGCGATATCTGAAGTAATTTCTACTGCATTTGGCCATCTAGAAAACTTTAGTAGCTGCTCGGAATGACTTTTTAGATAAGCAGATCCACTTACGGAAAGCCAGCCACGAGCCTCTTGTAAAGTTTTTTTACCTCTGATTGCCGATACTAAGTTTGCTAGATAAAACCGATCTTGTTTGGCATAGTGTACGTTGTTTGTGGCTACGTAATTAACCCCGCATCTTATTGCAAGCTGAGAAAAAAGGTCGTTTCTTTCTATGTCTATTGGATCGTTGTGATTCCACAGTTCGACAAATATATTTTCTTTGCCGAATAACTCTGCTAACTTCAGAAGTTCTAACTGTGCGGCCCTTGGTCCTCTATCCATTAAAGCACTGTTCATGGGACCTTTTCTGCAACCTGTCAGAATTATCCAGTTATTTTTGCTTGCTTCTGCTAAAGCTACTATATTAAACTTCGGGTTCGATTTTTCCCCATTTAACTGAGCTAACGATATGCTGTGAGCTAATGATTTATAGCCTTCTGGGTTGCGTGCTAGAACTACTAAATGTTTTCCTGCTGGATCCATAGATGAACTACGTTTTTCTTTAGAATCTATGGTAAGTTCTGCTCCGAATATGGTAGGAAGTCCTAAGTCTTCCGCCGCTTGGCTGAACCTTACAAAACCATAGTAGCCGTTATGGTCGGTCAAGGCCAATCCCGATAATTTAAGTTCGTGAGCTCTTATTACAAGTTCTTCTGGGCTAGATACTCCGTCTAAGAAACTGTAGTAGCTGTGGCAGTGTAGTTCGGCATACATTTTGGGTTTAGTCGTATATGCCCACCAAATACCACTTTTGTTTAAGTGAGTAAACTAAAAGTGCAATTTGGTCATCGGTAATAAGTTGCAAGTATGCCAATCTTTTTAATTTTGATCTGTTCCACCAGTATTCAGTAATGGGCCAGGGTCCAAAAGTATCAGATATTTTCTTTTTAAAGCCATAGCTTAAAATAAAATAAGGAATATCAGATATGATGGCTTTAGAACTTATTAATATATCATGTCCTAACCTGTTAACTACTTTAATCGTAATAGGTTTTTCGTAGAAAATGCTTGGGTAAAAAGCTGGAATGCTCGAGGGCCAAGGTCTTAGAAGTTTGTCGATTGGATAAAAGAGTTCTTGATTTGTAAAAGTTCCAAAAGCTAAGTTTTCAGGCTTATGGATGTCAGCTTTGTCAGTTGCGGGAGTATCTTTTAAATAAGGGATTTGAGTTCTTAAACTGCGAGGAATTTTTTCGATTGTGCAGTCTGGATATCTACTAGGGCCAATAGATGGCTTATAAACGTTCGAAGAACCAAGTAAAATTTCTAAATGATCTAAAACTTTGGTTAATTTAATGTCATTTTTTGCAATGTCGTTTTGAACGGTAGTCGAAAAAAAATTGTCCTGAAAGCTTCCGTTAGATACGGTATCTAAGGCTATGAACTCAATTTTTTCAACTGCACTTTCTGGCTGGAGTAGCTCCAAAGTCCATCTGAGTCTATCGGTCAAATTTTTCTTAGTGAAAAGCAAACTGCTGTACCAGGTTTTCTCAAAAGTTTTAAGAGTTTCAAATTCAATCTTTATCTGTATCGAAATAACTAACAGACCGTGTTTTGTAATGGAGTCGATGAAAGCCTCGCTTAGCTTATTTATTCTGAAGAATATCTGTTCGTAACTGAAACTTGGAGGTTCAAATACAATATATTCACTGAACACTTTTTGTTGTTGTTTTGCTGGCAAATCAGTAGCGTTTCCAGATGCCAATCCATGACACCATTTTCCAGATAAACCCAACCTTTCTAAAACTAAACTGTCTTTGATATTGGCAAACTCGCCTAATGTTTTTACTCCCAGTTTTAATAAAAAATCACTGATCTGTCTGTCCGGTAGAAACATAACAGATAAAGGGGATAAGAAGTCTTTTAATTTGTCTTTTTGAACTATTGCATTGTGCAGTGCTGCAAGTTTTGCGGCAAACAGACCATTGCTAATGCCAATGTTAATGGGTCTATGTAGCAACGCTGTAAGTTTGTCTGTTATCTGCTTTACTAAGTTGGTTTCTGATTTGAAGTAACTGACAGCAGAAGAAGATAGCATTGCCGCTTCTCCCGGAACTACCATAAAGGCATTGTAAGAAAATTCTTCTAAAATATTTACAACTTTAGAAAAACCTGATGCATCGTCTGTTCCCCAGCCTGGCGAAACTACATATAATATCCGACTGTTAAAATCTTGTTCCATTTGCTTTTCCTATGAACTTTCTTTTATGTAATATACAAGTTAAGCTAAGCTGACGATTTTGACTTAAAAGGCACTTTTAAATTCAGATCGTTTTTAAAGTTAGTTAGGGTGACTGTTTTAATAGGTCGGGGGATTTGTGGCAATATAACTGAAACTTCTCTTGGTTTATATACCCTTCTGCCCATAACTTGAAATACAAGGTTTCTTTTTAAAAGTCTTCCTCCTTCGATCGGTCTTTCAAGGTCAAAGTCTTCTGTGGTGTTGTAAGTAGATTTTATGGGAGAAAAGATATAATCGAAATTCAGAAAGCCTGTCTGCGAAAATGGTTTGTTTAGTTTAAAAGGTTCCAAAGCAACTAATATCGACCTTTCGGCTTGAATTTTTGCAAATACTGTATTCATATTTTTTATTGACTTAAGCAGATCTAAATTAATAACGATTACCACTGATCCTTTAATCGAAATTGACAGAGTCTGCTGCAGTTTTTCTTTTGGACAGTCTGTCATGATCAAGTTGTTAAAATTAATTCCCATCTCATAGGCACTTAAGAAACCAAAGTCTTTAGGGGATATATAAAGTACTTTTATGTCGGATCGGGTTAACTCCGAAAGCAGAAGATAAGCTAATGAAATAGATCCAGGTGATCTTTTAGAAGAAAAATATAAGGTTTTGCCGTATGGAATTGTTCGAGAAAATATATTGTTATAAAACGAGAATGGTTCTAGAACAGAGAAAGTAGGGACCTGAACACCATTGTTGGTTATGGCAACCTGATTTTTGGCAAAAGTAAATAAAGACATAGTTTAATTATATCGAACATATGTTCGATATAATTAAACTGCTAATTTTTATAAGTATTAGATATATTAAGTTGTCAGTCGCATATATTTAGTAGCTGTAGCCCGAGTTCTAAGCCAACTTTAATTGGTTGGTGTAAGTATCTGATTCTTTGGTTAAGCGCGGTAGCGCCACTCGTCCCGTTCTCTGCAGTTTGATTATTCCGTAAGAACTTAAGAGCTCTTCTAAAGCATCCAATTTGTCTGGCGACGAAGACATTTCAATGGTTAATCCCGAAAGATTTACGTCAACAATTTCACCACCTAGGGCGGTTACAATTTGGATCACTTCAGTTCTTTTGCTCAAAGAACACTCTACGGTAGCTAACAGCAACTCTCTTTCAACTGCATCTGTTGGCTTTAGTTCTTGGATTTCAACTACGTTTATTAATTTATCCAGTTGATTGACAACCTGACTTAAGAGGCTGGCTTCTACGTCAACAACTATTGTGACCCTGCTTAGATTTGGGTCATTTGTCGGCGCTACTGCTAATGAGTAGATATTAAAGCCTCTTCTGGCAAACAGTCCTGCGATGCGTGCTAGTACTCCCGACTTATTTTCTACCAGAGCAGATACAATGTGATGATTCTTGCTTTCCATAATTTATTACCTTTATTTTTTTCTTAATTCTTATCTAAATAACCTGTTGCTCATTTTTAGAGCTTTTAGTGGTTTTATTGTTTCCATAATATTTTTGCTTACATCATTTACTGTATGACGCTGTCTGCGTGTTCTGCGGACACCAGTATTTCGTCATTGGATGCTCCAGCAGGTACCATCGGAAAGACACGTTCGGTAACATCGGTTCTAAAGTCGATAACTACGGGCCTATCGTCGATTTCATTTGCTTTTTCGATTGTAGGTATAACTTCTTCGGCAGTATCGACCCTGAAAGCTACAGCTCCCATAGCTTCTGCCCACTTGACATAGTCAGGCAAGTCGGGAGACAGATATACCTCAGAATATCTTTCTTCATAAAACATATGCTGCCATTGTCGTACCATACCCAGATAGGCGTTGTTTAAAATTGCAATTTTTACGGGAATCTGTTCGGCTGATGCAGTGACGATTTCTTGTGCTGTCATCTGAAAACAGCCGTCTCCGTCGATTGCCCATACTGTCTTATCGGGTCTACCGACTTTTGCTCCTATTGCAGCTGGCACTGCAAAACCCATAGTGCCCGCACCCCCGGAGTTTATCCAGGTATTGGGTTTATTAAACTGCCAATACTGTGATGCCCACATTTGATGCTGACCCACTCCAGCAGCCAATATCGTGTCTTCACCCTGTCGTTTAGAGAGTTCTTCAATCACGTACTGGGGTTTTAGGACATCTTTTGCATCTCTGTCATAAGAGAGAGGGTATTTGTTTTTCCACTCCTTAATAGTATTGTGCCACTGACTTAACTCCAAGGGAAGCTTGTAATCTTTGTTTGCTTCTGCAGTTTTTTCGGTTAGTGCTCGAGTCAACTCTTCTATAGATCTTCTGCACTCTCCGAGCAACACGACATCGGGTTTTCTTACTTTGCCAATTTCAGCTGGGTCTATATCTGCGTGTATTATTTTCGCATGTGGAGCAAACGCAGATATTTTCCCTGTTACCCTATCATCAAATCTCGCTCCCAAAGCTACGATTAAATCTGACTGTTGTAAGGCAATTACCGCACTGTAAGTTCCGTGCATACCTGGCATACCTAAGTTAAGCTCGTGACTGTCGGGGAATGCTCCTCTTGCCATAAGTGTAGTAACTACCGGTATGGAAGTCTGTTCAACCAATATCTTTAATGCGGCTGATCCGTTGGATTTAATGACTCCTCCTCCTACATATAAGACTGGTTTTTTTGCGCGGAGAATTAATTCAGCTGCCTGAGATACTGCACTAGCATCAGGTTCTATTTGTTGCTTAAATCCCGCTAAAGAAACTGGCTCCGGAGTATAAAATTCCATCGTGGCATTAGATATATCTTTGGGAAGATCTACTAGAACTGGACCAGGTCTGCCAGTTGTTGCCACGTGAAAGGCTTCTGCGATTACCTGAGGTATTTCGTTGGCATCTTTAATGAGCCAGTTGTGTTTGGTTATGCCCATGGAGATGCCTGTAATATCGCACTCCTGAAATGCATCGGTTCCGATCGAAGCGGTAGCAACCTGCCCTGTTATTACAACTAGCGGAGTGGAGTCCATATATGCATTTAAAAGCGGTGTTACTATATTGGTAGCACCTGGTCCAGAAGTTACCATAGCCACTCCAGGTTTTCTGGTTGCCATAGAATACCCTTCTGCCATATGACCAGCACCTTGTTCATGCCTTACTAAAATGTGCCTGATCGAAGAATCCAATATAGGATCGTATACTGGAAGTATCGCCCCTCCCGGTAGTCCGAAGATTACTTCGACTCCCTGGTGTTCCAAACTTTTTATTAATGCTTGCGCTCCAGTTAATTTCATTTTTACTCTCCAAGCTGTAATCTTGTTAATTTTCTTAATTGCTGAAGTTTTCTCTGTTGTTCATATCGTTTCTTTAAATTATTTACTTTTTAATCGCTTATCTGGCGAGTCAAAAAAATAATTCTATATGTTAAAGCGTAATAAATAAAAAAGCTCCCGAAATTTTGGGAGCCAAAAGTACACGCTTTGTAAGGCGTGTACTACATTACTACTACGAGATTTTGAAAAAACTTCATTAATATATTTATAGCACGAATTTTCGGTCAGTGTAACAAAAAATCGATTTATTTGATTTTATTTGTAAATTTGTAAACATTTTAACTTAAAAATCTGCACATTTAGGTTTTTTCCATTGGTTAAATAAGTCTTATGCTCAAATACTATTGGAGTATAAATACTATTGGAGTATAAGAAAAGGTTCAAAAGCTAACCTTTTATGAAGTGATTGCACCGTGTTCAGCCCCGCTGGCAAGCTTGGCATACTTTGCTAACACTCCTGAAGTGTATCTAGGTTCAGGTGGATTAAATGTTTTCTCACGTTCTTTTAGCTCGGTTTCGTCAACGATGAGATCTAATGTTTTGTTTTTAACATCGATTACAATTCTGTCGCCATCTTTCACAAAGGCAATTGGTCCCCTATCTACAGCTTCTGGTGAGACGTGTCCAATGCAAAATCCGTGGGTTCCTCCAGAAAATCTTCCGTCAGTAATTAATGCGCAGTCACCGCCTCTTCCCGCACCTTTTAGGGCCCCGGTCACAGCAAGCATTTCTCGCATTCCAGGTCCGCCTTTTGGTCCTTCATATCTTATTACCAAAACCGTGTTTGGTTTTATGTCATTTTTCAAGATCGCATCCATGGCTCGGTCTTCTCCGTCAAATACTCTTGCGGTTCCATCAAAGTAATCTATGTCAAGTCCAGCAACTTTTACAACGGCTCCATTCGGAGCTAAAGTTCCTCGCAGAACAGCTATGCCTCCGACTACATGAATCGGATCGGAAACTTCATGGACTACTTTACCGTCAGGTTTAGGCGGGTTTAAGTCTTTTAAGTTTTCTTCCATCGTCTTACCGGTAACTGTGATACAGTCACCGTGTAACAGACCTTTATCTAAAAGTTCTTTCATAACCACTGGTACTCCGCCGATATTGTCAAGATCGATCATGTGGTACTTTCCATGAGGTTTTGTATCTGCAATATGTGGGACTTTAGAGCCAATCTTATTAAAGTCATCAAGATTTAGGTCCACATTGGCTTCTCTTGCTATTGCCAAAAGGTGCAGTACTGCATTGGTCGAACCTCCAAGTGCCATAACGGTGGCAATTGCATTTTCAAAAGCTTTTCTTGTCATAATCTTTCTAGGAGTGATCTCTTTTTTGAGCAAATTAATTGTTGCAACGCCGCAGTCAAAAGCTTGCTGATCTCGCCTTTTATCAATTGCTGGTGCAGATGCTCCTCCAGGAAGTGACATGCCTAAAGCTTCGGCTACCGAAGCCATAGTATTTGCTGTAAACATTCCAGCGCAGCTTCCTTCAGTTGGGCAGGCATGTCTTTCAATTAGTGCGAGCTCTTCTTGGGTAAGTTCTCCAGATGAGTAAGACCCTACAGCTTCAAAAACGCTTACAATATCGATTGCCTCATTGTTATGTTGACCTGGCATGATCGAACCCGAATAACAAAAAATAGAAGGAAGATTCAATCTGGCTGCTGCCATTAGCATACCTGGTAGAGACTTGTCACAACCGGCCAAGGTAACCATTGCATCAAACCTTTCTGCATGCATTACTGTTTCTACGCTGTCTGCTATTACTTCTCTAGACACTAGACTTGCTCTCATTCCTTCGTGGCCCATCGATATACCGTCAGATACTGCTATGGTTACAAATTCTATTGGGAAACCTCCAGCTGATCTTACTCCTTGTTTGGCACTTTGGGCAAGTCTGCTCAGTGGCATGTTGCATGGAGTTACTTCATTCCAAGAAGAGGCCACACCTATCTGTGGTCTATCGAAATCTTCATCTGTCATTCCGATCGCCCTTAGCATTGCTCGGGCAGGAGCTTTAGTAAAGCCTTCAGTTACTTCATAACTTCTGATTTTAAGGGACTTTAAATTCTCGTCCATATTTCACCTCTTTTAATTTAACTTTAGTTAAAGAATGTCTAAATTAGCCATTTCTTTTTTTCAGTAATATTTGAGTTACTGACTTCCCGTTTGCCTGACCTTTTGTAAGTTTCATTACTTGACCTATGAAGAATTGAATTACTTTGTCGTCTCCATCTACGAAACGCTTAAATTCGTCTTGTTTTTCTAAAATAAGGTTGTCTAGAAGCTGTTCAATCTCTTTATCACCAAAGGACTGAATATTTAGTCTAGAAATGATGCTATCGACGGTTTCGGATGTGTTTTCCAAGAGATTAGACAGTATCGCTTTAGATTGAGTAGAAGATACCTTGCCGGAGGTTTCAAGGTTAATCAAATAAGCAAGTTCTTTAGAATTAAGTTTTTTTGCCGCATCAATCGAATTTGCAGCTTCATTTGTAAGCCTTTTTAATGTCAATGTTGGGTCGCTCCCGAATCCTACAGTTTCAATGAATAGAGTATCTAATTGCTGATCTACTAATGTATTGACTGTGCCTATTAGTTGGCTCATCTCTTTGGAGTCCTTTATTAACTCTATTACGCTTTGTCTTCTGTCTATAAGAAGTTTTGGCATATTAAGTTTTATTTCATTAATCCACTCTCCAGTTGGATTCAAGGAGACCAGATCAGGTTCTGGAAAATATCTGTAGTCTTCGGCTTCTTCTTTGGTGCGCAAAGTAACTGTTTGATTTAAGTCTTCATTAAAGTGACGTGTTTGTTGGATCACTTTTTTTTGCGAATTTAAAAGCTGTATCTGACGATCTATCTCATAGTCGATCGCTTTTCCAAGCGATCTTAAGGAATTTAGGTTTTTAATTTCACACCTTGTACCAAGTTCTATCTGATCTTTCTTTTTTACTGAAACGTTGGCATCTACCCTAAGAGAGCCTTCTTCCATTTTTCCGTCTGTAGCTCCTGTAGCGACAATTATATTTCTTAACTCATTTACATAAGATTTGGCCATTTCAGATGAAGTTATGTCTGGAGCACTGACTATTTCTACCAGCGGTATACCGGCGCGGTTGTAGTCTATTAGAGTTGCAGTAGATTCATGTATCCTTCCAGAACTGCTAAAGTGTGTGCTTTTACCAGTATCTTCTTCTATATGAGCTCTCACTATACCTACTTTGCTTCCATCGGTAAGTAGCACGTACCCGTCAGTATTTATCGGAATGTCATACTGTGAAATCTGAAAGTCTTTGGGCATGTCAGGATAAAAATAGTTTTTTCGATGAAATATCGACGGTTGAACTGTACAGTTTAGAGCCAGTCCGATACGAATGGCGTACTCTACGGCCTTTTTATTAAGTACTGGTAGCGAGCCTGGTAAACCTAAACATACCGGACAAATTAATGTGTTGGGTTGTTCGCCGAATGAATTTTTGCAACCACACCACAGTTTGGTTGCGGTTTTTAATTCGCAATGAACTTCAAGACCGATAGTTGGTTCATATTCGGAATACTCTGAATCATCCGTAGAATTGTTTTGAATAGTCATATTAGTTATATTGTAACAGTAAGCTTTTTTGTCAAATTAAGGTTTATTCTTAGGAAACTCTGTTTATTCTTAAGTAACTCTGTTTATTCTTAAGTAACTCTTTGGTGTTAATCCATTTATTTGGCAACATTTGAAACTTATTTTTAGGTGACATTTTCGTCTCGCAATTTTTCAAGTATCGAAGCAACTTGAATTACCTTGGAATCGTCTAAAGCATTCGAAAGTATCTGAATGCCTAGTGGCATGTTCTCATCGTCTTTTCCAAAGGGTATGCTTATGGCTGGATGTCCCGCTAGATTGGACGGAATTGTAAAAATATCTGATAGATACATCTGTAAAGGGTCTTCTAACTTAGCTCCGAATTTAAATGCTCCTGTTGGAGTAGTAGGCGTAATTATGACATCGACATTTTCGTATGCCTTTTTAAAATCGCTAATAAGTGCTGTGCGAAGTTTTTGACTAGTTCCATAGTAGGCGTCGTAGTATCCTGAAGAAAGGGCATAAGTTCCGAGCATAATTCGCCGTTTTACTTCTGGTCCGAATCCTTGGGTTCTAGTATTTATCATCATCTCATCGACATTTTTTCCGGCTACTCTCAAGCCGTATCGAACGCCGTCGAATCTGGCTAAATTTGAAGAAGCTTCTGCAGGAGCTATCAGATAGTAAGTTGAAAGAGAGTATTTTATATGAGGGAGAGATATTTCCGATACTGCAGCTCCGTTATTTGCGAAAAGGTCTGCGGCCAAATTTAAGTTTTGGCTCACTTCAGGATCCAAGTACTCGTTAAATTCTTTTATAAGACCAATTTTCATTCCCTTTAGGTCTCTGTCTAGAAAATCTGAAAAGTTATCTCGTTTGATGTCTAAAGAAGTTGAATCAGCTGGATCGTATCCTGCAATTACATCCAGGATAGTTGCGCAGTCTTTCACGGTATTTGCAAAAGGACCAATCTGATCCAACGAAGAAGCAAATGCTATAAGGCCGAATCTGGAAACGAGTCCATAAGTCGGTTTCATTCCTACAATTCCACAAAATGAAGCTGGCTGTCGTATTGAACCACCCGTGTCAGAACCCAAAGCAATGGGTACTAGATCGGCTTTTACTGCACAAGCACTTCCTCCGCTTGAACCGCCTGGAACTTTAGTTAAGTCTAAAGGGTTTTTTGTGGGACCGAAAGCTGAATGTTCAGTAGATGATCCCATTGCAAATTCGTCTAGGTTAGTCTTACCTACAATTATCGCATCTTCATTAGTTAAGCGTTTTATGACTGTTGCATTGTATGGAGGATGCCAATTCTTAAGGATTTTAGAGCCGCAAGTAGTTTCAAAATCTTCTGTGCAGATATTGTCTTTTATTCCAATTGGGAGTCCAGCTAGTTTTCCGACTGGTTTTCCTTTTTGAATTCGTTCGTCTATTTCGTTGGCTTTTGAAAGTGCCAAGTCTTTGTTCAGAGCGATGAAAGAGTTTAGTTCTTTGTTCTTATTTTCGATATTATCAAAATACTTACTGACTATTTGTTTGGACGTAACTTTTTGATTTTTAATATTTTCGATTATGTCAACTGCGTTATATAAAAATTCGCTCATACAAGATTCCCTGTTATATGACGTGTTTCAGTCGTTAAGGATTGGGGGAACTAGGAACTGTCCATTTGAAGATTGGGGAGCATTATCGATTACTTTTTTGTTACTAATTGATTCAATTACCACATCTTCTCTAAAAATATTTTCGAGTTCGATTGGATGAGAAGTTGGAGGGTAGTTGCTTAAATCTAGATCTCTAAGCTCATTTGCATACCCTAAGATATGAGATAACTGTTCTGAAAAAAGCTCAACTTCAGTGTCACTTAAAGATAGTTTTGCCAGTTTAGCAACGTGCAAGACTTGTTCTTTGGATATTAGATTGTTTTTCTGAGACATAACTTAAATATTATGTAATGGATTCTAAAGGTATATTCTTTAATTAAAGTTTAGCCTGACTGCTCTCTGATAAATTCCAGAGTCTTATCTAAGATTATGTTTTGGTCGTTGTCTAACGTAGCGACGTGATAGCTGTTTTCAAGCCAAATTCTTTTAAGGTTGTCTTTAAGTTTTTCTGCAATGAGGTCTCCTGAGCTGGAAGGAACTACGTGATCTTCTCGGCTTGAAAATAACAAAGTTTTTGCTTTGATCTCTCCGAGTTTAGGTTCAAGATTTCCTACGCCTTCAAATAGTGAAAGTAGCGGTTTTAGGGGTGTTCCATTATAAGAAAACTCCTTTTCGCCTTCTTTTTTGATATCGGAACCCACGGCGGTTATAATTTCGGTTCCTTGATCTAATAGTGCAGTAAGTCCTTCGGTCAACTCGTTGGGAGCAGGTTCAAGTAAGGGGTTGATCAGAATAAGTCCATTAATGTCCTTAAAGTCGACACACAGATTGCATGCTAGAGTTCCTCCCATTGAAAGACCTAAGACGAAGATTTCTGTAGCATTTTTTCTGAGATCCAATAGGGCCTCTTTGGCAACTAAATAGAAATCTTCATAGGTTTTATCTAACATATCTTCGATCACGGTACCGTGACCGGGAAGAAGTGGCATTTCTACGCTGTAGCTGTTTTCAATTAGCATGTCAGTTATCGGCCGCATCGATTGGCAGTTTCCGGTAAAACCGTGCAATACCAAAACTCCGCAAGCTGATCCTTTATGGGAGACTGGTTCTGCACCTTCTATTATTGTTGAACTCATAGTATTTGAATTTAGTCTAATTAAAACAGCATTTTTTGCAAAAATTAAAATTAATTTGAAATGTGCTTTCAAATCTTGCTAGATTAAATACAGTTTCAAATATTGGAGGTAAAATTATGTCAAAATTTGCATTCTTAAGTCCAGAGTGGATTGCAGAAGCAAAAAGAATCAGAGATGAATTCGGAAGCGCTAACGGTGCTATGCCTGGTGCGGTTAAGATGAACCTTGTCATTACCGAAGTTCCTTTCGGAGATGGTTCAATAGACGCTCATGTCGATACGTCAGGCCAAGATGCTGACATTGACTTGGGCCACCTTGAAGGAGCAGATGTAAAAATCACCGTTGGATATGACACTGCCAAAGAAGTTTTTGTGCAAGGTAATCAACAAGCGGCGATGCAGGCGTTTATGGCAGGCAAAATCAAAGTAGAAGGTGACATGGCAAAACTTATGGCGATGCAAACTGCAGTGCCTGACCCAAGTGCGCTTGAGATTACTGAAAAAATCAAAGAAATCACCGAATAAATTAAATATATTAACTTTTTAGTTAATATATAACTAATTTGTTAAATTTCGGGTAAATATTAAATTTTCTTGGAGCTACGATTAATTCGTGGCTCCATTTTTATGTATTAGGTTAAATATTTATCGGTAATTTTTCTGCGGAGTTGTCACTTAATTGGTTAATTCGTACGACTAATAATTCTAAACAGGTAATGATAAATGGGGTCGTGGTGACAAATAGTAAAAGGTCCCAGGAATATAAAGCTGATCGAGATTTAACCTGCCAGTAAATAAACAACTTGTATAAAATAGAAAGCTAACTAACCAGCAGATAGGGTCAATACCACTTTTTTAATATTGTCATAAATCAGCTTGCAAGTATCAATCTCTCTATCAAAAACAGAGTGTAACAAGTGCACCTAAAAGTATAAATTTGAGATACCGGCAATACACGTTTAAAATAGAGTTTTGTTGCAGTGATTACAAAATAGTATTTACAAAATAGTATTTACAAAATAGTGATTACAAAATAACTAGTTCACTATAACGATTACAGAGTACATTTAGCTATTTGTAAATCTTCGCTTAGGAGACTTTTTATATAGTTTGTAGTTTGATGTCGTAAATATCGGTTTTTAGAATAAATTAGTTGCAACGATAGTTACTATCAGAGTGCAGAAAGGTTAAAAAATGGAAAACGAAGCTTTATTGGTTATGGATGTCCAAAAAAGTATTGTGGGACGATTTCAAGATAGGTTGGGGAACTTATGTGAGAATTTAAAATTAGTAACAGATGTAGCCAGACAAAAGGGAGTTATCCCAATCTATATCAGAGTTGCATTTCGAGGCGACGGTTCTGACGTAAATAAAGATAATAAAGTATTTGCTAATTTAGCATCCGACTTTAGTATGGGAGCTGAGGGAATTGAAATCGAACCAAGTTGCGGATACAATGCCACCGATATCGTAGTAAATAAGAAGCGAGTTAGTGCATTTGCGGGGAGTGACTTGGAGCTAGTTTTGCGGTCTCTTCACATTAAAACTTTAGTTTTAAGTGGTATTGCAACAAGTGGAGTAGTGTTATCTACGGTGAGGCAGGCAGCTGATTTGGATTTTGGATTGATAGTTTTAAGCAATTGTTGTGCGGATATGGACGACGAAGTTCATTCTGTTTTAATCAACAAAGTATTTCCTAGACAGTGCGAAGTAATGACTGCAAAAGAGTATTGTAGTAGGTTAACTGGAAAATAGTAAATTTGATCAAAGTGCAGTTTTGAAAAGTATCATTGCAATCTTTGAGTTTCATTTGCTAAATATAACTGGGTATATTATTGGTCGGTACTAAAATCAAAAATGACTTAATACCGACCCAATAATTGAACAGATTAGTAAGTATTATTTTTTTACAAAGGTACTTAAGTTTGAGCAGATGTTTATAACTTTATCCTAGAAGCTTTTTCATTTCAACTTCAAGTTCAGAAACTTCCCACTTTGCACCTTTATCGATATCAGTAGTCAGCGTCCATGGTTGAAATAACTGTACCTTACCACCTTGAACAAAGAATACTTTTCCAGTTGCTGGACAGTTAGCTGTAGATAGATATGCAACCAATGGGGAGATGTTATCTGGAGCCCATGTATCAAAACCATTCTCTGGTGCTTTAACGATGTCCGAAAGTCCCGGTGTGTTTTCGGTCATTCTAGTTCGGGCAGCTGGGGCAATTGCATTTACTCTTACCCCATATCTGCCTAACTCTTGAGCACATATTACTGTAAATGCCGCTATGCCGGCTTTAGCTGCGCCGTAGTTTGCTTGACCTGGGTTTCCCAAAAGTCCCGAAGTAGATGACGTGTTTACAACCGCTGCATTAACTTGTTTGCCTGCCTTTGACTGTTCTCTCCAATAAGTTGCAGCCCATCTTGTTGGAACGAAATGTCCTTTTAGATGTACGTGAATAACTGCATCCCACTCGTCTTCAGTCATATTTATAAGGACCCGATCGCGTAATATTCCCGCATTATTAACTAAAATGTCTAAACCTCCGAAAGTTTCAACGGCTGTATTAATTAGATTCTGACCGCCTTGCCAATCTGCTATATTGTCGGTATTTGCAACGGCTTCTCCGCCCAGAGCCTTGATTTCATCTACTACAACTTGAGCTGCCGATCGATCGTCGCCTGATCCGTCAAGTGCACCCCCAAGATCGTTAACTACCACTTTTGCTCCTTCTTTAGCAAATAAAAGTGCATGTTCTCTTCCGATTCCCCTACCAGATCCAGTTATTATCGCAACTCTTCCTTCCAATGTTTCCATCAGCATTCCTTTCCTAAAATAATATTTAATAAATGAAGTTTCTCAAAAGATAAACTTTTTAATGTTTTGATACTGACCTGAGTCAGTCATAAAAGTTCTTCACTAACTATACTAATAGTAAATTATGAATGGAAAAAAATTACTACTTTAATATAAATACTTACTAACATATAGGTTTATTTAAAAACTATATGAGGTTTGAAGTTAGTGATAATACGATATTTGACTTGTATAATAATTGATACGTGACTCTTAATTCAGGTCATATGCCTGTAAAATAGTTAATAAATGTTTCAAGCTCTAGTTTTTTGGCGTAGACTTAAACTGTTTTTAATTTTCGCCGCAGTAATATTATTTGTTACTGGTTCATATCAACTTAACTCAGATCCAAAATTAAATTTGAGTTTTAATGAACCAGTTACGATGTCGCACTATGAACTTGAGAATTATTTGGAAAACAAAGCAATTGCTCAGGTTGAATCACAAATTGTAGTTAATCTACCAAAGGCTACAACCTCACCTATACCTGCCCCCAGTTACGTTTTATCAAAATCTCTCGGACCCCATCAACTTTTTGGGTTTGCCCCTTACTGGACGCTTGCTAGCGAACAGAACTATCCTATTCAAGACTATACTACAATTTCATATTTTTCACTTTCAGTTAATAGTGACGGTACGATAGACCAAACAAGTTCGGGATGGACGGGTTATAGTTCCCAAGCACTTGTGAATTTAATCGATACGGCACACAAAAACGGAGTCAGAGTTGTATTGACAGTTTCGTGTCTGGAACAGACAACTCTTGAAGCACTCACTTCTTCTGGTACTGCGCCTCAAACTTTAGCGAATCAGTTGTTGCCACTCCTTAAAGCCAAGTCATTTGACGGAGTTAACTTTGATTTTGAGGGTCAGGGAAGCGGAATACGTGCTGGATTGACGCGGTTAATAACTACAGTTTCAACTCTTTTAAAACAATCTAACCCAAATTATCAAGTAACCGCAGATACATACGTCTCGTCGGCAGGGGATCCTAATGGTCCTTTTGATATCGCACAACTAGCTCCCGCAGTGGATGGTTTTTTTATTATGGGCTATGATATGGAAGATCCTTCGTTTCCTTCACCCAATTCGGCTTTGTCCAATTGGCAGCCTTCAGACGTTGAGGCTCTTCAGGAGTACACTCAAGTTGTGACTCCTTCCAAGTTAATCTTAGGAATTCCATTTTATGGCTATCAGTGGCCTACTGACAACGGAACAGAGCAGGCGACGGCCACGGGAGCTCCTACCCCGATTTCTTATGCTCAAATTGTTGCCCTACATGCGCCGACTTATTGGGATGCGACCGCAAACGTTCCTTGGACCAGTTATGAACAAAACGGACAGTGGTATGAAATTTATTATGACGATCCACCATCTATCGCAATGAAAGTTGCTCTCGCTCAGGTTTATCATATTGCAGGTGTAGGGGTGTGGGCTTTAGGTATGGACAATAACGATCCAAATATTATCGCAGCTTTATTGGGCGGATCCGCACCTTATAAAAATTATGTGAGCGACCCTCCCACTGTTACTTCATCTTCAGTTAACACAGGATCCAATACTTCAACGTCATCTACAACTACAACCAATCCTTGTGGATCTACTTCAACTTCGTCTACGAGTACAACTATGAGTACATCGACGAGTACTTCTTTAAACAATACGTCGACATCCAGCTCGTCTACAATTAATTCGACACCTACTTCGTCGACAGCTACCAGTCCAACTTCAACCACCGAAAGCGGAGTTAAGACAACCGAAAAGATTCAATGTTCTTCTGTGAATTCAACACCTACATCTTCTGTGACTTCTACATCGACAACTAGTTCAATTTCCTCAACTTCTACTACAACTTAGGTAATAAAGGAACTTAGTTTTGGGATAAGCCATTAGGGATAATTTCTTGTTCACTCTAAAAACACAGTATCTTCACATTAATAATCGAGAAATTTAGCTTAGAAGAAATAGTGATTACTTTTTAAAATTTTGGTACAGAAGGTGTATACAGGTATGATTTGTGAATTAAATATCGAAAGCAGTTTTT
>JAJYVQ010000212.1 GCA_021791915.1 Actinomycetes bacterium | reverse complement strand
ATACCGTTGGGTAAATTTATTTCCTAATTTGATAAAAGTTCGTAAAATATGTTGTCTAAATTAAGATTATTAACGGTTGCTTTCGTACTGGTAGGTTTATTAACTGCTTGTCAAGTACTGGGCGAAGAGAATCCTTCCCTGGTACCAACAATACCACCTCCACAAATTTCATTAGGGTATTATATAATAAATCCAGCTTCAGATGTACAACCTGATTTTTTTACAGAGGCCTATAGAGGGTGTCAGGGGGCCTATTTAAATTAGGTAGGTACTGGGGCAAGTATTATTCAATTGGACTTTGGCGGCGAGGAAGCCAATGTATTTCCGGGATACGTCGGTACACATACAAGAGCTCGGTATAGTTATCCCTACACATTTGGCAAGTTCTAGGTGGGGAATTTCGATTAGCAGGTCTGGGGATTTTCAATTAGCATAACCAACTGTTTCGACTTTCCAGAATAAAAAATATCAGTGGCATCAAAATGTTCTTTGTGGTCAAATTTCTTACAAGGTTCATTGTCAGTCGATACTGTTAAATCAACAAGCAACTGAATCAACAAGCAATTTAATGGATGGATGAGTTTAAATACCTGTCGATAATTAAATTCCGAACTCCCACTCTAATGGCGAGATAAAAAGTAAGGAATATAACTGAAGTTTCTTTAGTAAATTACTACAGGTAAATATTACTACTTGACAAATAGTAAAAAAGTACTATACTTTACATCAGAGAATGTAATAGTTCTTTAAATGTTAATTAACTAACTTAAAGGAGGCCAAGTGACCGATACCGCAATTAACTTAGACTATATCGAAAGAGCTAAAAAAGGTGAATTCGATTTGGGCTGGTTGAAAGATAATAAAAGTGAGTGGGGAACAAAGCCTAAGCCGAGCAAAATCGGGCTGACTTTACGCGACATTTCTTACGGCAGTTACGGCGAAGTGCCAGATAACCCTAAACTTCGGACAATGGCTCCTAGAGGATCCGATATCGACCCCAATGTTCCCGATATGGGATATACGGTAAACAGAAAAATGGAAGTCTGGTCGGACAATCTTTTGGATCTTTATGAAGAGGCCGTTAGTAGACAGTGGAGTGCAACCCGAGACATACCCTGGACTGAGCTTCCAGAGCTTCCCAAAGATATCGAACATTCAATATGCCAACTAGCTACACTTTTATCCGAAGTTGAAATGGTTGCAGCTGATTTTCCAGCAAAATGGCTCTGGAGGATAAATCATGACTTTGTCGAGGCAAAAATGTTCCTATGTACTCAAGTAATGGACGAAGCAAGGCATACTGAAGTATTTAGAAAGCGAGCATTGGCCAATGGCGGCGGTTTGGGGAAAGCAAAAGCCGTAGTCGAACAGTTTTTAAAGTTGATCCTGGATGCTCAAAGTTACGACGAAGGATCTGCCTTAATGCATCTTTTGGGAGAAGGTATTGTGCTTTCAATATTTAGAGCCGGTGAGTTTTTAGCTCCGTCAGATGTCGAAAAGAAAATCTTTAGACTTTGCATGCAAGATGAAGCAAGACATGTAGCTTACGGAACCATGCATTTAAAGTATAGGTTGGAAAGAGACCCTTCAATAGCAGAAGACTTTCATGCTTACTTAGATCGTGGCGAAGAGCTCATGACTGTTTTATTTACAACACCCGAAGTTGTTGAACCTATGGCAATTTTAGCGGCAGGCGGAGTAAAACAGGCCGAAGAGATTGGGGTGTTTGCTGCAGATATACTGCGTGAACGCATAGTAGAAGAATATTTGGCTAGATGTGATAAAGCAGGACTGCCTAGACGAGACAGAATCAACTTACCAGATGCACTATTAAACAATACCGAGGTAAACAATACCGAGGTAAACAATACTGCAGTAAACAATAGTCAGGTAGGCAATTAACAGTAGCAAAAAATAGAATTTATGGTAAATAAGAAAGGAATAGCTATGGTAACAGAAATAAAGACTCAATTTAAGTTTCCATCCGAAGAGTTTTTCAGAGCACTTGTTAAGGTGACTAATGAAGCTCTATCCGATAAGTCTTTGGGATTTGCTGTCCTTAAGATGGGATTTGAAGTCATCGGTTTGGACTTTGTTAAAAGATATGTTATTAATTTTGACGGATATGAAGTTAACTATGAAGGCGAAACCGACGATTTTGATATCTTGCAAACTGAGGCATATGTGACTGGTCAGCTTTCGGTCTATCTGGATATGTTTAAAAATATTCAGGAAAATTCAAAAGCTACAGGACCTAATACTTTCAATGCGTTAACTATGGCAGGCTTTCCGCTGAACATTCAGGGGAAAGATCAAGTGGCAACGGATAAGGTGTTTCGTTTTGCAGAGACAATTCAGCAGTTTTTAGATTCTGCTGCGTTTTTAGGAGAGATAATAAGCTAAACGGACTGGAGGTAAAAATGGCTTTAGTCATTAACAGTTCATGTATAGGATGTGGAGCTTGCGAATCAGCATGCCCACAAGGAGCTATACATCAAAGCGACAATTTTATAGTTGGTTATTTTGTAGATCCGATTATGTGTAACGATTGTAATCTTTGTATTAGCGTATGCCCTATAGATGGGTTTGAAACTGCCGACACTTGGGCAGTCTGTTATAAAAGAGGGTGTCCCTTGAGTTCAAAACACTATAACGGTTGGACTTGTTCACAATATAATCAGAGGTGCAAGACTTGTGATGGTGTACTCTGGACTGCACCAGAAAGCGATATACCTTACTGTCCAGTTTGCGATGCATCTCAGGGGCATAGTGCAAAATGTCCAAAGGTAAATCAGGCCAAAAGACTCCTTTTTCATAGGTGACTAAAGTCTTAAGTCGCTTCAAGTTTACATTTTAGAGTTGTCATGTTGTTTAATTTGCAATTAAACACTTCGTTTAGTTTGGCAGTGCTTTAGATTAGCTATTTTTGTATCATTAATTATTGGATAATCTGCAACAATAGCTAATGAAATAAACAGTTAATATAAGAAACAGTTAAAGAAAGAACTTGGCTTTAAAGTTCTGTGGAAGCCTCTTCTAAACTTTTGTTTTTTGGTTCAGGGAGCAAAATTAGTGTCAGTATAAAACCCAAACCTGATATCACTGCCATAGTGCCCATAACTCCGTTTAAATGAATTGACTTGATAAGGTGGGGAATCATGAGGGCTCCTATAAAAGCACCAAGCTTTCCTAATCCGGCTGAAATCCCCTCACCAGTACCCCTTAGAGATGTCGGAAATATTTCCGATGGATAAATAAAAGTAGTCATGTTGGGTCCAAATTCGATAAAAAAGTAGCTTATTCCAAATAACAGCAAAAATGCAGAAAGATTTTTCGTTAAATTTGGGATTATAGCGATTGCGCCAAATGCCAAAGTCATAACAGTAAAACCTTGAAGTTGAATATACTTTCTGCCAATTTTGTCAATCAAACGGACGGCGATCCAATAACCAGGTACTGCAAATAATGTAAATATTCCAGC
>JAJYVQ010000035.1 GCA_021791915.1 Actinomycetes bacterium | reverse complement strand
AGATATGGTCGCAGCATTGATAGAAGAAGCGAAGAACTTAGCAGAACAGGGGATAGAAGCTCGGCTTGCAGCAGCCGACAAGTCGGCGGAAAAAGAAGCTGAACTGGATAGATTGGAACTTTTAAGCGAAAAAGGCGCAGATGCAAACTCATCATCAACTCTAATTAAAAATATAAGAAAGAAGTATTAGAAACCGATAACATCTGCAAAAGAAAATATCATTAAAAAATATCTTTATAACGATAACATTAGTTACAGAAAATACAGATAACAGCAAATAACAACAAAGCGAAAGTTTTAGAATGAAAGGACATGATTTATAATGCCTAAGCCCCCAATTCTCTCAGAAGAGCAGCGTAAAGCGGCCTTGGAAAAGTCTGTAGAAGTCAGAAAGATCAGGGCCGAAATAAAAATGAAACTAAAACTAGGAACCTTGTCGATAGAAGAAATTATCGATAGATCTGCTAAAGACGAAAATTACGGTAAATTGAAGTTGAAATCGGTATTGGAATCTCTTCCTGGTTTTGGAAAGAAAAAAGCCGAACTTCTGCTTGAAAAACTTGCGATCAGCGATACTAAGAGAATTCAGGGTTTGGGAGTAAAACAAAAAGAAGATCTATTGGAAGAATTCAGGCAGTAAGTTATATACTAAATTTTTTTAAATTATTTGTCACAGTTCGTCTAATACAAAAATGAGACGGTAGGATGGAGAGTTCAAACTGATCATAATTATTTCTGGACCGGGGGGAGTCGGTAAAGGAACTGTAGTTGCCAAATTGATTGAAACAGTTGACAATCTTTGGTTATCTAGGTCTTGGACTACGCGTAGCAGACGTCCAAACGAACCTGAAGATGCTTACTATTTTGTTACCGAAGAGGAGTTTAAACTCAATATCGAACAAAATGGATTTTTAGAGTGGGCAAAGTTTCTGGATCATTATTACGGAACTCCAAAACCGGAACATTTTGACGAACACGATATTGTTCTGGAAATAGATATACAAGGTGCAAGACAGGTCGTCGACAACTATCGTTCAATTTCAAAAATGATTCTATTGGTTCCTCCTAGTAATGAAATACTATTTGAAAGACTCAGTAAGCGAGGCGATCCAATAGAACATATTAAAAAAAGGATCGAAATGGCCGTAATCGAAATAGATCAAGGCAGGCAGTTTGCTGATGAAATAGTAGTAAACGACGAATTGGGCGCAACGGTAGCCAAAATAGCTGATATTATTGATAGGTGGCGCAGTTAATTCTAAACTGACATTAGTTTAAGTTTGAAACCGATATTGGATAAAGAATTTATTGTTGCCGTTTCTTTTGTCAATTTAACCCTTAAATTAAATTGACGATAAATTAAGTCTATTATTATACGGAGTTACCCAATGTTTGATTCTGAAAATTCAATGATGGAACCCCCAATTGAAACTTTGTTGGATATTGTAGGTTCAAAATTTGCTCTTGTGGTATTGGCTGCCGACAGAGCGCGCCAAATCAGCGAATATTCCAACAAACTGTCGGGAAGTAGTTCGGGTTATCTACCAGCTCAAATCACTTCAATGTCTGGAAAGCCATTAACTATGGCCCTAGAGGAGATATTCGAAGGCAAAGTAATTCCCGAAATTGAACAAGATGCTCCCGAAGCAGATGATTCGGAATCTGCCTAAAGTATCTAACGTAGTCTTTATAAGGTATTGGTCGTGCCTTTAGATTCAATTGCTGGAGCCAATATAGTTCTGGGGGTGACAGGAGGTATTGCCGCTTACAAAGCCGTCGAACTCTTGCGACTTCTTGAGAAGCAAAATGCAGTCGTCACTCCAGTTTTAACTAAGGGAGCTACGAGATTTGTGTCTGAGCTTACGTTTAACGCACTGTGTTCTACTAAAGCATACAGTTCGTTAATCGACTATGACGAACCGATACTACATACAAAGTTGGGGAAAAATGCAGATCTGATTTTGGTCGCACCCGCAACCGCAAGATTAATAGGTACTTATGCGGCGGGCATCGCATCGGACCTACTTACATCTGTTTTAATAGCTACCAATGCGCCTGTGATTGTTTGTCCAGCTATGCATACGGAAATGTATGAAAATATTGCAGTTCAGGAAAATTTGGCGACCCTAAAGCGACGTAAAGTGATTGTAGTCGATTCGGAGTATGGCAGATTGGCTCAAAATGACGTAGGTAAAGGCAGGCTTGCTTCTTTAGATACAATATTAGCCGTCGTTAAGAGAACTCTGATGTCGCACACATCGTTGTCAGATAAAACCGTTACGGTGACTGCAGGCGGAACAAAAGAGTACGTGGACCCCGTCAGGTTTATATCTAACAAATCCTCAGGAAAACAGGGTATTGCGATTGCATTAGAAGCTTACTATCGAGGTGCAACTGTAAACTTGGTTTCAACGGTTGTAGGTATTCCAGACTATCTCTATGGATTAGAAAACTTCAACATTTATCATGTTGAAACGGCACAGCAGATGTCGGAAAAAGTACTCGAACTGTCTCATTTTAGTAATCTCGTTATAATGGCAGCAGCTGTGGCAGATTTTAGGGTGGCAAATGAGTCAAGATTGAAGATTCATAGACAGGAAGGAACACCTAAGCTTGAGTTGGTTCCGACTGTGGATATCATATCAGAACTCGTTACACTTCGTAGTAAATCTGTCACTAAAAATAGTAATTCTATATTTAAGCATCAAAAAATTATAGGGTTTGCTGCCGAAACTGATAACTTAGATGAAAGAGCTCTGGCAAAGCTGAAAAATAAAAATGTCGACTTTTTAGTGGCCAATGATGTAAGTAAGGCTGATATAGGGTTTGATTCGGATTTGAATGCTGTTTCGATTTACAACAGGGGAGGTTTGATCAAGCACGTTGCTAAAAAAAACAAACATGAAGTCGCCGCTGAGATATTGGATGTATACGAATCCGAAATCTAAGCTTAACGGGCTTACTTATTTTAAAGTTGTAGATTAGGTTAGTCAATACTTTGATACTTTGAAATTTAAAATAGGAATTTAGATAATTTAACTTTAAGTAAGTTTAAGATATTAAAAATTTAGGTAATAAAAAATAAGGAGAATTACTGTCATGGCAGGAGAAAATAATAATGGAACAAAGATATTCACATCTGAGTCGGTTACCGAAGGTCATCCCGATAAGATTGCCGATCAGATATCAGATGCAACTTTAGATGCTATATTATCTGAAGATCCAAATTCCAGAGTTGCATGTGAGACTCTAGTGACTACTGGTTTGATTGTGGTTTCTGGTGAAATTACTACTACTGCAAAACCAGATATTGCCGAAATCGCAAGACGTACCGTTAATGAGATTGGCTACGACAGTTCAGAAAAAGGATTTGACGCAAATACCTGTGGAGTTTTGGTCTCTCTGGACAAACAATCGCCAGATATCTCTCAGGGGGTAACTGCCGCTTTGGAGGTTCGCTCTGGTACTGCAGGCGAAGATATTCTAAATTCCCAAGGTGCTGGTGACCAAGGAATGATGTTCGGTTTTGCAAGCAATGAGACACCTGACTTGATGCCTCTGCCAATTTGGTTGGCACACAGGTTGTCAGAAAGGCTTTCTGAGGTCAGAAAATCTGGACTTATCGACTATCTGCGTCCAGACGGAAAGACCCAAGTTTCAATTCAGTACGATAAAAATAAAGCAGTGGGAATTAAGACGGTTTTGATTTCAACTCAGCATGCTTCGAATATAGATATTGAAACTGAATTAAAACCCGCTCTAATAGAACACGTTATCACTCCGTTGTTACCTCCTTATTTAGATCAAGGAAACCTTTCGATTTTAATAAATCCCACTGGAAAGTTTGTTTTGGGCGGACCGCATGCGGATACTGGTCTTACGGGTCGAAAAATAATAGTGGATACCTACGGCGGTGGAGCAAGGCATGGAGGCGGTGCTTTTTCGGGGAAGGATCCATCTAAAGTTGATCGTTCTGGAGCATATGCCGCAAGATGGGTTGCAAAACACGTTGTCGCAGCAAAGGCGGCGGAAAAATGTGAAATTCAAGTTGCTTATGCAATTGGAGTAGCTAGGCCAGTGTCGATATTTGTTGAAACTTTCGGAACTGAAGCCGTGGACCCTACCAAGATAGAATCTGCGATTTCAGAAGTGTTTGACTTGCGTCCAGCTGCAATCATAAGGGATTTAGATTTGCGGAGACCGATTTTCAGAAAGACTGCCGCATATGGACATTTTGGTCGTAGTGATAAAGACTTTACATGGGAGTCCACATCCAAACTAGAAGAGTTTATATCAGCGGTAGGAATTTAATATAGTAATCAATTATTTTTGTAGAATCTAGTTTTTAATGCATTCGTTTTTAAAAATTGGCTAACAATATAATTTGGCTGTAAGTAGAGTTTGGCTGTAAGTAGAGTTTGGCTAGCGAATTGACAGGTGAAGCTAATTGTGTGGTAGCCAATGTAATATTGGATGTCCCCACACTACACAAAAGCTACTCATATTTGGTTGATTCAAATATAAAGAACTTTAATCTATTGCAGGTAGGTACATTAGTCAGAGTTCCTTTAAATTCGCGATTTGTTTTAGGGTGGGTTTTGTCGGTTGATCCGAAAAATAATATCGATGAACAAGATGACAATTCCTTAAAACCACAGCTGAAAAATATAAAATCAGTAGTATCTCTTGGGCCTAAGGTAAATGTTGTTAATTTGTGTTTGGCAACTAGTAAAAAATATTTTTCTGGGCCCGGTTACTTTCTGAAACTGGCTTCTTTCAAAAGAAATATATTAAATAAAGATTACTTTCTTGCTGATAAAGCGGAAACCTTGGATGTAAATGACCAGGTAATTGAGCCGATGGGCAGTACTCAAAATGAAATAGTGGGGTACATCAAGACACTGATCTCACAAAAGAGTAAATCTGAGGACATAAATATGTTCTCAGTAACCGACTTATCTAACCGAGATCAGAAAAACGGATATTTAAAGGATTTTGTGGGAAGAAAAGAGTTCGAAGAGTCCGAAGATAGACCGTTTAGCCTGGTGGTAAAAGTTCCTCCTAACCACGATTTACTATGGTTGATTAAATACTTAATAACTTTAAACGGTACTTTATTGATATTGACTCCTTCGTCTGCTTCGATGTCGTATCTGTATAAAAAAGTGAAAGACCTAAAGTTAGACATAGCTTATGAGTCAGATTTGGAAGTTCCGTTTAAATTTCACAAAATTTTAATTGGTAACAGAAATTCGATATTCACCTCAAAAACTTCTGAGATTTCCGCAGTCCTAATTACTGACTTCGAAAATAAACTCTATTCAGACGAAAGAGCTCCTTACTGGAATGCGGTTGAAGTAGCAAATATTCGTTCTGGATTAGAAAAGATTCCATTAATACTTAGTTCATCTAATCCAGATGTTTCATCGTTATATGCTCTATCTAAAGATCAAATGTCCAAATTTGAAACCCTTACGCCAAAACACAAAATCTTTAGTTATCCAAAAAATATAGAAATTAACTCATGGGCTTTTATAGAAGTTGCTAAAAAGTATGAAGATCAAAGATCTGGTTTGTTAAGCAAATACATCACTGAAAGGATTCGATCGGTAATAACAAAAAATCTTCGAAAAGTTCTAGTTATTTATCAACAAAAAGGTTATATAAATTCGCTAGTCTGTGCGGATTGCGGTCTGTCTGCTAAGTGTCAAAAGTGCTTTACTCTGTTGAAAAGTAAAAAGATAGAATCTTACAGTAGACTCTATTGTACTTTCTGTGATACGGAAACTCCAAGAATGTGTTTTGCATGTGGTTCGTTTAATCTTAGGATAAAAAAGAAAGGTTTTATGGCAGTAACCCAGGAACTGGAGTCGGTTCTTGGAAAAGGGTTCAAGATTACAACTGATCCGGAGGAGTTTATTTCAAGCAAATTTGATATTTTAGTTAACACTTCGCTTGCTCTAAATAAGCTAAGTTACGGTGACTTTAAAGAATTAGATATTAGCTTGATTGTTTTTTTGGACTTTGATCAATTTTTATTTGCACCCGAAATTGATTCTGCAAATGTCGCTTTGTCATTTTTGGCCCAATCAAGTAATATAGTGGGTGCCAAAAACAAGAAGCCATCCGGGAGCATAATCGTTCAAACATCAGACATTAATCACTATCTGTTTTCGTTTGTCAAGACCTTCGATTTTGACTCATTTGCAAATTCCGAACTAGAAAAGAGAAAACTCTTATATTATCCGCCTTTCTGTACGATAGCAGTACTTTCAGGGTCGGATTTAAAGGCTTTGAGCCGACTGATTTCAGAAATCGATTCAGGTGAAGTTCAAAAACTGGGTCCCACTCAACACGGACAGTGGATGTTAAAAAGCAAGTATGATATCTTGGCTAAATATCTTGATAGGGAGAACATAAATTCTAAGATTAAAGTCAAATTAACTCTTTGAGAGTGAATTAGTTGTAATAAGTATAATTAGTAAAAGAAGATACCCTCTTTTAATAGATATCTTTTAAAAATCTTCTGATCTATGAAATGTCGTCAATTGCCAAAGCTATAGAAAATATTAAATTAAAGATCTCTAAATTTGGAAGAGATCCCGAAAACACGACTTTGGTTGCCGTATCAAAGTTACAGCCTGTTGACCTCATTCTAGAGGCGATAAATTGTGGACAATTAGAATTCGGAGAAAATTATTTTAAAGAACTTTACATTAAAGCCACTGGAAATGAACTTAAAGATAAAAAATTAAAATGGCACTATTTAGGACCTCTGCAGACAAACAAAATTTCTAAATTATCTAATTTTGTTAACACTTTACAAAGCATAAGCCGTATTAAAGAATTACATATGCTGGCAAAATATAAAGTGGAATCAAATCTATTAATTCAGATAAACCTGTCGAACAATCAGAATCAGTCGGGGATCAGTCTAAAAACTTTGGACGAATTTCTAAATATAGGTGCCAAACTGAATTTAAATATAAAGGGAATTATGGTAATGGGAGTAGCTGGAGACAGAAAGCTTTCCGAACAACTATTTAATACAGCATATAAGGTATTCGAGGACTATAATTTTGATACTTTGTCGATGGGTATGAGCGACGATTACGAAGTTGCTCTGGCTTGTGGTAGCAATATGATTAGAATAGGTACGCATTTATTTGGCAAAAGAGACATAAAACTGCCGTCGTAAGCGGTTATAATATGATTTAAGGTCTATTTTGTTACGTGGCTAAGGAGAGTTGATGCAACCGTTTTTAAAAAAAGTTATGGCAGGATTGGGGATAGGAGACCCAGACGATTATTACGACGATGAAGATTACGAGCCATATGACGGATATGAGATGGAAGAACAAGAGGAAAGATCTTACGAGCCAGAAACTGTTTATCCCAGACGAAAAAGAGTAGAACCTAGTTCTGTAAGAGTCGAAGAAGAGGAGCCTCAATTAAAACCAGTCCCGATCCGATCCGTTAAATCGGACAATTTTGGGCGAAAACCGCAAGTTTCAACCCCCAGACTTATGGAATCCGATGACATTCCGACGATTAAGCCAAGTGTCAGACAGCAGTTTTCCAAACCATATGTGGTGGCACCAAAAAGCTATTCGGAAGCCCAGCAGATTGGTAATCATTTTAAACAAAGTCAGCCTATAATTGTTAATTTGGAGCTTGCCGAAAGAGATTTGGTCAGAAGAATGATAGATTTTTGTTCTGGATTGACTTATGGTTTGGGTGGCACAATAGAAAAAGTCGCAGACCAGGTATTCTTATTGTCGCCAGCTGATATGCGTATTTCAAAAGAAGATAAGGAGCGGATACAGCGTCAAAGACTTTACAGGTAAGACCTACCGCTGTTTCTGAATTTAATTTGCAAAGTTTGTTTCAATGAATCTCGTCGAGTCGATCTTTTGTACCGGTATCGATGTACTGATAGTCATAATCTTTCTTTCAGCAATTTTAACGTGGTTTCCCACTCAACCTGGTACTAATTTTTATAAACTAAGTAACTCTCTTAACTCTATTACACGACCAATTTATGGTCCTTTTAGAAAATATATTCCACCTATTGGTGGTGGGGAAGTAAGAATTGATATTACTCCAGTTCTGATAATCGTATTTTTGGAAGTTTTATCACGTCTAGTTTGTTGACATTTTAAACCAGACAAGCGCTTGAACCCGATTTTAGGAATTTAGTGTTTCTGAGTCGTTTATTTCTTTAACTATTTACATTCAAAGTGCAAATCTTTTGGTATAAGTTCAAATTGATATTGCCAAAAAATTTGCTTAAACGATAAAATCATATCTTCTTTTCTTAAAACGGTTAAGTAATTGGTCATTTGTAGCCGATATTTTACATATGCAAATTTGCAACCAGTATAAAAAAGGATTTAAGGAGATGTTAATCGAATTTCTATTCTTTTACTATGTTTTGATTGCAAAAGTTGCGTATATAAATAATATAAATTACAAATTAAGGGGATATAATGAAAACAATTGCACAAGAGGTGGCACGAGTATGTAGACAAAAGGAAGGTGAAAGCGGTTTTACATTGGTTGAATTGCTGGTAGTTATGCTGATTATATTGATTCTATTAGCTATAGCAATCCCAACGTTTTTAGGAATAATAAGTAATGCTAGAAATACAATTCCAGTGTCAGATTTGGGAGAATCAATAGTAGCAGCTGCTGCTATCTATACCCAAGATCAGGGAGAGTTCGGTTCTCCTGACTCTACACATGCCTTTACCGAACTTCAGAGCGCAGAGCCTGGAGTTCAATTTACTACTAGCACTTTGACTATTGCGACAGCTAACGTTCAATATCTGGTGCAGATTGATGCTTGTGGCAATGTTGCAAATGTTTCTTGTCAGTGGGTAGCTATGGCGGCAATTTCTCAAATTGTAGGAGCTTGTTATTACGTATTAATAAACAAAGGAAATTCCACCACTGGTTTAGCTTGGTCGAATCCCTCTTCGACTCCAGCTCTCACTTCAACTTCAATAAAAAGCGGGATTTGGTATGCGACAATCGGGCCAACCTCTCCGAATTTTAGTCAGAAAATGACCAGCTGTAATGTTTTTACTGATTCCCCACAAGATGTTCAAGGAATCGGTTTCCCTCCAGCCTAATAGGTAGCAACTGATTTAAATCCCGACTTTAGTATTTTATTATTCTAGATACCGAGAGATATATAAAAGATATATATAATGGAGATATATAAAAGCGATATATAAATCTGACCCGACTACAAAATAAATAACCAGAAATTAACCAAAGTGCTTACTAACTGGTACTGTTGTATGGGAATAACTGCTAAATTCAGCATTAAAAACTAACTAAAAATCTATTTTACGGCAATCTTGAGATTTTGCTAAATTTGGCATATTGTTGCTACTTTGGGTTTAAAAGAGGTTAGCATAGATATTATGGAGTTTTTAAGCAAGAAATTACGCGAAGTCGATTTTAGCGAGAAACTGAGGGGTTTCAACAAGGATGAAGTCGACGAATTTTTAGAACAAGCCGCAGTAGAAGCCAGTGTTTTGGAAGAAAAACTGGCGAGAGCTCAAGAGTTGGCCTTGGAGCTGGAAGAAAAACTTAAAGCAGCTACGGCAAATAAGCCTGCTGTTCAAGTTCAGAAAGCCGTAACCGAGAAGGAACCAGCAAAACCTGTTGCAGTTATTGATGACAGAGTTGTGGCAGAAAAAATGTCAAAAACCTTGATGATTGCGCAAAAAACCGCCGATGAGATTGTAGCTCAAGCCCAAAATCAAGCTCATGCGATGGTTACTGCAGCTGAAAATGACGCCAAACGTCTAGAAGTTGAAGTTAAAAGGTCGATCCAGATAGACGTGAACAGATTAAGAGAAGTAAAGGTTAGTTTAGAGAATGAAATAAATGAATTAACCGAGTTGATCGCAAAAGAGCGGGACGAACTGGCTGGATCGCTGTCTCACTTGGCCGATTGGGTTAGGAGCCATCTTTCGTCTGCGAAGATCGAGTCGATTATGTCACGAGGTGCTGACGAGACGATAGGATCAGATAGTTCAGCTGACGAAAGCTCACGGGTAAGCCATGACGTTACAAAAAACGGACCAGGCGGTACAAGCGGTCCTGCAGACAGCACTAAACCTGCAGACATCAGCATATTCAGTACAGAAGTCAATGACAGTGGTTCTACAAACGGATCAGAAAAAACAGTTCTGCCTAAAGCAGTTAATCAAAATTTGTTCGAGCAGAGTTTAAATAAAACTGATAACGACGATGATTTTTCCGGCGGCAATGTTCGAATTGTAGAATATCATACGTTTGAAGTGCCGAAAATTCAAGGCTGAAAGTTATTTGGTGGGAATTACCTGCTTTCATTTTTGCTATTTTAGTTTTCGATGAGTTTTGATTTTAGAGAGTTACTTAACTCAAAAATTGATAAGCGTGAAAGTTTATACAATAGATATTTAAACTCTCAGTTGCTGAAGGTACTGAAGACCATCGACTTTGACGTTACTTATACCAAAGGGTACGGGTGTTATCTTGAAGATTTAAATTCCAATAGATATCTGGACTTTTTGTCAGGTTTCGGCGTGTTCGCTCTCGGCAGAAACCATCCCGTAGTTAAACAAAACCTTATTGCTGCAATAAATGAAGATCTACCGAACTTGGTGCAGATGGAAGCGTCAGTCATGCCTGCTTTATTGGCAGAGAAACTGGTTGAAGTGGTAAATGCATTTCCAGCAAAACGGTCAGGTACTAATAGTTCACTTACAAAAGTTTTTTTTACAAACTCTGGTGCAGAATCCGTTGAATCTGCGATTAAGTTTGCCAAAGCTTTTACAAAAAAAGATAGAATAATCTATTTCAACCATGCATTTCATGGGCTGACTACGGGAGCGATTTCGGTTAACGGTTCTAATGAATTCAAAACAGGATTTGGTAAATTGCTCAATACCACTATGGTCGAGTTTGGATCTGTAGGAGCAGTTGAAAAAGAACTTAGAGCAGCAGACGTGGCTGCTGTTATCATAGAACCAATACAGGGCAAAGGTGTGTTTGAAGCACAGCTAGATTACTATATTGAACTCGAAGAGATTTGTAGAAAATATTCGACTCTGCTTATCGCAGATGAAGTTCAGACAGGGCTTGGTCGAACAGGAAAGTGGTTTTGTTTTCAGCATTACGGAATTAATCCCGATATCGTAACAGTTTCCAAGGCACTGTCAGCTGGCTTTATCCCAGTTGGTGCTATGATTTGCTCCAAAGAAATATTTGATTCGGTGTACTCAAAAATGGAAAGAGCTATGGTTCATTCATCTACTTTCGGGCAAAATCACCTTGCTATGGTGGCGGGATTGACAGTTTTAAACGTCATCGAAGAAGAAAATATTTTGGAAAATGTAAATACAGTCGGCAGTTACTTAAACGAAAAGCTTACCATCATAAAAGACAAAACTGACATAATAAAAGAAATCAGACAAAGGGGACTCATAGTAGGTATTGAATTTAAAGAGCCAAAATCTTTCATCGCAAAAAGCAGGTTCAAATTGTTAGAGAGTGCTAAGAAAGGACTTTTTTCTCAACTGATAGTGGGACCGCTGTTTTCAAAACATAAAATACTTACCCAAGTTGCAGGAGAGAATATGAACATTATTAAGCTTTTACCTCCGTTGATAGTTAATAAAGAACAAGTGGATTACTTTATAGAAGCTTTTAAAGATGTCATAGAAGATGCAGGTAGTTCATCGACACTTATGTTTGACTTTGGTAAAAAACTTGTTAAAGGTGCCAAAGAGTACCGTCAAATTTAGTGTTGAAATCCGATGAATGTTTTTGATCAAAACAGTACCGTGGCGGTAACTGGAGCTAATGGATTTATAGGATCTGCAATTTGTAACGCATTAGTTTCGGAAAACGTAAGCATTGTTGCAATCGTCGAACCAAACACCGCAACTGATAACTTAAAAGGTATTGACTGTAAAATTGTCGAAGCTGACGTAACTGATATAAGTTCCATCGAAAAAGCATTAAACAGCGTGGATTATTTATTCCACTGTGCTGCGGTGTATAAGTTTAACTCTCGCAATACGGACTTGTTTTATAAGGTTAACGTAGAGGGAAGCATCAATGTAATAAAATCGGCACTAAAAAATGGTGTAAAAAAAATAATATATACCTCAACTGTTGGAACTATAGGTCTGCAAGACAAAAGAGTTTCCGACGAATCCAACTTTGCTAAAATCGCACATCTTTACGGGAATTACAAACGTTCAAAATATGTTGCTGAACATGAAGTTTTGCGTCTTACAGCCCAAGGGGCTCCCATAGTTTTGGTGCAGCCTACGATGCCAGTAGGACCCAGAGATCGTGCGCCAAGTCCGTCTGGACAGATGATTGTTGATTTTTTGAACAAGAGATTGTTTGGCTATGCAGATACCGTACTAAATATTGTAGATGTGGACGATGTAGCCCACGGGCATTTGTTGGCGATGAGTAAAGGAGAAATTGGGCACAGTTATATCTTGGGCGGAGAAAATTTGTCGATGAAACAAATTATCGAAATGTTAGAGTCGATTACTAATTTCAGCTATTTAAAAATTAAAGTACCTAAGTCGTTAATACTGTTCTTTGGGTATATGTCAGAGTTAATTCAAGGTAGGTTGCTTAGCTCTACTCCGAGGGTTCCGCTTGAAGCGGCCAAAATGTCCACGAGTTATATGGCATTTGACGACAGTTTGACCCGAAAAATGTTAGGGTACAGCTCGAGACCAGCTTCACAGGCACTGACAAGATCCTGTTCTTGGTACTTTAATAATGGTTATGTTGATCCAAGATATATGGATAAAATAAGGTTCAAGTCACTGAAACATTAAGTCACTGAAACATTAAGCAACAGAAACATTAAGCAACAGAAACATTAACTTGCTATAAAACAACTAATCTCAAATCTACGAATTTTAGATTAACTTTTCGTAATCCTATTTCAAAGAATCCTTACTAGTTATAAATGGCTCATGTGGAACGGTTTGACGAAAAACCAGCTGAAAGCATTAGAGAGCTGTTACTCTTTAACGTTTAAGAGGTATTTTTCTAAAATTATATCGATATAAGTTGGCAGAAATAAAGATCATTGAAATTAGTTTGCATTATTTGCTTGATTGCAAATTGCCAATTAACCAAAGGTTGTTTTCAGACTATAAACATAACAACAATGGATATAAAAGCAAAATAAATATAATAACAAAATAAATATAATAACAAAATGGGTGAATTTGTTTTTATATTGTTGCAATGGTAAATAGCCAGATAGCTCCTCAAGTTTAATTCTTCACCCGTCAACTTGCCTGAAAGTGGCAGACAACATTAATTGTGATCATCAATTTTATTTTCTGATCAAAGAGGTTCAAAAGCAAACTATCGTTAATTTAACTGACAAGTTATAAACTAAAACCTAAGCAATTGAAGTCAGATGAATAAACTGATATTTCCTGTCATTTACTGGTCAAATAATTTTCAATTGAAGATTGTTCTAAAAGGTATCATACTTCAGAAAAGCAGATTTGTTTAAATCGATTTTGAAGTTTATGTAAAACTGATGCTAGTTTGTTGGTTAGTCTGATGTGGCAAATAACCAGATTTTTAGGTCATCACCGTTGGGTAGCTTATTTTCGGTTGTGATCAGACATTTCGAATTGTCAATCTGAACGTTGGAAGGTATATCTGATTCGACAAAGTTTATTGCATCAGAAGCCAAGATTTGTTGAGCAATGTCGTCGGTGAACTTTGAAACTGCTTTAACAGTCTTAGATGAAGTAGCAATTGTTACTTTAATTTTTCTAGTTACTACAAGGTCAGCATCTTTTCTTGCTTGCTGGATTAATCTAATGATGTCACGACTTAGACCTTCGTTTTCAAGTTCTTCGGTCACAACAAGGTCTAATTTAATTACACAGTTTAAGTCATGTAACACTCTTGAGTCTGAAATATCAATCGGAACTAGTTTCACTTGTGCTTCATCTTTTAGGAGATCTATCCCAGCGACTCTGACAGTATTTTCATCAATCTGTTCCCAGTTTCCAGATTTTGCTGCTGCCATAACTTTTGGTGTGTCAGGACCCAATCTAGGACCTACCAGCGAAGGAACTAAGTTAAGTTCAAATTTTGCGATTGACTCAACGTTGTCAGTAAGTTCAATGTCTTTGACGTTAATCTCTTCTTTTATTAAATTAAGAAAGGGAACTAACTTGGAGCTGTCTTGGGTAGCGATCTTTAGAGAAGAAAGCGGTAAACGTGCTCGTAAGTGATTTGCCTTACGTATTGAGTGACTGTTCGAACATATATGTCTTACCAAGTCCATTGAAATAACTAACTCATCGTCTCTAATAAATTCATCTATATTAGGCCAATCTGTCAAATGCACGCTGCGGTCTGAGGTTAAACCTTTATAGATAGATTCAGTTATCAATGGAAGTAAGGGAGCAGCAATTTTACACAGGTTAACCAAAACAGTATGCAAAGTGTTATAGGCCTGGATCTTATCTGTCGTAGGCACATCACCTTTGGGTGCCCAAAACTTTTCTCTAGAGCGCCTTATAAACCAGTTTGTAAGAGCGTCCAAAAACTGAGATATTTCGTTGCAAGCACTAGATAGATCTTCGATTTCAAAAGCTGAATCAACAAACGAGATTACGGTCGATAGCTTAGCTAGAATATATCTATCTAAAGTTCCTTCTGGCATGTAATCGATTGTTGGGGAAATGTCATCGATAGTTGCATATAGGCTTAAAAAGTACCAAGCGTTCCAAAGTGGGTTTATCACTTGTTTGATTGCTTCAAGCGGTCCTTTTTCATCTATGGTCACGTCAAGTCCTCTGCTGACTGGACCTGCTAGCATTGAAAAACGCATGGCATCAGAACCATATTTGTTAAAAATTTCTTCAGGGTCTGGATAATTTTTTAATCTCTTGGATAACTTGCGTCCATCATTACCTAATACAATTCCATGAGTCATGCAAGTTTTAAACGGTGGCTTGTCAAACAGCGCTGTGCCCAATACGTGCAAAGTATAAAACCAGCCTCTTACCTGACCTATGTACTCTACTATAAAATCAGCGGGGAAGTGTTCTTCAAACCAAGTTTTATTCTCAAAAGGATAGTGCTGGCTGGCAAAGGGCATTGATCCAGATTCAAACCAACAGTCCAAAACATCAGGAATCCTTACCATCATAGATTTGCCCGTTGGGTCGTCAGGGTTTGGTCTAGTGAGCTGGTCAATGAAAGGTCTGTGCAGTTCTCCTACTTTCACGTTGAAGTCGTTTTCAAGCTCTTGAATAGAACCGTATACATCGACACGAGGATAGTTTGGGTCAGTGCTTTTCCAAACTGGGATAGGTGTTCCCCAATATCTGTTTCTGCTGATCGACCAGTCTCTTGCGCCTTTTAACCATTTTCCAAAAGAGCCATCTTTTACATGTGCGGGAATCCACCTGATTTTATCGTTAAGCTCAACCATCCTGTCTTTAATTTCCGTAACTTTTACAAACCAAGAGCTAAGGGCTCTATAAATTAACGGCGTATCGCTTCGCCAACAGTGAGGATAAGAGTGTTCGTAAACTTCTGTCTTAAAAACTAAGTTTAACTCGTTTAGTTTTTTCAGTATTTTTGAGTTTGCCTCAAATACCTGAGTTCCGTTTAAGTCCGGTATCTCAGAAGTAAAACGACCTCGATCGTCGATCGGACATACAACTTCAATGTCTGCTTTCTGACATGTTATTTGGTCGTCTTCTCCGAAACCTGGAGCCAAATGAACGATACCAGTTCCGTCGGTAGTTGTTACAAAATCAGCTCCCAGAATTTTAAAGGAATTTGGCCAATTAGAAAAGTAGTTGAAAATCGGAGTGTAACTTTTGTTTACAAGATCCTTTCCTTTAATCCTTGCAACAATCATATCGTCTATGTTTTCTGAAACAGTTCTATCAAAGTTTTTTTCATCAGAAGGTTTTTCATCAGAAGGTTTTTCATCAGAAGGTTTTTCATTAGAAGGTTTAATGTTGGAACTCTCCAAAAATTTATCGGCATATGCGGTTAGTCTTTGTTCGGCAATTATTACGTGGCTGATACTACCAGTATCATCTTTATAAGCCAATACTACGTAGTCGATATCTTCGCCAACTGCAACAGCTAAGTTTGAAGGTAATGTCCAAGGTGTAGTGGTCCAAACTAAAAGTTCCATTGGAATTGAACTATCAACAAAAGACGGGTCCCTCAGTCTAAATCTTACTGTTACCGATTCGTCCTTTCTGTTTCGATAAGAGTCGTCTTGTCTGGTTTCAAAATTTGAAAGCGGGGTTTCACACTCCCAACAGTATGGCAATACCCTAAAGCCTTCATATGCGAGCGATCGTTCGTATAAAGTTTTAAATGCCCACATGACGCTTTCCATATAATTAGTATCCATCGTCTTGTAGTTATTTTCCATATCAACCCAACGGGCCTGTCGCCTTACGTAATATTGCCACGTATCAGTAGTGTTGTTTACTAAACTTCTGCAGTAGTCATTAAATTTGTCTACTCCATAGGTTTCAATCTCAGTTTTACCCGATAATCCTAATTCTGTTTCTGCTGCCATTTCAGCGGGAAGACCGTGACAGTCCCATCCAAACCTACGTTCAACCCTTAAGCCTTTCATCGTTTTGTATCTAGGTATGGCATCTTTTATATAACCAGTTAGTATGTGACCATAATGAGGAAGACCGTTTGCAAAAGGAGGTCCGTCATAGAAAACGTATTCATTTGATTTACCGTCTTTGGTTGTCAATGGACGGTTTGCTATTGAATCTAAAAATGTATGATCTGATTCCCAGAAGGATAAAATATATTCTTCGAGGTCTTTTAAGTTTGGTTGTGATGAAATTTTAGGATACTTGTAATTATTTTTCATTAACTATATAGCTTAGATTAAAAATTAAACAAAAAAAATTTAGGGTAAATAAGTGACAAAGGCAAAATAAATTGATAGCCTAAATAAAGTCACTTTAATTAAAGGAGGCCATTATGCCAACTGCAAAAAAAGCAACTAAGAAAGCACCGGCTAAAAAAGCTGCAGCTAAAAAAGCTGCAACGAAGAAAGCCCCTGCCAAAAAAGTTGTAGCAAAGAAAGCCCCGGCTAAGAAAGCCCCGGCAAAGAAAAAAGCACCAGCTAAAAAAGCACCAGCCAAGAAGGCTCCTGCTAAGAAGGCTCCTGCTAAGAAAGCACCGGCTAAGAAGAAAGCCCCTGCTAAGAAAAAAGCACCTGCCAAAAAGAAAGCACCGGCTAAGAAGAAAGCCCCTGCTAAGAAAAAAGCACCGGCTAAGAAGAAAGCCCCTGCCAGAGGCAGCGCAAGTAGAATTACAGCCCCCGCAACCAAAATTGCGGGGGTTGTAAAATCCAAACCTGCATTAGCACCTGCAAAAAAAATAGTCAGGCACTTAACACAAGAAGATCTTAAATTTTTTAAAGAACAAAAAGATCTGTTGATGTCAGAACGAATCAGACTCATGCAACAGGGCACCGATCTTTTAGAGGAAGCAGCATCGTTAGTTAAAGAAGTCGAACCAGGTGACACTCAGTTTGACGATGAATCTGGAGAAGGAGCAACGCTTTCAGTAGACCGAGAACGCGATCAGTTTTTGTCGCGTCAGGCATTTGCTGAAGTTGACGAGATAGACGAAGCACTCAAGAGAATTGCTAATAAGACTTACGGAATATGTGAACTTTGTAAAGCACCTATTCCTAAGCAAAGATTAAAAGTGATGCCTTTTACCAGACTTTGTGTTCCTTGCAAGAGCGGTGGCATTTCTCGCAGATGACAGTAAACGATTCGGTAAGTAAATATAAGAGCAAATTATCGATAAAGTTTAATTTTAAAATATATAAATACGTTGTATTGACGGCAATAGCCGTCATTTTTGTTGATCAGATATCCAAGACGTTGGTTTATGACAACAAACCAGACATACACATTTTTTGGATCTTTTATTTTAGATACACCTTAAACAGTGGAGCGGCATTTAGTTTGTTTAGTAGTTCGTCAGTTTACGTAGCGCTTATCGCAGCGGCGACTGTTGTGGTGCTAATTGTGTTTTCAATTAAAACTTATTCTGTGTTGCAGGCAATCGGATTTGGATTGATAATTGGAGGTGCGATTTCAAATTTAAGTGACAGAGTATTTAGACACTTGAACAATAGTGTAATAGACTTTATATACACAAAGTATTGGCCTACATTTAATGTGGCGGATTCCTGCATTACAATTGGTATTGTAGTAATTATAATAAGTTACATTCGTAACGAGTCCAAAATCAAATCGAAAGCCGTTCAAAATAGTGATAACGTTTCAAATTCCGAAAATATTGGATGCTGAGCGACTCGATAAAGCTCTTACAATTCTTACCAATCTAAATAGGTCAAAAATAATCGAAGCTATCGACGCTAACTTGGTAACAGTAAATACAAAAGTTATTACCACAAAATCATTTAGATTAAAACAAAACGATGTAGTAACCGTAGAAGTAGCGCTAATTGATACGGCCACGGTAATTTCGGCAAATCCAGAGATAACATTTGATATTAAATATGAAGACGAAGATATTTTGGTTATCGATAAGCCTTCAAATTTGGCGGTTCATCCGCGCTCTCTGGAATCTACGGGGGAACTTGCAAATACTTTGGTATCTGGAATAATTGCTTATGATCCAAATATAGCTACTGTTGGAGAAAGTTTTAGACCTGGTATCGTTCACAGATTGGATAAAGACACTACTGGTCTTATGGTGATAGCAAAAAATAACCGAGCTTTTGATCTTCTAAAATTTGCCGTTAAAAATCATCTTATAGAGAGAAGATATTTGGCTGTTGCTCTAGGAGTTTTTAGTGACAGATCGGTTAAAATCGAAGCTCCGATTGGAAGGTCGCTTAGCGATAGAAGAAAAATGGCTGTAGTTGAAAGTGGTAAAAGTGCCGTTACTAGATTTAAAGTTATTGAATCGTTTAACAAACATTTAAAGTGCAGTCTTTTAGAAGTAACGATTGAAACAGGTAGAACACATCAAATTCGCGTTCATCTTTCGGAACTGGGGCATCCAATATTGGGAGACAAACTTTACAATGGAAATATTAAAAATTTTCCTCATGCGCCGACCAGACCTCTATTACATGCATTTAGCTTAAAGTTTAAACACCCAATCTCCGATACGACATTAAATATCAAATCTAATATACCTGAAGATTTTGCAACAACTTTGGAGATACTGAGCAGGTAGGACTACAAGCAAATAAAATAATAATCCGTATTAAACGACAATGTAGA
>JAJYVQ010000034.1 GCA_021791915.1 Actinomycetes bacterium | reverse complement strand
AAATATTTGCAGAAAATCTTCAGAGCCGAACTTTAGGAACCATTAAAGGTCTTCTAGGAGGTCAAGTTTTGACTCGATATCTAGTTCTGATATAGATACTATATTTGAAGGTTTTATCATCCACAGAGATTTTAATTCTTCGGTAAAATTAGTTGGAAGGTAAGTTTGAGGCTGTTCTTTTGACTTTCTGAATACCTGAATTATTCCAGGGGGGTATTTTGTAATTCGTATAGCTTCCATTTCTGCTTCCAATCCGAAGGAAATGTCAATATTTCTAATCAACGGTTTAAGATAAAACAGATACTTTGCCAGACTTGTCGTTGATAGGGATAATATTTGAATGGCGCAAATGTTGGATTTTATCTTGCCAATTTGAAATGCTATAACTGCTTCCATTTCAATTCTGTTTAATTTTTCAACGGCTCCTTTGGTAAGGATTATGCAGTTTTTACTCGAAAAAGCCAATAAAAGTGCATTGATAGACGCATCGTCATAAATTAATAGTTCCGGTATTGGAACACCTTCTATTTGGCAGATACCTTGGATCAAGTTCTGTGTTCTGTCTATGGTAGTTCTGTGAAAATCAAAAAAATCAATAGGTTTTAACTTGTTCGCTAGAATTTTAACTATCTTTTTTGGTAGTCGATTGGTTATACTAAGGTTAGTCGCTTCATAAGCTACAGCACCAAGTATTACAGCTATAAGAATCCCAGGCAATCCAATAAGCATTAGTGAAGCCAACAGAGATGCAACAGTTAAGACAGAACAGTTACTTAAGTTAACCAACCTTCTGGTCTTTTGTACCATCTTTTTGCGATTATCGTGATTGAGTCTCCATTTTTCATGATGACCTAGATAGGTAATCGGATGTCGCAACCGGCTATTTTCTGACTGAACTGTTCTTGCCCGGAAAGCGTTTGCCGCTAAAGATTTTGGCTGATTAGCCATCGATTTGTCAATCGTCGATGCTTTATTTTTTGTGTTGCTACTTGATGACCTAGTCCCTGATGAGCGAGATTGATTTAGTTTGCTATCGGTTTTACGCTGATTTGTCTTAAATGAGGGGTTTTTATCTGACATAGTTCGCTTTAACAAAAAATTAGCCATAACATCACATCAGAAACATAATCCAGATCTTTATTTGGCTTAAAATATTAAAATTATATTGATTTAATTCTAGTAAATTAACCAATACATGTTTGAAATATGGAAATGTATTTTTGAGCTAGCGTTTTGATCGAGTAGTTATTGGCAATTTTTGGATTGTTGTATCTTGCTGATTTAAGTTTAGAGGGATTACTTACCAACTTTCGAATTGACAATGCCAAGTCTGCTGAGTCACCGACTTTAAAGTAGATTCCATCATCTTTTATAACTGCTCTAAAAGGTTCTATATCGGAAGCGATTACAGCATTTCCTGAAGCCATCGCTTCTAGCAGAACTAAGCCGAACGATTCTGAACCAAGTGCAGGATTAACAAATATATCTGAAGTCTTATAAAGTGAAAGTAGTTTTTCATTTTTTAAATCTTGGTACCAAATGACATTATTGTAGTTTTTATATTTTGTTATTTGAGGATCCAAATTTTTTCCAGTTGCGACAATATGGTATTCCAACTGGGAATGTAAGTCCTTTAGAGTATCTATTGCCTCTAGTAATACGTAAAGCCCCTTCCTTGGTTCAAGGCGTCCAACAAATAGGATCTTGAGTTTGCTGGTATTTTGTATAGATTCTGTATCCCTTCGGTATAGCGCAGGGTCAATACCGTTAAAAAGTACGGTCGGATCAAGGTTAGAAATTGACTTTATGGTTGCTTGCGCACTGTTGCTTACCGCTGTAGCAAAGTCTATTCGGTATTGTAAGTAGTGAGCAAGTTTCATGTAGTTCTTATAGAAGAGATCTACCCCGCTTCGATGGAATGTTGTCACAATCGGGGAGTGTTTCGGCTTAAGCAACGTCAGCAAAGCTGGTCCAGGTACGAATGGTTCGTGCATGTGAACTACGTCGGCTTTAGGTGTTTTGGCCAAAGTATTTATGATGGTTTTAAATCGCAGTCCGATGTTGGCTTGTGATCCGTTTGTTGGTATAGATATTGACTTGCCTAGGTAACATATCTCAAGCTGTCCAGTAGAAAAAAAATCTTTAGGGTTGTCAGATGTAAAGTGATCAGTTAAATCAGCTAAGTTATCTGCGATGCCGTTAACAATCACCTGATGGTCTAACATTAGGAACTCTTTAATTAGAGCTTTTACTTGGTTGTTAACACCACCGTGAACCGAAAAACTGTAAGGACTTATTACTGAAATTTTCATTTTTGACTATAGTTATCAGTAGCAAGGGTCATAAGTTTACTAGCTTTGGGGCAATGTATGACTTGATTTGGTTTTTGAATTTTGATTTGAAATGCCATAACTAGTATTAATTTTTATAAAATTCAACCAACTCTTTTAGTAGCTAATTGAAATGTTCAATCCAAAAAGAGTTCAATCGAAAAATAGTTGGTAAAGCTCATTTTAACAAAATAATTGAGATTCAGAGTTTATCAAGTTGTTCAAATTGTAAGTTGCGAATCGTTAAATATGGCATATGATTTTTACTTATTCGTATATGTAAGCTATTTTTGTGAATTGTAGATGTTATTAAAAAGATTAGAGTAACTATTTCTTAAATATTTTTGCAGATTTTGTAAACCGTCGTTTTTAACCGGGATAATAAGAGGTTGTTAATAGTTATTAAGGTTGATATTGTCATTTATGTCGACGTAGCTTTTGTCCTAATTAAAATTGAATAAGAATATTAAATACTGTCAGATTAAATCCGACTATATTAAATATTAAAAGTAATGGTCAAGGAGCGAGATTATGAATATGGATCGCGGAAATTTAACCGTAAAACGGGGATTAGCAGAAATGCTTAAAGGTGGAGTAATTATGGATGTGGTTAATAAGGACCAGGCAAAAATTGCTGAAGATGCTGGTGCGGTTGCAGTAATGGCATTAGAGAGGGTTCCTGCTGATATTAGACGTGATGGTGGCGTGGCACGTATGAGCGACCCACAACTGATAGAGGAGATACAGCAAAGTGTCAGCATACCGGTAATGGCTAAAGCAAGGATTGGACATTTCGCAGAAGCGCAAGTTCTACAATCGCTTAAAGTCGACTATATAGATGAATCAGAAGTACTTACTCCTGCAGATTTTGATAACCATATAGATAAGTGGCAATTTGAAGTACCATTTGTCTGTGGTGCAACAAATCTTGGAGAAGCACTGAGACGAATCTCCGAAGGAGCTGCAATGATACGCTCAAAAGGGGAGGCTGGTACTGGTGATGTAGTTGAAGCAGTAAGACATTTAAGATCGATCACTTCTGAGATAAAAGCTCTAACCATCGCTGACACAGAAGAGCTTTATAGGAAAGCAAAGGAGCATTCGGCTTCAATCGAACTCATAAAAGAGATTGCTCATACGGGCCAACTCCCAGTACCGCTTTTTTGTGCAGGTGGGATTGCTACCCCGTCTGATGCTAGTCTGGTAATGCAATTGGGTGCCCAAGCAGTCTTTGTGGGATCGGGGATTTTCAAAAGTGGCGATCCAAGTAAAAGGGCTGAAGCTATCGTTGAAGCTACTGCTCATTTTGACGATCCCGAGCTGATCCTTAAGGTAAGTAAGAATTTAGGTGAACCGATGGTAGGAATTAGCACAAGGGACTTGTCAGAGACTGAAAAGCTTCAGGGACGGGGATGGTAGTTAACTTAAAGTACGTTTTAAAGTTGGTTTATATTCCTAGACGAGTTATATAATGACAGTCGGAATCTTATCGTTGCAGGGTGATGTCGAGCTTCACCAGTTTGTATTGTCTCAGCTCGGTATAAAGTCAGCAAAAATTAATAAGTTAACCCAATTGGATGATATTAGCAGTCTTATAATTCCTGGAGGAGAGTCTACTACTATGTCAAAACTCTTGATCTCAAGCGGAATTTATGAGCAAATTGTCAAAAGGATAAAAGAAAAATCAATTGCGATATTCGGTACCTGCGCAGGAATGATACTCTTGGCAAATAAGATTTATGACGGCAGAGAAGACCAAATTAGCTTTAATGCAATTAATGTCGGAATTAAAAGAAATGCATTCGGTAGGCAGATAGAATCAACTTTCAAGACGGTTGTGATTAGAGGTGACTCAGAAATCGAACCTTCATTTATCAGAGCACCTCGAATAGCAGACATTGGTGACGATGTTGTGGTACTTGGTACCTTAAAACAAACAGCGGAGCCAGTTCTGGTTACTCAGGGGAAGATGTTAGCTTCAAGTTTTCACCCGGAACTGTCTAAAGAAAGCTGCGATAATATAGTTCACAGGATATTTTTGGAGATAGCAGAGGAAAAATAATTAGAAATGTCGGGACATTCCAAGTGGGCAACTACCAAATACAGAAAAGGAGCCCAAGACAAAGCTCGTGCAAAACTATTTGCAAAACTGATACGTCAGATTGAAGTTGCTGCCCGTGAAGGAGGCGGAGATCTTAACGCAAATGCTAATTTGAGAACCGCATATGCAAAAGCACGAGACGGTTCAGTTCCGATGGATACAATAGAAAGAGCCATCAAAAGAGGTACCGGTGAACTTGAAGGAGTAAAGTATGACGCTATCTCTTACGAAGGATACGGACCAAACGGTGTTGCTGTTATAGTCGAATGTTTAAGTGATAATAGAAACCGAACGGGTTCTGAAATTAAGACCATTTTTTCGAGGAATTCTGGCGCTATGGCTGAACCGGGTTCTGTGTCGTGGCAGTTCTCAAGAAAAGCTGTAGTCTTGTTCGAAACTAACCAAACTGAAGAGGAAGTATTGGATCAGCTATTGGAATGTAATGTTGAAGATTTAACATACAAAGATGGATCTTTTAAGACACTAGGTGAACCTGGATCTCTACATGAGATTGTAAATGTTGTAAATAACAATAATTGGACTCTTATTTCAGCAGAAAATGAGCTAGTACCATCCCAACAGGTTGCATTAGAAGATATTACTGAAGTTAAAAAAGTGTTTAAGTTACTTGAAACCTTGGACGAACATGATGACGTTCAGAATGTCTACGACAATGCTTTTGTAGCAGATAGTATATTAAAAGAATTAGAAGATCAGGTCTAAAGTCTTAAAACGTTTAGTCAGATTACGATTTAGATCATAAAATAGTCGCTCTGTTATCGTAACAATACATATTTACGATGACTATCGAGAAATAATTAAAAATCCGTTCAGAGATACAGGTGTGACTGTTTATATCAAAGATACTAGTTGTCTGGTAACTTTTGATAAAATCGAACATATGTTTATATTGGGCATCGATCCCGGACTGACCAGATGTGGCTATGGTTTAGTAACTTCGTCTTCGGAGAGCCGAAATTCATGGAAAGTGTTAAAAGCCGGAGTTTTGACAAGTTCCTATGGTGATCCTACCCATCTGCGCCTAAAAGAAATTTATCGTCAGTTAGATGAGATTGTCAGGGACTTAACTCCAGACGCTATTGTAGTGGAAAAAGTATTTTTTAAAGTAAACGTTAAAACTGCGATGGCAGTAGGGCAATCTTCGGGGATTGCACTTTTGGTTGCAAGTCAGAACAATATTCCCGTCTTTCAATACGGAGCCACCGAAGTCAAACAGGCAATCGCAGGCTACGGTCAAGCAACTAAATCGCAAATTCAAACTATGGTGGCTAAATTATGTGGTTTAGATAAGATACCTGGACCTCCCGATGTGGCAGATGCAATAGGTTTAGCGATAACCCATATGATAGCTTTACCTTATTTAAAATCGATAGAAAAAGCATTGGGGACGTCGTCGTGATTGGTTATCTGACTGGAATTGTAATAAAGGAAGCTTCCCGAAACTCAACTCTTATAATTGACGTAGGAGGAGTCGGTTACAGTGTATCGGTTACTTCTAAAACTTATTCAAAGTGCTATCTTTCTGAAGGACCAGTGAGCTTGTATATACACACTCGGGTAAAAGAAGATGGAATCACACTTTTTGGGTTCGAAAACCTTGTACAGCTAAAAGCTTTTGAGAAACTAATAAGTATTCATGGAATCGGAGCGGCATTGGCAGTAACAATTCTTTCATACCTAGCGATAAATGAGCTTCAGGAAGCTGTTTTGTGTAATGACATAAAACTACTGTCATCTGTTCCTGGAATCGGTCAAAAGACAGCTCAAAGGCTTATTATTGAGCTTAAATCAACTAACTTCAGCCATGACGTAGATTCTTTAGGAATGGTAGAGTCAGCAGACACTTCTTCATCGTTGAATTCAAAGCAGATAGTGAGACAGGCTTTGACAGAGTTAGGGTACAGTTCTATGGAGATTAGATCAGCAATCGAATTGACCGATCCAGATTTAACAGAAGAACAGCTAATGAAAGCAGCTTTGAAAAATTTAGTATCACAACGTTAGTTGTCTTAAATAGGATAATTAAATTTAAAGAACTTTTCAAAAAAGAGATTTAAACAAATTAATTAAAAATAAGGGTAATCGAAAGTGCCAAAACAAGAATTCATATCAGAAGAGGCTTCGACAAGCTTGGATAAAGTTGCAAAAAACACTACAAGGGAAAACACTACAAAGGATAACGTTACAAAGGAAAACACTACAAAGGAGTCGATCGATAGTGCAAATTACACCTCCATGGGAATCACGGTAGTAGAGGACTCGAAAAGTTCAGTTAACCCTGATACGATTCCAATGTCAATCAAAACAGGAGATAACACAGAAATTGAAGATATGGTCCTATCAAACGATATCACAATGCGACCGAAATTTCTAGATGAATTTGTCGGTCAAAATGATATTTGCAAACACTTAAAAATTATGATTGAAGCTGCCAAACAAAGAAGCCAGTCTGTTGATCACTTGTTATTTGCTGGACCCCCTGGTTTAGGGAAGACAACATTAGCTTCAATCGTTGCAAATGAAATGGGTGCCGGATTTAGAGTTACCTCTGGTCCAGTATTGTTACGTGCAGGGGACTTGGCGGCGCTTTTAAACGATTTAAATGACGGTGATATTTTGTTTATAGACGAAATTCATAGGTTAGCTCGTCAAGTCGAAGAAGTACTTTATCCAGCAATGGAAGACAATCAATTAGACATAATGATTGGAAAAGGTCCTACCGCTAGGAGCTTAAGAATTGAATTAGCAAAATTTACACTTATTGGGGCGACCACTAGGACAGGTCTTCTTACCTCACCATTAAGGGATAGATTTGGGCATATCTCGCATGTTGATTTTTATGACTTGGAAGACCTAATGAAGATTGTTTTAAGAGCGGCAAAAATAAGCCAAATTGAAATAGATAATAAAGGAGCTCATGAAATTGCTTTAAGATCCCGAGGCACTCCCAGAATTGCAAATAGACTTTTTAGACGTGTAAGAGATTTTGCTCAGGTTAAAGCTGACGGTAAAATTACCGAAGATGTTGCGACTGAAGCTTTAGATATGTACGGAGTTGATAAACTTGGATTGGACAAAGTGGATCGCGAGATTTTGGAAGTACTTTGCGTAAGGTTTGCAGGGCAGAGGGTCGGATTAAATACGTTGGCTGCGGCCGTAAGCGAAGAGACCGACACCATTGAAGATGTCTACGAACCTTTCTTGCTGAAACTTGGTTTAATTGATCGGACACCGCGTGGAAGGTTGGCAACACCAAAAGCTTTCGAGCATCTTGGAATTAAGCTATCTTCCAAGGTTGGACTATTTGGTTAAGTAAGGTTGGTTAAGTAGGGCCAGTTAAGTAGGGCCAGTTAAGTAAGGTTGGTTAAGAAAAGAATGTATTTTAATATTAAGTTGTGTAGTTAACCTAATATTACTTATAAGTTTTTTTAGTGTAAGTCAATACAGCTTCGATTACTTAGCTTGCAAGCAAAAAGTTGTGATCGTTTAAAACCTGTTTTAAAATGAACTGTTCCAAATAAATCGGACTTTGCATAAAGCCAGTTTTTAAAATATAGATAAGAAAGAATGAATCATGTATAATTTGGCCGTAATCATTGCTGCTACTTCGAAGAGTAGTTCAACTACAAGCTCTGGAGGTTCTGCGATTACGTTTTACCTCTTTATTTTCCTGATAATAGGGTTTGGGTATTACATGTTGGCGATAAGACCAAGACGAATGGCCTCTAAGGACCAACAAAAGATAGCTCAATTTGCGGTGGGAGACAGGATAATAACTACAGCGGGCATTGTAGGTGTAATAAAAGACATAACAGACTCTAGAGTATTTATCGAAGTTGCCGACGGAGTAGTTTTAGAGATGCATAAGCAGGCGCTTTTTCACAAAGTCGATACTGAAGAACAGAATCACTTGCCCCCTGATACAACAGATTTAGTTGAGAATAATGAATCAGAGCCTGATACCGATTAAAGTGTTAACGAAATAACCCAAACTATTGTTGTAGCTATTTTTGTAGGTTTGTTTTAAGCTTGTCTTTATATTTATAGCTTTAGTGGCGATAACGTTCAAAAGTTCAAATTGATAAGATTTAGATATATGAGGCGGGTGACTAAAAATTCAGTTTGCTACTTTAGACAATTACCACCAAATTAGTTTGATTAAAAGAACTTACGGGCCAATTCCAACCACTTAAACGATAATCCAAGCGTTCTATAGATTGTCTGATTCTTGAAAAGGTATTCCTTAACTCTGTGAAGACAGCTTATGAAATTAACTTAATATCACCTCTGTAACCAACTAGAGAGTAGTTTTGCCCTAAAATAGATTTGTTCATTTATTGCATTTGCAATTATGATTATTTATACAATAATTTTCGGAGACTGCTTTTGAAAAATAAAAATAATATTATTTGGGTTGTCATAGTTTGTCTCGTTTCATTCGGGTCTTTGGCGGTCGTTCTTTTAGTGGGTTGGTCTCCCAAGTTGGGGTTGGATTTAGAGGGTGGCCTTTCATTAACCTATCAGCCGAAATATATAAGTTCCAACGCAAAAGTAAGCAGTGCAGATATTAATACGACGATTAATATTATTCGAAACAGAATCGATGCACTAGGAGTGGCTCAGCCAAATGTTGATTCACAGGGCGGAACAATCGTGGTTCAAATTCCTGGGATAAAGGATGTTGCCAAAGCAGAAAAATTAATTGGAACAACGGCTCAGTTGGCATTTAGGCCAGTTCTATGTTTAGTTCCACCGTATAAATCTCTCAAGAACCCAAAAGACAATCAGATGCTTACCACACCACCACCCTGTACCACACAGTACACAGCATCTACCTATCAGCCACCCCAAAATGGTTCGTCCGTGGGAAATAATTATCCGCCTGTAACAACCAATCCTCTGGCATCATACTATCCAACTAATACTGATGCCAATACTACTCCAAAATCTACAATAGTAACTAATTTTCCTGGCACATCTTACAGGGTTGAGCTTGGTCCTGCTGTTGAAACTGGGTCGGCGGTTTCAAGTGCATCAGCGGTTGTAGCCAACGGTAATTGGGAAGTTGATGTTACTTATACGGCTGCTGGAGGAGCCATATTTGACAATTTTGCTCAGCAGCAGTATCACAAATTATTTGCGATTACGTTGGATTCGCAGGCTATTAATCTTCCGCTAATGAATGCAACTAATTTTGGCGGACATGCTGCTATAACTGGTCTAACACAAACGGAAGCTCAGAATTTGGCAATAGAGTTAAACTACGGATCTTTGCCAGTATCGTTGGTGCAGTTGTCTGCGCAGTCCGTAACCCCTACTCTCGGGGCCGCATCTTTAAGGGCTGGGCTTTTATCAGGCGTTGTAGGTTTAATCTTAGTAATGCTGTATACAATTTTTTATTATAGGGGATTGGGATTAGTTGTGGTCCTTGGGCTAGCTACGACTGGAGCGTTGCTTTTTGCGTTGATATCTTGGTTGGGACAAGTACGTGGTCTAACTTTGGATCTGTCTGGCGTTACTGGTTTAATTGTTTCTGTGGGTATCACGGTTGACTCATATGTGGTATATTTTGAGAGATTAAAAGACGAAATACGAATGGGTAAATCTATCAGAACTTCGGTTGATCGAGGTTTTAAAAAGGCATATAGGACGGTTGTGGTAGCTGACTTGGTGTCACTAATAGCAGCCGTCTGTTTGTACATTCTATCTGTTGGATCGGTAAAAGGTTTTGCATTCTTCTTAGGTCTTTCAACAATTTTGGATTTGATAACAGCATTCGCATTTACAAGACCATTGGTAATCCTGTTGGGGAGGTCAAAGATATTTGTTACTACTCCAGTAATAGGAATAGCCCGCGGGTTACAAGCACTGACTACGGAATAAAAAGATGACTGCAGTAGACACTTTTACGGAAACTAAAGTAACAGCACGTAGCGTACAGCCCAAATCTAGACATGTTTTGGTTCGACTCTATCACGGACAGACTTCATTTAACTTTGTCGGTCGCTTTAAAATTTGGGTTGCTATCTCCTTGACGGTCATTATCATAGGGCTAATTTCGTTATTTACGCAGGGTCTTAATTTTAGTATCGATTTCGAAGGTGGGACTTCTTGGACAGTTTTAGCTCCATCTGTTTCAGTTAACCAAGTCAGAAATCTTATGAACGGTATGGGACTGTCCACGGCTACAGTTGAAAAATTGGGAGGTAAAACAATTACGGTCCAAGACAGAATTGTTAAGGGATCCGCATCTGAAATCGCAGCCAAGAAAACAGAAGTTACCGATAAATTAGCGAAGTTAGCTCATGTTAGTCAGGTTGATGGAGTTTCGATTCAAGATGTGGGGCCGACTTGGGGGAGTTATATTACCAATAAAGCTATTGAGGCTCTGATAGTTTTTCTAATTTTAATAGCTCTGTATATAACTATCAGGTTTGAATGGAAAATGGCAGTAGGTGCTTTAGTAGCTCTAATTCACGATATATTGGTAACAGTTGGCGTTTATTCTCTATCTGGTTTTCAGGTTACGCCAGATACGGTAGTAGCATTCCTTACGATACTTGGTTATTCTTTGTATGATACTATGGTTGTCTTTGACCGAGTTCAGGATAATACTGATGGGATCGGAGCTGCTGGAAGAATGACATACTCTTCTATAGTTAATCTTTCAATGAATCAAGTCCTTGCAAGATCTATTAATACTTCGTTAGTAGCTATTATGCCGATTCTGTCGGTTCTTGTAATAGGAGCTCAGTTTTTGGGAGCTACTACACTCCAATACTTTGGGCTTGCCCTTTTGATAGGCCTTACCACTGGGGCTTATTCCTCAATTTTTATTGCTTCACCGTTAGTTGCCAAGCTGAAAGAGATGGAAGGCCGATATAAAACTATAAGGATTAGATTGGAAGCCAGAGGCGAAGCCGATACAATGATTAACCCCTATTTGGGAGTGCAGCTTAGCTCAGATAGACGCAATTCTGGTCAGCAACTTAATTCAGATATTATAAGACCATCTAAAATATCTAAAAGTAATATATCTTCACCTAAAATCCGTTTGAGTAACACTACTGCAAGATCAAATACCGGTTCAAAAGCTGGTATTGAGGCTGATCAGAGTAAAGTAGTTGTTACTAAAAAAGATGATATGATTAACGATACTTCATCTAACGATTCAATTGATGATGAATATAGCGAAGATCAATTTCAAACATCAGATGACACTCTAAGATTTGAAGATGAAATTGCTAACGTAAAATCACAGTCCTCAAATAAAGGTCAGCTGGTAAGAAGTAAAACAAACATTAAAAAGACATCCAGTAAACCCAAGTCGGCCAAAAAACGCCGATAATATAAATAGTCAATCTTATTATAATAAACTTTAGGGATATATTTATATTCTGAGTCTGCATGGTTTGGCATCTGATTTTGAATTAAAAATAGCCTTAACGGAGAATTATTGTATAAGTGAGTCAAATTAAGTTAGTTCCCGAAGAAAGTACTTTGCCTACTTGTACCGAAGATATCTACTGGGACAGTATAGTTCTCGCCGTGGTAAATCACAATACCGACCCACGAATTTATCATGCGATTGACGATAAACAACTTAAAATTGTAAAGAAAGCTTATGATCTAGCAAAACTGAAACATGGAGTTCAGCTTAGGTTGTCGGGAGACCCATATATAAGCCATCCTGTAGCTGTAGCAAATAAATGCATTGAATTGGGTTTGGACCATATTACCGTAGTGTCAGCATTGTTACACGATTTACTCGAAGACACTAAAACTACGCTAGAAGAGATTGAATCACAATTTGGATCAAATGTAGCGACCATAGTAGATGGATTAACAAAGCTTGAACGTATAAAGTTCGAATCTAAATTCTTGCAACAGTCAGCATCTATCAGAAAGATGATTGTAGCTATTGCAAAGGATTGGCGGGTGATTGTGATTAAACTTGCAGATCGCCTTCACAATATGGAAACCATTTCGGTCATGCCCGAATGGAAACAACGGAGAATTGCTCAGGAAACTATCGATATCTATTCTCCTCTTGCTCATCGGTTGGGAATGGCTGAACTTAAAGCTCAACTCGAAGACCTATCCTTTAAAGTATTGCATCCTAATAGATACGCAGAAATCCAACAAATGGTCGAAGCAAGGCTTCCAAAACGTGAAGAGTATCTCAACTCTGTAATTTCTGAGATAAACGAGAAACTTACAGTCGCATCCATCGATGCTGAAGTTACTGGTCGTCCAAAACATTTTTGGTCAATCTACGAAAAAATGGTAGTCAAGGGACTGAGCTTTGACGAAATAAACGATCTTTATGGAATTAGAATTATTACCAAAAATGAGAGGGCATGTTGGTCGGCCTTGGGAGTTATTCACTCAGTTTATAATCCAATACCAGGAAGATTCAAAGACTATATAAATTCACCGAAGTTTAACTTGTATCAGTCTTTACACACAACCCTTATCGGCAAGTCCGGTAAGATGATCGAAGTCCAAATAAGATCGTGGGAAATGCATTGGAGAGCAGAAAGAGGTATCGCAGCTCACTGGGGCTACAAACAGCTTGAGTACAAAAACAACCGTTCTACTAAACAGTTGAAAGAGACTCCGAAAGCTATTCAAGATGAGATGGCATGGCTACAGCGAATTGTTGATATGGACAAGGATACTCCTGATCCAGTTGAATTTTTGGAATCATTAAAGTTAGATTTAGAAGAAGACGAAGTCTTTGTATTTACACCAAAGGGAAAAGTAGTAAATCTTCCAGCGAATTCAACCCCTATCGATTTTGCTTACAGCATACATACAGAAGTTGGGCATAGGTGTATCGGCGCAAAAGTTAATTCGAAACTAGTACCTCTGGACTTTAAGTTGGTATCAGGGCAAAGCGTTGAGATAATTACATCTAAGGCAGTCAATGCTGGACCATCACGAGATTGGCTTAAAATTGCGGTTTCATCTAGAGCTAAGAGTAAGATCAGGCAGTGGTTCCTTAAAGAAGAACGTGAAGACGCAATTGATATTGGAAAAGAAGAACTTTTAAAGGCGGCAAAAAGAGCTGGAGTACCAATTGCAAAATTATCAAGTCAGAAAATAATGCAAGAAGTATTGTCGATTTTAAATTTGAATGATTTGGATTCGATGTACTCACTAATAGGTCACAATCAACTCTCAGAAAAGACCGTAATCGATAAGATTCAACGAGAGTTAAACGAAGTTGAGGAGTTGGAAACCGTCTCGATAACGGTTTCCACGATTAAAAAAGACAATCGAACCACATCAGGTATATACGTAGAAGGTTTGGATGATGTTCTTGTTAGACTTTCCCGCTGTTGTATGCCAGTTCCAGGGGACCCTATTATTGGGTTTGTCACGAGAGGTAGGGGAGTAAGCGTTCATTGTACTACATGCACCAATGCAATTTCTTTAGCGGGAATGCATCTGGAAAGGCTGATCGAAGTAGAGTGGGATAAGGATCAGACTGGAGTCTTTTCGGCGATAATTGAGGTCAAAGCTTTAGATCGCCCCGCCTTATTGGCTGATGTTACAAAGGTAATGTCGGATAGTCATGTAAATATCATTTCAGCTAAGACTTCGACTTCTGCCGATAGAATTGCTCAGTTAAGGTTTGAGTTTGAATTAGCAGATAGAATGCATTTGGATTCAGTTCTTAAGGCTTTGAGGCGTATTGACAGCGTTTATAGCGCATATAGAGTAGTGTCGAACAACAAGGCAGTTGCGATAGGTAAAGATGACTGGCCCAAAACCATCAATTCAAAGAAAAGCGATGATCCAACTCCCGAAAATCTTATTCGGTCAAAGAGTTAGCGGTTGGTTATGAAATTTAAGACACCTACTGGAACCAGTGACTTTTTTGCGCCTGAATCTAAAGAGATTGAACTTTTAGTCGCTGGATTTGCCAAGATAACTGAAAAATTGGGATATTCACTGTTGCTTACTCCGATATTTGAAGATTCGGAGTTATTTAGAAGGGGAGCGGGAGAAACGACCGATATTGTTACAAAAGAAATGTACGAATTTACTGACAGATCTGATAGAAAATTAACCTTAAAACCTGAGGGAACAACGTCGGCGATCAGAGCCTTTATCGAACATTCGTATAGTACTCCTTTTAAGTGTTGGTATCTTACGCCGGCTTTTAGATATGAAAAGCCTCAAGCGGGTAGGTATAGACAGCACCATCAGCTAGGCATCGAACTTTTAGGTCCCGATTCTTATTTTGCCGATATCGAAGTGATATACATTCTAATTAAATTTATTGAATCGTTGGGTTTAAAACAATTTAAACTTCTGATTAACTCAATGGGCCATAGAGATTGCAGAAATCTTTACAAACAGAAACTATTGGACTATCTCACATTTAATGAAGATAGGCTTTGTGATGATCATAAGTTACGTTACAAAATCAACCCGCTACGTATTTTAGACTGCAAAAAAACCGAGTGTATTTCTGTTGTGGTAGAAGCACCGTTGTTAATTGATTATTTATGTGAGGATTGTAGGTCGCATCACGAAAGTGTATTAAATGGGTTAGATAACCTGGGAATAATTTACGAAGCAGCTCCGACCTTAGTGAGAGGATTTGACTATTACAGCAGAACAACTTTTGAGGTTCAGTCTTTGGCCTTGAATTCAAGCCAATCTGCAATCGGTGGAGGAGGAAGATACGATAATTTGGTGGCTAGTCTGGGTGGCGTCGAAACTGCCGGTATTGGATTTGGAATAGGTATCGAAAGGCTATTGCTCGTGATGAAAGCTGAATCGATTCGATTGAATGAAATTCCTTCCTGTGATGTGTTTATAGTTAACTTAGCAAAAGAATTTTTACCTATGAGGCTAGCGGACAAGCTTTTGTCGTCAAATATTAAAGTAAGTTACTCTTATGAACAAAGTTCCATGAAATCTCAGATGAGGCAGGCTGACAAGTCAACTGCAAAAATTGCTCTAATAGTTGGTGACTCTGAGCTAAAAGAATCTGAAGTTACAATAAAGAATCTAATAGATTCTAGTCAATATAGGTGTCCAATTGAAAGAGTAGTTCAAGATATCAAGAAATTACTGACTACAATTGAAAGTAAGCATTGATTGTTCTTGTACACTGATTAAGTTAAAAGATTTGAGTTTAAGGCTGATAATTATCAAACGATTATTAACTCATTTAATATATATCAGCTTTGAATAAACAGGTCTAATATAAAGTATTGAATATAAGTTAGAACAAGTTTGTAGGTATAATAGACCAAAATCAAAAGAACAGAATTAGAAGTCAGGCTATAAACAAATTTAGTTCAATTTTCGTTGTTATCCTATTCTGTAAGTTGAAACTTAGATTAGAAACTTAGATTAGAAACTTAGATTAGAACCTTAGATTAGAACCTTTAGAGTCGTAAAACAAATTTGATATGAAAAAGAGATACGTTTATGAATGCCACTGGACTTAGGGATATATACTGCGGACAAGTTAACGCATCGAACATTGGACAAAAAGTTAATCTGTGCGGATGGGTCTCTAAGATTCGAGATCACGGTGAACATCTGGTGTTCGTAGATCTTAGGGATCATACTGGAATAGTTCAGTGTGTAGTTGAAGCAAAGCTAAATCTAAAACCCGAATATGTGCTTAGAGTTACTGGAACAGTTTTCAATAGACCTGAAGATACATTTAACGACAGAATCGCTACAGGTGAAGTTGAGATCAAGAACTGTGAAATTCAGATCTTAAATACCGCAGAGACCCTGCCGATTCCGATCGATCCAAAAATTAATGTTGAGGAGACTCAACGGCTGAAGTATAGATTTATTGATATTCGATCTGACCGTATGCAGTACAATCTGAGGCTCAGACACCGGATTTTGGAATCCATAAGACATTCTATGAGTGCTATGGGTTTTTTGGAGGTTGATACGCCACTTTTGTGGATGCCTACTCCAGAAGGTGCTAGAGAGTTTTTAGTACCTTCGAGATTACAAAAGGGGCAGTTTTATTCGCTTCCCCAATCTCCACAAATTGCAAAACAGCTTTTAATGGTTGCTGGAATTGACAGATATTTTCAGATTGCAAAGTGTTTGAGAGACGAGGACTTGCGCTCCGATCGACAGTTCGAGTTTACTCAACTAGATCTAGAGGCCTCCTTTGTAAAAGAAAACGACATAATGGACTTTGTATCTAAGGTTATCAAATCGCTCTATGAAGACGTTTTTAATACTTCTATAGACGATATACCCAAGATGACATGGATAGAAGCTATGTATTTATACGGAACGGATAAACCGGATTTGAGGATTCCGGTTGTAATTACTGATTTATCTCAACTGTTTGAAAACACAAATGTCAACGCATTGAAAGGGCAGAGTATTCAGGGGCTGATATTAAAGGGCGGTAGTCTTATAAGCAGGGCTAAATTAGACGAGTTGGTCGAAATCGCCAAACGAGGAGGGGCTAAAGGTTTGCTTTGGCTACGTGTTACTGAAGATACTTCAGGTATCGTTTTTGACTCACCAGTGTCGAAGTTTTTTCAAGACGAGGACAGAGAGAGCCTTAAAAAAGGTTTGGACCCTGAACCTGGAGATTTGATTTTAATTGTTTCAGATGAAAAACCACTTGCGTGTAAAGTTCTAAATATTGTGCTTAGCAAAGTTATTTCGGATAATTTGATCGATATTAAACTTGACCAAGCTGATCATAGATATGTTTGGATTACCGATTTTCCTATGTTTGAGTCAGTAGATGAGTCGAATAATGCGGTTGCAGCCCATCATCCATTTACTATGCCAAACATCGAAGATTTGGATTTAATTACTAAGGATCCACTTAAAGTTAGGTCTTCTGCATACGATTTAGTTTTAAATGGCTGGGAACTAGGATCAGGGTCTGTGAGGATCCATGACAGATCCATTCAGGAAACAGTTTTTAAAGCACTTGGCTTAACTATTCAAGAAGCTTACGAGAGATTTGGATTTATGCTAGAGGCCTTTAAATATGGTGCACCTCCCCATGCTGGTTTCGGTCTAGGTATCGACAGGTTGGTAGCTATCTTAGCAAACGAGAGTTCTATAAGAGAAGTTATCGCTTTTCCTAAATCTCAATCTGGAATCGACTTAATGACTTTAAGTCCCTCACAAGTTCCAGCTACTTCGTTAAAAGAGTTAGGTATTCAACTTGTAAAAGATAGTAAAAATGAAGGCAAAAATGAGGTAAAACAGTGACCGTAATTTTTGCAGTCGTAATGGCCGGAGTATCTCTAATTTTGGCGATCGCCATTACTTTGAGTCTGGCAAAACTTATTAAAATAACCAAGAAGCTGGAAACTGCAGTAAACCTTTTGGCTAATGAAAAGTCTAATCTGGTAAAAGAGTTTACTTCGATTATCGATAAAACCAATGCGGATCTGGAGAGATATTCAATCGTAATAAAGTCAGCTGAAACCGTACAGGAAAATATAGAGTCAACCTCGAATGCCGTTAAAAATATTGTTGAAGAACCATCGATTAAAATTAGATCTATGAAATCTGGATTTACAGCTGGGTTGAGGACTTTTAAAGCTAAACGAAAATAGTTGAATATGTTCAAAAGAGGATTTTGGCTAACCACTGGATTGTCCGCCGGAGCCGTCGGAGCGCTTTATCTTGAAAAAAAGGCAAAAGAAAAGCTCAAAAGTGCAACCCCGCCGGCAATTGTCAAGAAAGTTACGTCAAATACCAAAGGACTAAAACAGGACATAGAAGATGCAATCGTAGCTGGAAAGCTTCAGGCTCGCAAGACTAGACATGAACTGACCGACAAACTCTACAAGCCAAAATAATGAAATCTAACGAATTAAGAAGTATTTTTATATCTTATTTTAAGGAACGTGGTCACGTTGTTGTACCCTCTAGTTCGCTTATTCCTCATGATCCGTCTGTAATGTTTACTATCGCTGGTATGATCCCATTTAAGACGTACTTTACACGAGATGAAATTCCACCCTTTAAGCGAGCTACTTCAGTTCAAAAATGTTTTAGAACAGTAGACATTGATATAATAGGAACCACCACAAGGCATTTGTCATTTTTTGAAATGCTGGGTAACTTTAGTTTTGGAGACTATTTTAAATCTGATGCTATAGAGTTTGCATGGGATTTTCTTACCAATGTATTAGATTTGGACAAAAGTCGTCTATGGGTCACAGTACACGAGTCGGATCTCGAATCGATTGACCTTTGGAAGAAGATCGCTTCTATCAATGAAGAGAGAATTCAAGTTATGGGAGACGACAACTTTTGGAAGATGGGAGACACTGGGCCACGTGGGCCCTGTTCAGAGATTTATTTTGACCGAGGTATTTCGTTTGGTTCTGACGGAGGTCCAAAGCACGGCGGAGATGAAAGGTTTGTCGAGATTTGGAACCTAGTTTTCATGCAATTTCAAAAGGATTCAGACGGAAGAGAGTCCGATTTACCTTATCCTTGTATAGATACAGGAGCTGGATTAGAAAGAATTCTTCCTATTTTAAATCAAACTGATTCTGTCTATGATACCGACTTATTTAGTCCGCTGATTTCTTTGACTGACAGACTTTGTAAACACTCATATAAGACAGAAAACGAAGCGATCGATAAAAAATTTAGGATAGTTGCAGATCACAGTAGAGCTGCAGCTATGTTAATTGCCGACGGTGTATTTCCCTCTAACGAAGGAAGGGGTCACGTATTGCGGAGGATCATTCGAAGGTTTATTAAAAATCTTTGGCAGTTAGGGTACGACGACAGTGCAAGCGACCAATATATCGATACAGTAGTTGCGAGTCTTAACGGTTTTTATCCGAATTTAGAACAAAATGTAGCGTTTGTGAAAAGTGTTTTCGGGAACGAAGAAGCAAGCTTCAAAAAAACCTTACAAAAGGGGCTTTTGCAGATTGATGATGTTATAAAAAGCTTAAAAGGCTCCCAAGAGACAACAGAAACCGTCTTAATTTCTGGAGATGTTGCCTTTAAGCTGTATGACACGTTTGGTTTTCCAGTTGAATTAACAACCGAAATCGCCCGAGAAAACGATGTGAAAGTTGATTTGGAGGAATTTAACCAGCTAATGTCAGAACAGAAGCTTAAAGCTCAGACCGATGCAAAATTGAGCGCTCACTTCGAAAATATTACTGAAGATGAGTCCTACAGACAAATCGCTG
>JAJYVQ010000033.1 GCA_021791915.1 Actinomycetes bacterium | reverse complement strand
ATGCAAAGTTTATACCGATAAGTTACTGATATCTGAGACAACGAAGGTCCAACGAGAGATTTTTGAGCATTTGAAAATCCTAGTGCCCAAAACTACGGGAATTTAGGATTATAGTAATTTTCTTAATTGGAGGAAGAATAATATAAAAATAATTTATGAATTTATAAAATCAACCGTATATGTATAAGCTTCAAGTTTGAGGCTAAATTAGGCGTAGCGGCAGTCTAACTTGGGCTCGAAGAACAATTAATGGCTGAATATAAAGCGTTAAAGATCAGGTGAGTGAATAGCAATATTGTCTAGGCCCGAGCCCAACGGAGGAACGTGATTTGTTAAGTTTGAGATTGGGGAAGTTAACACAGCAATCCTTTTACCGCAAGCAGTGCCAATCCATCAATAATTGCAAAAGTGACCGAAGTGGGACCATTAAAGGAAGTTAAGACAAAAACTAGGTTTCAATTGCGTATAAATAACTGAAACTTTGTAATATACTCCTTTATCATTCATATAAGTAAATATTGACCCTTCCAAAAACCACTTCGTATATGAAGTTATCCATAAAAAAACAAAAAAGCTAAATTAAAACTATAACATTTCGAAACTAAGATTAAGTTAAAAGGAGAGATACCTATTCAATAAATCATTGAAATATTCCAAGAATTTAAACCTTCAGACACAACGGTTCGGCACAAGTATTAGATCTTTATAGCATTGGGAGATAATTTCAAATTAAAAAATTCGATTAACGAGTATCAGTAAGTATTAGAGGTTTGTTTAATTATGAAGCTAGGCTGTCGAATCTAATAGGACCTTATCAAATTTGGACGCAAATATTGCAAGTAATTTGTGGAGTGTGGTGGACATTTCTAGAATGACCAGTTTTCTGGATTAAAAATCGTGAATGTGCTATTATTTATGTGCTGATCTCGTGATAAGGAAACGAGTAGTTGTTTTAATATCAACATAGAAAGGATGAACATTATGAGTGGGCAAAATCATCCCGTACCTGGATGGTATCCAGATAACGTGCAACCAGGAATACTGAGATGGTGGGATGGGAGCTCATGGACGCAGGAAACGATGCCTATTGGAGACTTAACTAGCACTGCTTCTTTACCAATACCATCGGGGAAATTGGAATCCAATCAAGTTCTTGCAAAAGCTAAAGGTATTTTTGGAAGCAAAAAAGATTTGGAAGCCGAAATCGCTAGTCTTAAAGAGCAATTGGCCAATCTTGGAGTATTTGAAGCCGAACAGCTTCGAAAGGAAATATTGTCACTCCAGCAAACACTTCCCGCACTTCGCTTGGAAGCGGCAGAACTTTTGAAAGTAATTGAGCCTCTCAGGTATGAAGTGGACAGTATCAGACGAGAAAAAGCGGAAGTAGAGCAATTTAGACAACAAGTAAATAAATTGCGTGATGAAAAGACTCAACTAGAAAAAGCGATTTCAGATATGGGACGTAATGCTTCCGAAGCAATAAAATTACAGAACCAGGTAAATTATCTCAAAAGCAGTGTCGTAGAAACAAATGAGACTATAATTCTTCAGGAAGTTGGGATCTATAGTTACCGTCATCCTCTTGACGGATCTCCAGCTTATAAAGCTCGCATATCTGGGATACAGGCAAATATTAAAGATTCTGCAAAAGCTGGCACAGCAGTAAAAGGTGCGACGAATTGGACGGTAAATGGTTCGGCAAGGGAAGGTGCCAAAATGGTCAAAGAATTTTCAAAATTGATGCTTCGGGCCTATAACAACGAAGCGGATAATGCTGTTCGTTCGATGAAACCTTATACATTGGAGTCATCTATAGCTCGACTTGATAAAGCGCGTGAAACAATTGTTAAGCTTGGGGGAACAATGAATATACGTATCACGGATTCCTACCATGCACTAAGGGTCCAGGAGCTTGAATTAACTGCGGATTATTTGGCGAAGATTGCAGAGGAAAAAGAAAAACAAAGGCTAGAACGGGAAAAGATTAAAGAAAACGAAATGGCTCAACGAGAACTAGAACGGGAACAAGAACGTTTAAAGAAAGAACAGTCTCATTATACATTGACATTAGCAAAGCTTAAAGAGGAAGGCAATTTAGAGGCAGCTACAGAGCTTGAGAAAAAACTTGAAGAGATCGGCGATGCAATTGACGGAATTTCTAAAAGGGCGGCAAATATCCGTGCTGGTCACGTTTATATAATTTCAAATATTGGTGCATTCGGACCAAATGTAGTCAAAGTCGGCATGACTCGAAGACTCGACCCCACTGAAAGGATTCGTGAATTATCGGATGCTTCCGTTCCGTTTCATTATGATATTCATGCACTAATATTCAGTGACGATGCCGTGGGGCTCGAGACCCACTTACACCACAAACTCGATAATTGTCGTCTAAATCGTGTCAATGCAAGAAAGGAGTTTTTCCGTGCACACCCAAATGAGGTCCGAGAATTATTAGATACGCTTGGTGCGAATATTTTAGAATGGCAAGAAGAACCTGAAGCACTTGAGTGGCGACAGAGCCAATCTGTCAGATTAGAAGTTGGGAGTAACTAAATATCGCTATTACTATTTATAATTATTATAACCATTGCGGGAAGGTGTGCCAGCTTGATATTAAACCTGTATAAGTGCGATGTCCGCAAGCTCTTTTATAATCATCGTAACTGTAATGAAAGTTATAATATTGTTGAAGGCTAATTGAGTTGATCGTATTTAACTATAGCTGAGTTATTAAAATTAGCTAGTCAGTCTGTTGGTTGGGCTTGAAGTGGTCATTTCCATTTATATCGGCTATTTGGATTATTTGACGCCACAAGAATTTGAACAGTTAAAATTAGAAAAAGCTATGTAAATGAAGTGTCAACTTTTTGGGGGCAGGTCCAGTTGAAGATACGCTTCTTTCTGATAAACTCGTCACACATTTACAAAAGTTATCCAAATATGTTAAAACCGAACCTAGTAATATTGAACTTCATTTTATGTTTTGTTTAAACGACTCGTCTCCTGGAGATGTATGGCATACATTGTCTGAATTAGCAGAAGGGAGTTTTGGGGATTCTGATTTGCCAACCAGAAGACCTAAGTTTGCCCAAAGAAATTTCACATTTATGGATAATGAATCTATTGGGAAATGTGGTAGAAACAGAACTATGTTGGTTTCCTGATCGAGGCTGGATATATCCACCCAAGCACTGGATGGCTAGTTAATAATCTAAGTTTATAGAGTTAATCCGTCTATCTATCAGCTTTAAATATTTGATTAACGCCTGTTGGATGCGTTGCAGTTTGTTTCTTAAATAAATTTTGAAATTGTTCATTTATTAATTGAATTGGTAATCAAGGAAGCCACTAAGGAGGCAGCTTCTTTTTGCATACCAGGTATTACGTGAACATATTGTTTTAAAGTAAATGCAGGATTTTCGTGACCGAGACGTTCGGTTATTACTTTTATAGGAACACCTGCTTTAAGAGCAATCGAAGCATGGGTATGGCGTAAGTCATGCAACCTTATCTTGGGTAATTCGGTTTTTTGTAAGCATTTTTCAAAAGCTTGACTAAATGAATCAGGATGTATTGGAAATCCACATTCGTTTCTAAAGACTAAATCGTTGTCCTCAAAAGATATTCCATTTTGAATAATATCTTTGGATTGTAGTTCTTTGTGTTTTATCAAAAGTTGAACTGTGTTTTGGTCTAGATCGATATTTCTTGCTTGATGTGACTTAGGGGTAGAAAATTTTAGCTTGTAAGCTACCGATATCAAAGACTGCCTGATTGAGATACGAGATAGATTAAAATCGATATCACTCCATCTAAGACCTAGAACTTCTCCTCGTCGCATTCCAGTTAATGCAGCCAAGTGAAATGCAACGTAATACCTATGGTCCCTAACGGAATCTAAAAACATGGCCAATTCTTTTGAATCCCATGACTTAATTTCCGACGATTTTTTAAGTTTAGGTGGCTTTGCCCGTTCAGCTGGATTTCGGTTAATAAGATCTAAATCTATGGCGTCTTCTAAAAATTTATGGATAGTAGTATGTATGTATCTTATAGTCTTGGTACTTAATCCTCCTTCACGATTTCTATTTCCACTGTGCATTAGATCAGCGTAAAGTTTATTTAACATCTGCGGATTGAGATCCTTCAGGTAGATCTGACCAATCGAAGGCAGTACGTGTAACTTTAGATTTCTTTCATAGGAATCAAAAGTACTTGGCTTCAATTGGGATTTCATCGATGGTAACCAATTGTTGGTGACAAAATCTGATATTTTAAGTTTGCTTGGTTGTACGAATCTATTGGATGATAATTCACCCAATAGATTTCCCAAAGCAATTTCAGCTTCCTTCCTTGTAACAAAACTGCCGTACCATTTTTGGTTACGTTTATTGTCTTCTTTTCTGGGAAGTTCCAGCACAACATACCAGGCGGTATTGGATTTGCCGTTTTGAAGGGTTCGGACCCTTTTGTGGACATGACCTTTCATTTGTTATCCTACCCTTAATTGTAAGTAGGATAACCGAGCCATTTTAGAAGAAGAGCCACGGGAATAACAATTCTTTTACCGATTCTTCTTGATGGTAGTTCACCACGTCTGGCAGCTTCGTATGCAGCCGTTCGACCGATTCCAAGTAGCTGCGCAGTTTCTTCAACTGAAATAGTTAGTCTTGACTTGATTGAGTCAAGAGATATGGACTCTGAACTATAATTGTTCATGTTGGGACCTCCTCTATAGGTTCTAACCATGCCTCGGGGTGTTCTAGCACCGCCGGGGCATTTACTTATATTTGTATTCTAATATTATCAACTAAGTGTTACAAAAAATTACTTTCGCAGAGACCATATGCGATTTGCGGTGACAGATATTCACAATAACAATAAATAGGTCTGAAAGTTTTTGAAAACAAGTCAGTCAGTTTTATTATTAGTGGAGTGAAATTCTAATTAAATTGGTTCAATTTTATAGGCTCCTGTAACATATCTGTGGGTCATTTATGCAACTTTCCTTCCAGGGAGTGGTAGGTAGTAACCACCTTTGTCGAGCAGTATTAGCCGACATTCATTTTGACTAATACGAAGATAGACTCTAGCCAGCTTGTTCAATAGGGGTTAGAGAGACATCAAAACCTAATTGTTTAAGCTGGTTAATAGCACGATTTTTTGATTTATCCGGGTTCATTCTGGTGAAATAGTCAGCCCCTAGATCATTGTATGACATTTTGTTTGTTACCATATGCCAGATAGCTATAAGAATGGAATGTTCTATTGCAACTACTGCTTTGATGGGACCTCGACGAGCTGCAATACGTCTATATTTTGCAGAATAATATGAGTTATTGGTTCGTGATGCACTTAGTGCAGCTATTCCAAGTGCCCCTTTAAGGTATGGATTTCCTGGTCGTGTTTTAGTAGATTTTATCCTACCTGCAGATTCATTTGATCCGGGGCACGTTCCGGCCCACGATGCAAGGTGTCCTGCAGTTTTGAACTTAGTCATATCACCACCTGTTTCTGCAATAATTACATCGGCAACAGTTTCAGATATACCTGGAATCGTAGTTATTAGTTCTTTTACTTCACGAAAGGGCTTTATCACCACCTCGATTTGCTTTGTGATTTCGTCGATAGCATTAGTATGGTTGTCGATAATGTCTAAATGTATTTGAGCTAAAAACGCATGGTGTTTTTTAAATCTACCTGTTAATGCTTCGGTTAGCTCTGGTATTTTAGAACGAAGACGTTTTTTTGCGAGTTGAGCTAATACTGCTGGATCGCTTTCACCTTTAATAAGCGCTTCTAGCATTGCACGACCCGAAACTCCGCTAATATCACTTGCAACAGACGATAGTTTTATTCCTGCGTCTTCTAATAGCTTTTCTAACCTTTGATACTCACGTGCACGTTCTCTAACTAATGTAGTCCGTGTACGTGTAAGGTCACGAAGTTCACGAATCGGCTCAGGTGGAACAAAAGACCCACGTACAAGTCCGTGGGCACCTAATTGAGCTAACCATGTTGCATCACTAACATCAGTTTTTCTGCCTGGTAGATTTTTTACATGTCTTGGATTTACAAGCATTATCTCAAAAGGACAGTCTTCAAGCATGAAGTAAAAAGGTTTCCAGTAGTCACTAGTAGCTTCCATTACCACTAACGTTACATTTTGTTGTATTAAGTAATCTCTTAATGAAAGTATTTGGTTAGTGACTGACCCAAAAGTTGTAACCTTTGATTCAGCTTTTTTGTCTCCATTTGTAGCTATTCTCACACAGACCTTTGCGTCACGTTTGGAAATATCAATTCCTGCACATCTGTTGTGAACAACATCCATAATTATTTCTCCTTTCCCAGTATCTAAACTAACTAAGTGTTCACCTTAGGGAAAGTAGGGAAAAATAAGAATCTAACACTCGTGCTCAAAAACAACAAACCACGGTTCCCGTGGAAACTTTCCATCACCATGCTATCTAACAGGCTCACAGGCACTATAGTTTAATCGGCATTTAACTAAGATAAACATAACTATATTACCCACAAAATATAAACAAATATGAAAATTGCCTATACAATGACTTAAGGTTTTGCAATATCTTCGCTTTCCACGGCGAGCCCAAATATGTGGGGCTCTGGGTTGCTATCTAGGAATGTTTCTGTCATTGATCGTGAGGATGTTCTTAGTAAGTGATCTAACCTACATCCCGATCAAAGAAGGAAGGCTTACCTTGGTTTGCATTTTAGATGTCTGTTCAAGAAGGATCTTAGGGTGGTCAATGGTTCATCACATGAAAGTGGAACTATTAGTAAATGTTCTAAGATAGATGCAAAAATCCTGGTGATGCTAACTGAAATTCCCACCTAGAACTTCTCAAATCTGTGGTTCTAATTTATTATAATCGCTAAATTATTGGATTTCACCTCCTTGGCTCATTGACTGTGATTTTGCTCTGTAAGATCTCATTCTATTAACAATTTATGAATTGTAGTGAGGATGTAATCTACTGTATTCAAATGGCACCATATGCGAGGATTAAAATGTGCACGGTCTTTCAAATAGATTTCAATTGTGAAACGTATGGAAAGATTTGATACAATAAAATTGTGAATTCAATTAGAAGAACTATGGAAAACTTTCAGCAAGAAATAAAAACATTCTGTGACGAGCGCGATTGGAATCAATTTCATAACCCAAAGGATCTTTCAATTTCCCTAATGCTTGAAGCGGCTGAACTACTTGAATTGTTTCAATGGGGACGTGACATTGATTTTGAGGCGGTTAGTACAGATATCAGAAATAATGTTGCTGATGAGTTGGCTGATATTTTTTATTGGGTGTTATTATTGTCACAAAAGTTTGAAATTGACCTTGCTTCTGCTTTTGATAATAAGATGGCTAAAAATATTGCAAAATACCCCATAGATAAATCTAAGGGGAAGCACTCAAAATATACCGAATTTGAAAATGAGAAAAACTGAAATTCAAACTTATGAATTTAACGAAAATAGCATTGAGGCGTTGGGTTCCGATACTTGGGAATTGAATTGGCCTGTAGTCTATCAGTTGTTCAATGACTCATTGATTTATGTCGGAGAAACTACTAATTTAAAAGCCAGAATGAAGCAGCACGTTAAAATTCCCCAGAAACAATCGCTGACCAAGTTTTCCGCAATATATGACAATACCTACAATAAGTCGGTTGTGCTTGATTTAGAATCACAGCTTATCCAATGGTTTAGCGGTGATGGCAAGTACAAGATGCTCAATCAGAATATAGGCCAATTCGATCGAGAGTATTACAATCGAAAGAAATATTCAGTTCATTTTGCAGACGTATGGAAGCTCCTTCGTGATATAAAAGTTGCGGAAAAGACAATAACAGAAATTGAAAATTCTGGGCTGTTCAAGTTTTCACCCTATAAAAGGCTAAATGAAGATCAAATTAAAGTAGTTTCTCAAGTCATGGAGGAACTGAAAAAAGCTTTTGAATCTGCTCAAAAAACGATATCTGTAATTACCGGAGAGGAAGGTACAGGAAAATCAATCGTTCTTATGTTTATGGCTAAATTGGTCTGTGATATTCAAGACTGCGAAATTCAAGATGATGAACCTGATCTGGAGGATTATTTTGAGATATATTTTAGAAATCCAGTTGCGGATTTGTTTAAAGATAAGAGCGTCGCAATGGTAATACCTAATCAATCTTTGAAAGGAAGCATATCCAAAATTTTCAAGGGAATAATTAATATGGGGTCTGTAGATTTGCTTTCGCCGCTGGAATTTGGTTTGAAAAACAAAGCATATGACTTGACATTTATTGATGAAGCGCACCTTCTAAAGATCAGCAATCAAGAGGTTCACAAAAAGAATCGGCAAAAATTTGAGGAGATTAACAAGACTCTTTTTAGTGATAACATTAGTGATCACAAAAATTACAACCAGTTAGACTGGAATATTCAAAAAAGTAATCACGTAGTTATGGTATATGCAGATCAGAGGGTCCGTCAGAATTGTGTTACTTTGGATGATCTAAATAAATATACTTACAGCAAGCATGTTTTACGGTCGCAGATGAGGTCAATCGGTGGCAAACCGTTTATCAAGTATCTCAAATCCATACTTAGCGACAAGCCACCGAGAGAAAAGCAGGTGTTTCCCGAATTCGAATTTAAACTCTTTGAAAATTTTAAACAATTTGTGGAAAATATAGAAGCAATGGAGTCCGAATATGGATTGTCGCGGTTAGTTGCCGGTTTCGCATGGGAGTGGAAATCTAAAAAGAACAAGAATGAATATGATATTTGTATTGACGAAATTAAGATGAGATGGAACTCGACGCTAAATGACTTTGTTGGATCTGAACAATCCAAAAATGAAGTTGGCAGTATATATACAATTCAAGGAAATGATCTTAACTATTGTGGAGTAATCATCGGTGAAGATTTGAGATATTGCCCAAAGTCAGAACAATTCAAACTGGACAGAAATAATTATAAGGATAGAGGTGCCAAAAAACGCACCCATATTCAATTGAAAAAGGGAGATCCACTTACGGACGATGATTTGCTCGATCAAGTTCTGCGAACTTATAGAATTCTTATGAATCGAAGCGTTAAAGGCACTTTTGTGTATGCTTGTGATTCTGGATTACGTGATTATTTGAAAAGGTATTTGGAAGTTGTGGAACTGCCACCCCAAAACTCGAACAGATAAATCTGGAATATGTTAAGGAAGTTTGAACACACTATAGTCAGGCGAGGGGCTACGATAGCCGTGCTTGATTTTGGACACTTCCTAGGCGGAATATTACAAAGATATCAAAGAGAAAGTAGCTTGTCAAAAAAACAACTAATACTATGATCCTTATCTGAGAGTGCCACGAAAAGATATCTGCCAGAAATGGTTCAAAAACCGATACAACTATAAAAACCGACACCATTATCGACATTCTTTTAACTTCATAATTTCGCAATTTGAACTTCATACCATAGTAGAACAGATCTCGTTTTAGTTTTCTGGGGAATTTAGTGGCTACCTGACGATACTGACGTACAATATATCCCCCGAATAGTCCTCGCTCAAGGGGCGTCAACAACAAAAGTTTTGGTTCGGGTATTGCTGTTGAAGACAAATCCGATTCATTAAATTCTTGTAACATATGATACAAATTTTAATACTGTAACAGAACTATGCCGAAATGTAGTGTTTGAGTGTATTGGTCTCAGGGGTATTTAGCATTGAAATGATTGAAGTAGGGTAGATATCCTGTGGGGTGGTCCAATTTATTCGTAGACTCTAGACCTAAGAAAATATGGGAGAATTTTATTTTGGAGACAATAAAAATAATACACATGTTGAAATATGTATAGACAATGAATTCCTCGACGGAAGTTAATGTTACACCACATTTAAAACTTTATTGAAACAGTAGTGAAGCAAAGTTTACTATTAAGTTTTGTCAAACATTTGTCAAACGAACTCAGCTGGATCACTCAGCATTACCCACCTTTAAATATCATTCCACCTGTCCTGAACAGCACTTTTGTGTATCAGCTGTACGCAATAATACCTATCCGTCAAACTCATAATTAAAAGGTCGCTGGTTCAAATCCAGCCCCCGCCACTAATAAAACAGCGTTTCTGAACCGATTTGAAGATCGGCTCTGTTGTATATTCAGAATCCCAAAAATGTCATAAAATCCTGTGTTGAAGACGAAATTTGCTTAACTATAATCAGACTACTATTTTACTGTTATTTTTTTAAATTTGTCCGTGTATGACATACTTAAAGACCCTCTCATTAGTGTTTCAGAGTTAGAAGAATAGGTGTTCGAGAGTTACTGGAATATTCACTTATTATGATTAATTTTATTCTCCTATATTTACATTGAAAGTGTAAGCTTTTTGGTGTAGGTTTACACAGTCATTTTTTGATAATTTTGGTACTGCCGATTATTTTTCAGTGGGTCTAGGTTTAAATATAAGTGAAATTAATAAGATGCATGCGCAAATACTTATATTGTCAAAAATATGTGATATTGTCTATCGTATATGAGAAAAAATGAATGTTGCTTAAATAACTCATGTTGCGTAAAGACTGATTGCATTAAAAAGTGCACCCGGCGAGAAATATTATCCAATTCTCTAGGGAGGTCTGCTCTCGTTACAATTCCATACTTTATTATTGGACTGATTGGATTAATTGTAATTTTAAGAGAACATTTAGCTCTAGCCGAAAAAGGCCCGATAGCCGTAGCACTAATTGGTACCTTGATTTCAATTGTTGTCTTTTATTTTACCGTTGATAAGCAAATTGCCGAGTCATTTCAGGTCGCCTATGGATTAGCGTTGAAGCTTAAGTTTATGTTACAAAAGAATAAGTTTTGTCCAGGGCAAGACAAATCCAAATGCTGTCATAATGTTGGTTGTAAATACGAGCAAACTTTAATTTTCCAAAATGAAAAGTTCTATGAATACCTTTTTGAATTAAATTCGTTTATTGTTATGCATCTTGCCCCAGTTACAAAAAAAAGATTTGAGTGTTTTACAAGTTCATTTAATTCTGCTATGCAAAATAATTTGCTATGTGACAATTGTAATAAGAGTTGTTTTCTACGCAAATTGGATTATGACTTAAGCCAATTAATTGAAATATTACCAACATTGATACGACTTAAGCGTGACAAGTAGTTCTAATTGGTAATACCTTGACCTATAAAGTTATACCCTTGTGCTGACATTTAATTTTCGGGAGGTAAACTGTTTTTGCGTGTCACCTAATTAAATTGTAAGCTTTTGTTGATGGTTTAACTACTTGTGGACAGAACCGTTTTGTCTGTGTAGTGAGATTGTCAGATTTTATCGTAGACTCCCGAACCTAAGAAAAAATAGGTGAGCACTTATTTGATCAATTAAAAGCATGGCTAATTTGACTATGCTTCAAAACAATAACAGTGGCGAGAGACTTGAACAAATCACATTGATAAAACTTTTTGCAATTCTTGTCTCAGTAGCTTCCAAACACCGTTGAACATAATATTCGTGTCAAACATTTGTTAAACGAACTCAGAAAAATCACTCAACATTAGCTACCCCGAGACATCACCTCACTCAATCTGTACAACATACTTAGGGATATGCGATACCCAATAGCACCCATCAACTTAATCTAGCTGGTTGTTTTAATTAATTGTTGACTTATAAATCACAAGTCAACAATAACGATCTGGAGTATTAGCTTTTTCAGTTAACGTTCTTTTATCATACGGTATTTTGTTTGCATCCCGATGTTCACGCAGTGCTCGTTTTTGGGCCCTTCCTAGAGTTCCTCTGATACCACAATCTTTAATTTTGAAGCAAGTTTTTAAGCTGCGGTTTTTATGCGAGCATCTTTTATGAAATTGTCAATCGCTGTTTCAATGACTTTGTAGGCTTGAGATAGTTCATGTTCAGGTTTGAATTGATTAGTTGCAAGTAGTTGGGGCAGAAGACGATTGGCAAGTTTTGTGTAGGTAACTGCGAAACGAAGCCCGTTCTCTGTAAGTGTGTATTTATTTGATTTCTCCAGCTTAATTATCATCCCTTTCAACCTTAGTTTTCTCAAGTCATAGGTCATTTGTGATGTGCTATAAGGTTTGTCTAGTAACTTTTCTACCAAGGCACGTAGACTCTTATTGGTAAAGCCAAAGACAGTATTTAAAGCTACACATAATGCGCCAGCCAGAGCCATCACGCGTTTGTCCCCGAAGCGTATAGCTGCGGTTCTTTGGCCCTCCTCAAACGAGGGCTGTGAGATGCGTTCCCATTGGGACGTCTCGATGGGACAGCTCTGACTGACACTTTGGGCTAATGTTAAGCGATCATTGATTAAAGTTGCTTTTTTTACCAACTCCGGTAAGTTCTTAAGTCTTCTTTGAACTCCTATATCATCTGGTGAATTTATAACAGTTTCGATTCTTAAGGCTTTTGAGTCTTTTAAGTACTCTTTTACTCTAGAGTGTTTGTAAAAGAAATTAATAGTTACATCAGTTCCCCTTGTTACGACTCTGGTTTTGAATTCACTTTTTGTGTCAGTTCGGATCCTTCTGTTGAAGATGAACTTGACCTCGTCAGGTCTACCAATCCCTAAGTTGTTTTCAACAATTGATTCAAATACTTCTCTCGTATAGATTTCTCTCGTAAAAACTATTGTTCTAGATACTTCTATTTGGCGCATTGAGAGTTCCCACCAGTAACCTGCTTTCTGATCACAACTTGTTAAGGGTGTAGGGATTACATTTATCCAGTGGTTGAAGTACGACTGGATATGTTTGTCGTTAAGTTTATTACATATTTGTTGAAGTTTTAAAGGATCAGATGAAGCCTTGAATCCATTTGAAAGAGCACTAAATTCAATATTTGCCTTAGTTGCCTGGATCTTTGCCCATTCATGTCCATTTAGCCAAACTTTTGCGGGATATGGAAAGTATGAGCATATCTTTATGAAGCTAGGACCAAACTCTTTATCAAAGATATAGAAATAATAAACAGTAACCCTTCTGTCAGCCTTTTGAAAGTTAAAAACCCAACCACTGTTTAATTTAGTAGATTTAGTTCCCGTAAATACAGATTGGAACTCTTGGGAAACCCCAATTGCAACTACTTTTTCACTAGTTACCTTTTTAAAGTATGGTTTCATTACGTCAATCTGACGGTCTTTCTTTTTGAAATGGATTATAGGGATACCATTTGACTCAGCATACTCTTTGACAGCTCCTCTAAACTTGTTACCAATCTTTTCCATAATTGCAGGAGACGGTATTGGAAATTTAAGATGATTACGCATAAACATTGTAACCTGACCTGGCACTTGGAGATTTGGTACATATGCATTCAAATAGATTCGGTCTAAACACCTAATATCAAGTGCTGAATGGCTAGATAAAAGATCATTCACGTTTGTCAAAGTTTCCACAGAGCCTCCTTTTAACTAATCTAATATTAGATCCGTTTTGAGGGCTAGTGCAAAGAGAACGAGGTCTAGGCGGTCAGAGGCGTAGCCTCATTAGGTTATATATAACAAATATTACGAAGAGAAAGTAACTTGTCAAAAAAACAACTAATACTATTATCTTGACTTGATAGTCCCACGAAAAGATATCACCGACAAATGGCTCAAAAACAGATAACACTATAAAAATTATTAGTATTTGCCCTATTCTTGCACCTTCATATTTTCGCAGTTTGAACTTCATACCGTTGTAGAACAGGTCACGCTTTAGTTTTCTTGGGTATTTAGTGGATTCTTGACGAAAATTACGTACAATATATCCACCAAATAGTCCTCGTTCGAAGGACGTTAACTGCAAAAGGTCAGGTTCGGGTATGACCATTGAAGTTAAATCTGGTTCATTAAACTCCTGAAGCATAACATTCTCATTATAACATACGATTAACGATTTTCAATTTATCGATTAATTTATCCATAATTATTTGAGTTTTGTTACTGAAGGTAGTCAGTGGATTATATGGTTTGAATTTATTTTGTTGTCGGTTTTTAAAATATCAAATTTAGCTTTTTTAAAAACCAGTTGACAAAATTATCATCATTTAGTAAGATTTTATCAGCGATAACTTTTGGGAGGATGGGTTCATGAAGATCATTGTAAGGAAACTATTTAATAGAAGTAATTTTCAGAAAAGTTTAGATGCATCAATTGAAGGTCGCTCAGTTGGTGTCCATGGTGAATTATTGAACCGCTATCGCAGGGGAGATAGATTAACCTTACGTTGGCGCATTTTAAGTAGCCAACTTGCAATAATGCTCATTCTGTCAATATCGATAATCGGTGTTGTCTCTCTTAACCAATCTAAATTAAAATTACGATCAACTTCTGTATCAAATGTTACTACTCAATCACAGTATTGGGTTGCTACGACAGGTTCATCTGGTTATCCTGAAATAGTATCTTATCAGATGTCAAATTCTTCTTCTGGAATTTCGCTTAATCAGAATATAGATGATCCTTTTCCATCAAACTGTCCTCTCGGATCCAACGGAGCTGAAGACCCAACTGATCTGGTTGCAAGCCAAAGTGGCAATATGGCTTTGCTTACTGCAGACAGTACTAGCGGTAGCGGATCGGATGCATTTCTAATCAGTTCTTCCAACGGATCCCCAACACTGTTAAATGATTTCTGCGATGTCTACGGTGGTGACTTTACTTCAGCAGCTGTTACCCCTAGTGGCGATTATGCATTTTTTACAAATTCCAACGCAGCTACATCTTCGCAGTTTGGAGGAATGGCTGGATTGAGTGAAGTTGATGTTTCACAAAATGCCATATCTACTTCTGTTTTACCTACAACCGATATTTTTTCAGTGGCAGTTTGTGGAGGTTCGTATGTTGTAGCCGGTGGCGGCGGAACAATATATTCTTATTCAATTTCAGGTTCTAGTTTAAATTTTGTTAGTTCAACAACTATTACTGGTGATGCACAATATATATCTTGTAGTGGATCAACTGTAACCGTATGGCAATCAGCCGCAGGCTTGTGTTATTGGAATGTAACGGGAGGTAATTGCAATAGCGTATTTGTTCCTTACGGCATAAACTTGTCTCCATTGAATACTAATTCGATGATGGGTAGCGGGCTTTACTTAACTGATCAAAACTCAAATGTTTGGTTAGCTAATGGTCCTAGCCTTCAAGAATTAAAAAATAATATACCAGGGGCAAAATCCGCTTATTCGTTTGCTGGAAATGATCCAGTGTTTACAACCTCTGCAGATATTTATTTTCAAGGAGCTAGTGCGGCCATTCCAAGTAATACCATAGGTTCTGGCGGAGAAGCCGTCGGTTTTGGACTTCAAGTTGCAGCTGCGGCAAGTCAAACCTCTAGAAATTTGTCTGCTGGAGACAGTAATAACGCACAGTCAGCAAACAACTGCGCTGGTCGAGCTCAGTCTTCTCAGACTAATGCAAATGATCCAGCCGCTAGTTCAAACATTAGTCAATCGAAATGTAATTCATACCAAAAAAGTTCTGGTAAACCTGTAGATTCTGCTACGGGCAACTTCACATATAGTTTACCGGGTATTTCCGTACCAGGAATCGGTCCAGCGTTATCGTTCGATCCAACATATAATTCTTCAGAGAACGGTATTTTAGGGTCAAGTGCCGGAAACTTTGATATTGGTTATGGCTTTAGTAGTTCGCCAAATGTGGGTCTAAGCGTTTCGGGTTCCACAGCTACTATCACACAAGAAAACGGAGCACAAGTTATATTTACTCAGGCTCCTTGCCCAACAGGAACATACGAGTTGGATCCAAGCAACGTGTTGTTACTCGGAACTCCTTGGTGTAGCCCCAAATATATTCAAGCTGGTTTTTATTCCAACACAACCAATCAATCTGACCCTACATATTCTTTTGTACGATTAGCTCCAACTTATGAGGTATTTACTTACTGCGATAGTACTTCTGGTTGTACGGTTGGCTCTAATACTTATACGAATCTGGGATTAGAGTCAATTGCAAATCAAAATGGTGAGGAGATAACAATAACTGATATTGCTGGTGGAACTGGAAACTGTCCCACAGGTGATTCCTGCATCGAGTACTTTCAACCAAATGGTCAAACTACTGATAGAACTGTGTTTGTAACACAAAATAGTTTAGGACAAGTCACCGAGTTAACCGATGGAGTTCACAGCGAGACGTTTTTGTACTGCACGTCAAATTCCACAACATGTGCAACTGGAGATTTGCAGAGTTACGAGCTGTCTATGACAGCACCTACAGGCGGCACGGTTTCTACCCCTTATAACCTTATTTGGACTTTCAGTTATGATGAAACAAACAACTTAAATGCGATTAACAAAATTGTTGATCCAAATGGTAACACTTTAACCAATACCTATGCTGACTCGACTACAGTCACTGCTTGCCAGGGAGCTTTTGGTTGGGTGGATGCACAGACTGATGCAATGTCCAATGTAACACAATTCAGTTACTGTGGCTATGATACAACTACCCTAACGGGCGATGTCGAGATCATAGACCCAAATAATAACGTTACCTTACTTGCATATGCCAACGGTGCTTTGGTTGGACAAACCAAAGGTTATGGTACTCCGAATCAATCAACCACGATCTGGTTTAGAGACCCAAGCACCCAAATGGTAGAAGATGTTTTTAATCCCAACGGAAATATTGATATGTATACCGTTGATACTTATGGTAGAGTAACGTCTTTTACAGACGCAATGGGTAATCAGAGCTTTTTTAACTATGATGAAAGTAGCCTTACTGCATCTGATTTTATGCATTTTTATATTCCGAATTGGTATACATCTGCCGTTCCAGTATATGAAGCTACTCCACCAAACCCGTCTGAGGTAGTTATAGATGGTTTTGATACAAATGGGAACCTGACCTGTACTGTTCAGGATACTGATGCCACTTCATCTGGAACTGGTTCAAGCTATACTGTAACACCTGATGAGACGGGTGCTAATTGTTCTGATGCCGATAGTGATTCTTCAGCTACCACACCAGAACCAGTTTCTAAATATGTTTGGTGTACAACTAGTTGTCCTAGCGGTTATTTACCTGGAGAGTTAGAATCAACTTCAGATCCTAATAACAATATTACTACCTATAGTTATGATTCATCAGGAGATTTAACAAGTGTGACAAATGCTTTAGGGGACAAACAAACTTATGTTTATTGTTCGGAGAATTCCCCATATGGGTCCTGTACTCAGACATTGTCTGGCGGGTTTATATATTCCTACGCTCCAGGTCAACTTGAAAATGAAATATCTGCCAATGGGGCATCCTGCAGCGGTAGTTCTTGTGTTCCATATACTACCTATTTTGCATATTCGCCAGAAAACCAAATCGTTGAACAGGTTAGTCCACAAAATACTTCTGGAATATCTGACGTTAAATTTAATACATATGATGGAGACGGTAATTTAACCATTGAAGTAGATGAAACAGGCGGTTCTTCAACTTCAACTGCGACAGCTCCTGTAATAACTACAACTAACGAATATAATGCAGATAATGTGATTTGCTGGACCACCACTCAAAGCGTTTCCAATCCAAGCTGTTCAACGATACCTTCTGGATCAAATACCAAGTCATATTCTTACGACAATGACATGAATTTAACGAGTATCACTGATGCAAATAATATTTCTTCTAAATATACCTATGATTCCCAAAACCAGCTGTCAAGTCAGACCTTAAATACGGGGACTACCATAAATTACGCATATGACCAATCTGGAAATGTGTTGGCTGCAAACTATTCTACCGGTATTTCCAACCTCTATAGTTATAATGCCGATAATGAAGTTACAAGCAGAACTGAAAACGAACCTGGCGATTTAGCAACAGTATTAAACAGTTCTTGCGGAGGATATATACCTTTCTATGGAGTGTATTCTACCTACTGTGCAACAATAGGTAGAGATATTAACGGAAATCCGGTTTTCGTATCTGGTAATCCAGGTCAGATGGTCATGTATTCACCGTCTAATGTAAGTTCTCTAACTGGAATATCCTGTGCCAGTCAGCAAGTTTGTTTTGCAACGGGAGCTGGCTCATCTTCTACGGCTGATCCGATTTTGTTTACGACAACTAATTCAGGGACCTCATGGTCTTCTGTTTCTGCCTCATATCCAACAGGTACTACTTCTTTAGGTCAAATTTCATGTCCATCTACCACTGTTTGTTTGGCGGCAGCAGTGAGTTCGCAAAATGAGATTTTATATTCGTCTAATGGCGGTTCGACATGGTCTCAGTTAACTGGTACTGGCGCACCCACTTGGCCGATTACTTCTATTTCCTGTCCTTCTACTACAGAATGTTACTTTGCTGGGAACAGTGCTTCTACAGGAGAATTGACACAATGGATATCTGGTAATACGACACCGTTTGTTACCCAGTCGTTTGCCAATGTAAACATAAGTTCCGTATCGTGTTCAAATACAAGTCAATGTGTATCAGTTGGCAGTTCGACCTCGTCTGCAATCATTGAAGAAACCACAGGATCAAATAGTTGGTCTTCGGTAAGCTTGCCGAGCGGTTCGTCATATTCTCAACTTTTATCGGTATCATGTCCTTTGGCTTCAACTTTAACTAATTGTTATGCTACTGGAACAAATACAAGTTCTAATGCGGTGATTTCGCAGATATCATATTCGGGATCGGCATGGTCATCTGTGGATCAAAGTTTGGCTATACCTTACGGTACTGGATCACTATTTACTATAGGTTGTGGGTATGGCTCAACTTGTATGGCGCTTGGAGATACACAATTTAACTCAGGACAAATTTTGTATACGTCAAATTCTGGAACTAGTTGGCCCTCTCAAATCCAACTTGCGGAATATGGGTATACCACGGAAGGACATTTGGCCTATGTTGAAGATGGTATCGGCACAACGGGAATATTAACTTATTCATATGATCCGTTGGGAAGGATTATAAGTCAAACAAATGAATATGGTGTAACCACAGAATATACATATGATTTGGATTCTAATATGACCTCTATTACCTATCCCACAAATAACAAAGTTATAAGAACCTTTAATAGCGCAAATGAGCTGACTAGCGTTCAGACGTGGCTCAACGGGCCCGGAACATGTGGCACCTACTCAGAACCAACTGATACTACCAATTTCACCTATGACGCTAATGGTGACCTTACTTCTGAGCAGTTTCCAACTTGTGATACAAAGAACACTACAGTGGGCCCCGATGTTGTTAATTTTTCATATAACGACAATAATCATATGAATAAACTTTCTGGGCTTTGGCAGGGTACGAACTATTCTGTGGCTTACTCCAACAATGGTGCTGGAATGATTTATCAAAGATCAGTAATGCCTGCTTCGAATACAACTAGCTATAATTACAATAATTTAGGTCAGATATCTTCGGTATCGAATCCAAACGAGACATTTCAGTACGACAACGCTGGTAATATGACTTGTAATCAAAGTGGTCAATACCAGACATATAATAATATCGGTGAGCTAAACTATGCTTATCAAACATGTGGATCAACTGCTAATCAACAGGATTCGTTCACCTATGATGCCTATGGCGATAGAACTCAGGAGATGTTTCCATGGGACGGACAGAGCGAACCAGAAAATTATATTTACGTA
>JAJYVQ010000211.1 GCA_021791915.1 Actinomycetes bacterium | reverse complement strand
TTGTTCATACACCAATTTTACTAGGCCAGAAGGGCATTTTAGTGTATTCGTGCCGATAAAATTATTGCTAAATTGGTAATTTTTCGGTGGATCTAGGTTTAAAGTAAAGTTGCGACTCTTAATTTCCAATTCTCAGGATCTTCCAATTCTAAGCTATCAGGCAGAAATTCATCAGATCTGGTGAGTATTTCAATCCAATCTCTATCTTCAGCTAAAAGCAGATTCTTTACGAATTGATAACCTTGTTCTATTTTTGTGTCATCGTAGTAGTATCCGAACAGAGTTTCGATCAATCCTGAAAGATTGCTGTATTGAGTTTTGTATCTTAACACGGCTTCGTTTATAAGAGTAGATTTTCCAACTGTCTTTTCGTCTATGGATTCTCCTACATTTTGGATGAAGCCGTTAATTACACTTATAATAGTGGTCAAATCTTCAGTTGTTTGTTCGTGAATTAGCGATGGTTCGATTTCAAACACTGAATCAGGATTATTTAATAGATTTTCGAAGGAACTGAAGTCGCTAAAATCTATTGTTTTTATCTGTTCACTTAATTTTTCCGTCCCGACCCTAAGCCCCAATGCATGTCTGGATATCAATGTTGTTAACGTTGATTTTATGGATTTTTTGCTCAATATAAAATGGGCGGCTAGCTGCCTTGTACAAGCCCAGATTGCGGCATCATTTATCTCTACAGACCAGTCGTCACTGAATTTTTGAATGTTATCGGCAATTATCAATACCGTATCTGTTTCCCTAGGGATCAAAAGATCGTAACTGCCGAATGCGCTTAAAGCGAAGTGACCTAAAATAGAACCGATTTGCATTCCTAAAGAAGCGGGGGCTGTCATTTGGAAAACATTTGAAAGAATATTTTTAATTTGATCCTCTGGATTTGCAGTTTGAGCCAAGTCGGTTTGATCGATTTTGGTTGCCGTTTCGTCTTTTAACAAGAATGAATCAGCAATTTCACTAAAAATAGGGTTTAGTTCTTTTAGTGATTTATCGAGCCATGTTTGAGGAGAAACGAACTCCACTGATCCCACTTCTTCTTGTAGCTGTGAAAGATTTTTATCTTCCAAAAATGCGTCAAAATGCATTTTTACTATCGCTGCTAAAGGCTCCAGCGAAATTCTGAGTTTCGGGTCTACGGTAGCTATTGGAGCTTCTTTTTTAACCACACTATTTGCAAGCTGTTCGGCTATCTGCATATGTGCATCACCCGCAGTTGAAATCATTGCAAAAATATCATTTAAAAATTGCGGCATAAAATCGTCGCCAAAAGGAAAATTTGTCACTTTATCGTGTGCTTATTTGTTGCTCCTCTGATTCGTCATAACCCAAGTCCCATTCTAAAACGATTCTTTCTCGTTCAGCATCTTTAATTATCCTTTCCCTGTTCCTTTTGAATTGAGGGTCGTGGGGAGGTAAGAAGTTTAGCCTTGCCATTATTTTAAATGAAAATTCATTAATTAGTTCCTTGGTGCCTAATGAGGATGTAAGTTCCCAGTGCGGAGATACAGGTCCCAAATACGTTATTTTAAGGTGACCCAAAGGTCCTATGGATCTATTTTGGTCTTCTTCGCCGTATGTTGTCATAATTTCCTCGCAAATCTATAAATTTCTCTATAGTATATGCTAGTGTCATTTTATGACAACGGTTTAAAAGAATCACCGAGGTTTATAAGAATATACAGTTTAATTTGACAAGAATCGGTTTAATCCGTAACTATTTTCTGATCAGTTGGAACCAATTAGGGAGTTGACCCTAATGTTATCGGTATGTTTAGATAAGTTCCGCTCCGATAAATTCTGAGAGTGACCGTATTGCCCGGTTTAAATTTATTAAGTACGCTTCTTAAAGAAGCAGTGGAACTTATGGAAGATCCATTAATCTGAGTTATTACGTCATAAGTTTGAACACCAGCACTTGCTGCCGCATATCCTGGGATTACACCAGTTACCAATACACCCGGTACATAGTTTTCTCCCAACTGTTGAGCCAATGTTTGGCTGAACGTTTCTACATAAACCCCCATAAACGGAGTGTTTGATGAACTTGGTACGGAAGTGGAGGGAGTCCCTGTGCTACCACCTTTAGCTAAATATGACAATTCGGGTTTTACTGAATTGATGGGAATCGCAAATCCAACATTTTGAGTTGGGGCATTTCCAGCAGAAGAGCCTGCTACAGCTGTATTCATTCCAATTACGTCTCCGTTCGAAAGCACCAATGGTCCTCCCGAATTTCCAGGGTTGATAGGAGCATCGGTTTGTATAAGACCAGACAGATTTTCTGGTTGTCCCGTAACGTCGTTTGTTGCAGTTAGTTGCCTATTTAATGCAGATATGATTCCAGTAGTTACTGTAGGTCCCCCAGCCAAAGCAAGAGCATTGCCGATAGCAATAACACTATCACCCTGCTGAATGGCAGCAGAGTTGCCTAAAGTTAAAGTTGGCAAGTTTTTCACATTCAATATTTGAACAAGAGCCATATCTTTTGAGGGAATTGCTCCTAGAACTTTCGCTGGTAGTTGCTTGGTCTGTCCATATAAGGTGACTGTTACAATTGAAGCTGCTGCAATTACATGGTTGTTGGTTAACACTTCTCCGTTAGGAGTAATTATCATTCCAGTTCCAGCATCTGAAACCCCTGAACCAGTAGCTTGAATTGAAACCACTGCAGGCAGATCTTTTGCTAATACTGCCGAAATGGATCCCGGATTTGACACTGCACTCTGAGTTGGAAATAGTTCTTTTACTATAGTCTGCTGGTTGTTGTTTATCAGGCTTTTTGAAACGGAAGTTCCGATTAGTGCACCGACTAGAGCAGCGATAATACCTATTATTAACCACGCCGATACTTTTACAGGATGCAGTTCAGTAACTATCTTCCGCTTTATTGCTGGGCCCTGATATGGATTTGGCCCATAATTAGGATACCTTGGGTCACCAAAATATCCGTTAGGGTAGGTAGGTTGGCCATAGGCTTGATACGGATTGTAATTTGGAGAATTGAAATCTTGAGGGTATCCTGGGGGGATATTGTAAGGAGGGTAACCTTGTTGGAAATTTTGGTGAGTTGGATTGTAGTATTGAGGGTTTGGGGGGGCTGTCGGTGGTTGTACGTGTTGTTGGGAGTAGTTGTAAGGTAGCCTGTTATCCTGTTCGTTATATGGATTAGGTTGCATATTTTGTTGAGAATTAAATGCTTTATTCTTCTCTGTTTCGGAACCTTGACCTGAAAATCTGTCAGCAACATACGGAGGTTCATTAACTGGCTGAGCCTGACTCTGAGAATTGTCATAACCCTGATTACCATAACCCTGATTACCATAACCCTGATTACCATAACCCTGATTACCAGCGTTTTGATTTCCGGGGTATTGATCTCTAATGTTTCTATTTTCCGGTTCCTGATCCGGGTTGTTAGGATTAAAACTCATTTCATTCCTCGTTTCGTTCTTTGTTTTAGCATCTAAGACTTTTTAATTACTTTTTATATTTAACTTTAACTATTAAACTCAATTTCTTTAACTCAATTTCTTTAACTCTATTCATTAAATCGA
>JAJYVQ010000032.1 GCA_021791915.1 Actinomycetes bacterium | reverse complement strand
CAATAGTAAATCATAAGTACAGCAATAATTACAGTGACAAATTACAGTGACAAATTAAACTGACAAATTACAGCAAATGTAATTGAACGTTAGTTTTCTTGAATAGATTTTTTCAGTTGAAGTCGTCAATTTGAAAAAAGCTAATGATATGTATTATTATTTACAGATGAAATAATCAAACAAAAAACTTATAAATTGAATTTAGCCTTGCCGTATCTTAAGTCAATGGGTGTTGGTTAAATTTTGTTTTAGAGTTAGAACGGATTGGAGATTAAAATGACTGATTTTGCAAGCTATATCGGCAGACCTATTACAAACTCAAAGGTGGTTGTTGAGCGGGGACCTGTATCCAACTTTGCTGAAGTACTGAAGGCGAAAGAGGATTACTTTTACGATATTAACGAAGCTAAAAAGTTGGGATTTAACGGTATTCCTGCTTTACCTACTTTTCCGTTTGTAATGGAACATTGGGGACTGTTTAAAGAGATCCAACCAGAAGATAAGGTTACGGGTAATCCTATGTTTGAAGTATTGGGTCCTTTGATGTCTAACGGCGGAATAATTTTGCATGGTGAACAAAGTTTTACATTTGAAAGACCTATTGTATCTGGTGATGTACTTGAGGGAAAGGGTACCGTAGTCGACTGTTATCAAAAAGAGTCCAGCGGACGTACTATGACGTTCGTAGTCACAGAAACAGTGTGGACGGATGTGGCCACTAATGAAAAGGTTGCTACATCAAGGTCAAATATTATTCACAGAAAATGAGTTGCCTTCATTAGGTAAATAAAAGTAATAAATTTATAAAAACAAAAGATTTGAAAACTTTTAGAAAAAAATTAGTAGAAATAAACAGAATAGATAATGATTAGCATTAGCAAAAATAGAAATATACGAGGAAATAATAATGTCAGAAGTAATTGAATTTGCAAAAGCCGAAGTAGGAAGTGAGGCCCCAATACTTTCTCATAAATTAGGTAGAACCGATTTGGTTAAATATGCGGGTGCTTCAGGTGATTTTAATCCGATGCACTCAGATGAGGTAGCTGCCAAAGCAGCAGGACAGCCAAGTGTTTTTGGGCATGGGATGTTCTCTATGGGTCTTTTGGGATCAGCTTTAACAGCTTGGGTTGGAATTAAGAATATAAAAAGTTTCGGAGTAAGATTTACAAAGCAGACATGGCCAGATGAAATACTAAGTACTTCGATAAAAGTTACCTCAATCGAAGAACTTGAGGGAAAAACATTGGTGACGATGGACTGCAGTTTGTCAAATCAGGATGGCGAGGTTAAAGTACAAGGGACTGCCACTGCCATCAAACCTTGAAGCTTTAAATATTAAATCTCTTAGCGAAAGCGACTGACTTCAGCAATTTTTATCATTTCGGAGTCTAATTTTATTAGTATTGATGTTATAGGCAATAATTTCCGTTAACATTTATAGCATGGAAAATGCAAATGTCAATGCTCGCTACAGGTGTGAACTTTGCGGTAACATTACCAGGTTTGATGTTGTTGAATCGGTGACCTTAAAGACTTACTATCATTACGCAATAGACGGGCAGCTCGATAAAGAGGAACCTGAGATACTGTCTAGACGGGTCGAATCGGTCAGTTGCAGGTGGTGTAACAGTGAAAAAAATGTCGAAGAAGTGACTAGTTTAGAGCAAATAAGCGACAATAGCGGTATCGAGCGGCTTCCAAATTAACAATCAGTACCTTATATAAAAATAGACCCTTATGGCTGATTTGATGTTGTTTTACTTATATCTATGCCGCGTTTTCTAGATTTTATTTTCAAATTTAAGTAAGAAACTCCTCCTGCTGGGATAGGTAGCCAAAAGTTTATTAAGCGATAAGACAGTACTGCAACTAAAGCGACATTTGAACTTGCGCCGAATCCATGTATCGTAGGAATCAGGACTCCTTCGACTACACCCAAACCGCCTGGCGTGATGGGAATAGCTGCTAATACGTTAGCCAAACCGTAAGCAACTAGCAGATCAATTGGTGACATTACTTTACCAAATGCTGCTAAAAACAACCAAAGACACGCAGCATCAAGTAACCAGTTTGAGCTGGCCCAAACCAAAGCTCTAAGCATCAGATCTCTGTCTTTAATCAAGTCGTCAATCCTCTGAGCAATATTTCTTAAAAATCCTTCAATTTTATCTGGGTTAGCCAGTGGTATTTTATTACTGATTTTTTTAGCATAGACTACGACGAATTCTTCACCGTGCGTAAGAAGAAGAATTCCGATTGCAATTAGCCCGATTAAAAGCGACCCGATAATTGCCGCTACTGCATAAAGTGGATTCTTAACTGATCTGAAAGGAATTGAGATTAGCAAGGAAAACCAAAGAATAATGTTTAATACTGCAGCAGATCCGATACCACTTGTTGCTATTGAAAAAGTGGCGTCACTGTTTGACACTCCCTGACTAGTTAATAGTCTGTAACTTAAAGCACTGCTGGGAGCGGTACCACCTGGCAAGATATGGCTTAATGACAACGTGGATAAATTAATATTAAATAGCGTAGGAAATTTAAGTTTTTTGTTGTGAAGTAATGACCTGAAAAGCATTGAGTATGCAAGCAATGAAGTGACTTCAACTCCCATAGCTAAAACTACCAGTGAAATATTTGCTTTAGTTATTAAGTTAACTGATTTTTTTGCACCCGTGATTTTTGGAATAACTAAGTACTCAACAATTGCAATAATGAAAATTATCAGTATTCCATTTTTAAGAATTCTATAGATTATTTTTAATGTGCGATGATTCCTTGTCATTTATTTAACTTGAAGAGTTCCGTTGTTAACGTTTTATTGCAAATATCCTAAGTGATATCCTATCGTTTTCTTGTTATTTAGGTTAATCTGTTTATAGCTAAAAGTTATTTATTTAGTAAAATAAGTTGTTCAGAAAAGACAGTAGGCAATAAGCGAATATGACCGATAATAACCATAACAAAGAATCAGATAAAGATCAAGGTATCGAATCGGAATTCCATTTATTTAAAAGTCAGATTAAAGGTACTGCTACGATTCTTAGTAATTTTAAGAATTTGTCTTTGGCTTTTCTACTCTTTGATTTAATAACAGTCTCGCTTTTGATTGCGGTCCTTTTACTTTGGCGATTAAGGCTAACTCTGTTTTTAATAATTATGGGAGTATTTATAGCTATTTTATTAAATCCGTTTGTTAGGTCACTTGAAAAAAGAGGCGTTAAAAGATCGATTGCTTCAATTTTGATATTTCTTGTTTTTTTTATTTTTTTGGGGAGTTTGGGTTATATTTTTGTCCATCCAGTGTATCAAGGTGCGACTCATCTAACTCAAAACTTTCCAACATTGGTAAAAAATGCGTCCAATGGTAAGGGTCCAGTGGGAAGGATATTGAAGAGATTTGACTTACAAAAATGGGCTAAACAAAATCAGCCTAAAATCACAAGTTCGCTCAAATCCTTGGAAAAACCAGCATTAAATGCTTCGACGGCAATTCTAAAAGGTTTAATCGATTTGTTAACAGTATTTATTTTGGCATTTTTTATTTTAGTGCAAGGTCCTGAAATTTTCAAAGGCTCTTTGGAGTTGATGGGAGAAAAGCGGGGGGTAAGAATACTGTCTTTGGTAGACAAGGTTTCAGCTGCAATAAGTGGCTATATGCTGGGGAATTTAATCATTTCGGTGATCGCAGGACTTATCGTTGGAGTTTCTTTGTATATCCTAGGAGTACCGTATGCTGCGGTTCTCGCGATTTGGGTGGGCTTAGTGGATTTTTTGCCCCTGGTGGGCGGTTTGTTGGCTGGAGTACCAACTGTCGCCGTAGCACTTCTGCATTCTTTGCCGGCTGGCATCATAACTTTAATTATCTTTTTGGTATATCAACAGCTTGAAAATCACTTTCTTTTGCCAGTTGTGATGTCCAGAACCACAAAACTTAATTCGCTCTGGGTATTGCTTTCGATTCTAATAGGAGCGGACATCGGATCTATAATCGGATCGTTACTTGGGTCAGTGGTCGGAGCGATCATAGCAATACCCATTGCAGGTGCGGTTCAGATTGTAGCAAAAGACTTTTGGGAAAACTCGGAGCGTTATAAGACAATGCACCCTCAATTGCAGATTGCAGAGTCAGAACCTAATAACGACAACAATGCTATGTAGAAGCACTTCTTATTAGAAATATATACCAGTTGGAAATAGTAATAGCTAGTCGTTCCCACGGTTTTTGGTTAGTAGTTCAAACTTAGTTGCAGTTATAGGTTGACAGTGTCAAGATGACAGCGTCAAGATGATAATATACTACTGACTTGTGGATATTAATAAGCTTAGATGTTAAATAAAGTACCCATGAAAGAATATATGGTCAAATTTTTAGTAATATTTAATCAATCTTAAAATAGAGTTGGACAAATTTCTTATGGTTAAACCTCTAGTGGTACTTCCCACTTACAATGAAATTGAGAATATTGAAGACGTTTTGTCTAAGATACGCCAGTTTCTCCCTGAAGCAAGTATTTTAGTTGTAGACGATAACTCTCCCGATAGAACTGCCGATCGAGCAAAAGAATTAGGTAACAAACTTGGAAATATAGAAGTAATGGTACGTAATAGCAAGTCGGGGCTGGGATCCGCTTATCGGGCTGGCTTTAAATGGGGGATTGAAAATGGATTTGATATTTTAATTGAAATGGACGCAGATTTATCTCACGATCCCGCTTCTTTAAGTTCGTTAGTGGAACCTTTTAAAGAGAATTACGATTTAGTTATTGGTTCAAGATACATACCTGGAGGTCATATACCTAATTGGCCGTGGTATCGTAAGTATCTGTCTAGGTACGGAAATATTTATGCAAATGTGATGTTAAGGCTGAAGGTGAATGATTCAACTGCAGGTTTTAGGGCCTATAGCGTAGATTTGATTAAAAAGATCGATTTGGACTCGGTTCAGGCAGAAGGATATGGGTTTCAAATAGAGATGACTTATATGGCATCAAAGCTAAATTCCAGAATAAAAGAAGTCCCAATAAGTTTTGTGGATCGTGAGCGAGGAACTTCCAAAATGTCGTTGAAAATAACGGTTGAAGCGCTATGGTTGGTGACTAAATGGGGATTTAGTAAAAAAAAGTCTTAAAGATTAGTAAAATTGCCTGAATCAGAATATGGAGTCTTTAATTTCTGAACGAAAACCTAAACTTTTGGTTGTAGATGATGAAAGACCGATTACTGATTTAATTGCAACTGCAATTTCATTAGACGGATATGAAGTGGACATTGCAAACTCCGGTATTGAGGCTATCAATAAACTAGATACCAAAAATTATGATTTGGTAATTTTAGATGTGATGATGCCTGATTTTTCCGGTAATTATGTTCTTCAGAGAATGAGAAACAACCAACTAGATACTCCGGTGATTTTTCTGACAGCTAGAGACTCAACTGAAGACAAAATCGCCGGACTTTCATTGGGGGCAGACGATTATATCACCAAGCCGTTTTCTTTAGAGGAGCTTTCACTTAGGATAAAAGTAATTTTAAAGCGATATCTGGCAACTGAAACCAACTCTAAAATGTTGTCTGCCTATGATATCGAGTTAAATTTAGATACATTTGAAGTTATGAGGCAGGGTAACTTAATTCAGCTAACCGCTTTGGAATTTTCACTTTTGAAATACCTTGTTATTCATGTGAATAAAGTTGTATCCAAATCCGAGCTGCTGGAAGAGGTTTGGGGTTTAGATATGTATTCGGATCCAAATTTAGTAGAGACTTACATAAGCTATCTAAGGAAAAAAATAGACATCTACGAACCTCAGGTAATTCAAACAGTTAGAGGTATAGGGTATTCACTCCGAGAGATGAAAAATCGTGAAGTAAATAGAAGAGTTCGGTGAGTCTTCGCCGACGACTAACCATAATATTTTTGACAGTTACTTTAGTCGGACTGTTAGCAATTAATTTGGTGACTTATTATTCGCTGAAACAGTCATTATACGGAAATATTGATACCGAACTAGACCAAGCGCTTAATATAGCTTACAGGTCAGATGTATTTGCTCAAGTACATAAGCAAAAACTTTCGATAGACAGAATCGCAACCTTAATCGATCCGTCTATTTACGTTGAAGTTCGTAACAACAGTTGGCAGATTATTTTAAAACGACCCTCTGACTCTACGGGACCCGTGGATCCGCAACCTGTTGTTTCACCTTCAATTCCGATTATATACGGACCGATAAAATTTAATTCGAAAAAGACTAATTTTCACATTATCTATCCAACCCCGATTGCTATAACTGTAGGATCATTTTCCAAGTCAGACTTACGCTATCGCATTGAGGCAGTGAAAGTGCAAAATGCGACCATTATTGTTGGCGAAACACTTACTCAAGTGAATCAAACTCTAAACAATATAATTTTGATTGAGTTAATTAGTTCGATTTTGGTGCTGCTTTTGATCGGAGTTTCATCTTATTATGTTTTGAAAAGAGGCTTTAAGCCACTAAATAAAATGATAGACACGGCACAAGCGATTGGGAAAGGCAATATATCAGCTAGAGTAGATACCGCTTCGAAAGTATCAGAAGTAGATAAGTTAGGAAATGCGCTAAACGATATGTTAAGTGAGTTGGAAACTGCTTTTGTTAACCAAAGCAAATCGGAAGACAATCTTAGAATTTTTATCGCAGACGCATCTCATGAGCTCAGAACTCCGCTTACTTCAATTAGAGGTTATTCCGAACTCCTTAAAAATTCTAGATTAGATTCAGAAAGATTTGAATTTGCTCTTGACAGAATTTCAAAAGAGTCAAATAGAATGTGGCGGTTAGTAGAAGATCTACTTTTGCTTTCTCGCTTGGATGCTGGTAGACCGCTTGATTTAAAGAACTTTGACTTGGTAACACTTGTAGGAGAGTCTATTCTTGATTTTGAAGTATCGTTTCCGAACTATCCAGTTGATTCGAATGTACCAGAACGGTATTTAATTGTGGGTGATATCGACCGATGGCGTCAGGTTATTTCAAATCTACTGAACAATGTCGCAGTTCATACCCCAGAGGGCACGCCGATATTGGTGACGGTAGGGGGTAATGATGATACAGTTTTAAAGGTTAAAGATTTTGGGCCTGGGATGGATAGGAGCCAGCTCGACCGACTGTTTGACAGGTTTTATAGATCTTCAGATCAAAAGATAATCCAAGATGATTTTTCATCTATAAGTCTTGGTTTGGGAATGGCAATAGTAAAAGCTATAGTAATAGCTCATAACCTTCAGATAGAGGTATATTCAGAAGTAAATAAAGGCTGTGAATTTAAAATCTATAAGTCGTCTTAAATGCTGAGTTAGTATTATCAGCTTCTGGAAAGATGGATGAAAAAGTTATTAAGTATACAATAGATAGGTAAGATATTATCTCAGTTTAATTTTTCGAAACACTCTAAATGGAGAGTTTTGTTGTCTAAAGGTAACTTGTTTGGGATCTTTAGAAAATAGTATAAAGTAAGTCCCAGATTTTATAGTTGTAATGATGTTTTATCTATGCAGTTTTATCGATGTATCTAGAACTTAGAGGTTCGGGGCCAGCTGTCCTGCTTTTGCACGGTCAACCCGGTTTCGGTTTTAATTTTGAGAAGTTAGTTTCAAAACTTGTCGGAGATCATTTAATAATTTTGCCCGACCGACCTGGTTATGCAAGAAGTTTCGGCGATCCTTTAAACTTTAAGGATTCAGCGGTTGAGTTGATAGGTCGCATAAAAAGTCTTGGGATTGAAAAGATCGTTGTCTTAGGATACAGTTTTGGAGCGGGAAGTGCCATTTACTTCGCTGTTTTAGCTCCTGAGCTTACTAAAGCTTTGGTTCTTGTTTCTCCGATAGGTACTAAAAAATGCTTAAATCCGTTGGACTATTTATTGACGAAACCAATTGTAGGTCCAGTTGTAACTTTCGATGGCATGATATCGCTGGATTTTATTATGCCGAAATTAAAATTGTTGTTAAAGGAATCGAAATCAAAAACTGCAAATAATATACTGAAAAGATTTAAGCTCGATTCAATTCCAGACACAATGGTTACTCCGCGTCCTTTGCTGAAGTCTGTGGGGACTTTTGTTAAAGAACAGAGGATGCTTGTAGAAAGGATCGAAGAACTTGAGAATATCCTACCTCAAATTACGGTACCTGTTCATATAGTCGGCGGACAAAAAGATGATATTATAACTCCTGACTCAATACTTGATTTGCAGGCAAAACTTTATGATTCAACTTTGACATGGGTAAAAAAGGGAACCCATCTTTTAATATACGAGCAGCCTAAATTGCTTTCAGAAATAGTAGCTAGATACTCAATAGATCCTTAAAACAAAAAACCTCGCTTAATGTGTAAGCGAGGTTTTTGTTTGGTGTAGCCGATAATCAGACTTGAATGGACTCGGTTCTAGGTATCTTATTTAAGTGCCAGAATCCTAAGACTACCAAAATTAACATAATAGCTGCCAAGATGAAAGAAGCAATTGCTGCGTAACCTGCAATTTCTCCGAAGATTGAAAAAGCATAAGCTTCAAGCAGAAGACCTCTTAGAGTCGTACCTTGGAAACTTGTTTGGACTAAAGCTGCAAGTTTCTTATTATTTGGATTTTCCCTAGAAGCATTGCTCAACTGTGAATAAACACCGTTGTAAGGCATTTCTGACAAATGGACTGCTATAAAGTCATTTGCATACACCTCTGCTTGTTTTCCAGTTGTCAGCTGCTGCCCTGCATATTGGGAAACAGTTGGTATCATGGATGGCGTTATCTCTGTTCCCGCTTTTGCATTTTTAAAAGCTGCTGCCGACGGGAAATAAATCTCCTGCTGACTAAGTTGTGAGTGAACATCATCGTTTGCAAACGATGCACCCCAAGTAAGCAATATACCAGCTACTATTAAAACTACAACCAAAACTAGTCCTCCTAGACTCAACATTAAGTCAAATACTCGTCTGTTCATAGCTACTCCTTTCTCTGTTTTATTTGTTTTACGATTGTAACCGGACATTCGGCATGGGCTATCACATAATGGCTCACCGAACCGATTAACAGTCGACTTAAGGTGTCGTGGTTTTTGGCCCCCACGACCAGACCAGTGGAATCTTTTGAGTGTTCCACTAGTTCCGAACCTGCCGCCCCTTCTACGATCCTTAAAGTTACTTCAACAGAAGAAAAACCTTTAGTTTCTTCTTTGACTAGCTGTTCTATAAATTCTTTTGCCTGGTTGTAAAGATCTTCGCTATCTGGGATAGCTATCGGAAAGGGGTAAAGCGAACCAGGTAGTGACCAAGAGTAAATAATTTCCACCCTGAAGTTGCGTTCGTTGGCTTCATTTAAAGCCCAACGCAGAGCTTCAACTGAACTTGGAGATCCGTCAAATCCAACTACTAGGTTGTTCTTGTTTGGTGTAGTCATTTCGGACTCCTTTCTCTTTTTTCTCTGATTTAAGCTCTCATAATTTCTAGTATAGTTAAAAGAAATATGTATAGTACATTTATATACATAAAAGTGATATCGGCGTTTCCTTGATTACGTAGTGAATTGTTATCTAATTTTGGGAATAACTTTTAAGGAATTAGTGTTTTGATGCCGTTTTTTGAATAACCTCTAGCTATTTGTTTGTAAGCTGAGAAAAATACAGATAGTATAAAGCTGGTTTATTTATTCGCTGTTAAGGTCTCACTAGACAGGATAGCATTGCCTGTAACTTTAGTTGTGTTTCAATTAATTCAGATTCGGGATCCGAGTGAGCTACTATGCCAACGCCTGCCCAGATCGTGGCTCTATTTTGGCTTACTTGTGCAGATCGGATTCCTAAGTAGAACTCTCCGTTTCCATCCGAATTAATCCATCCGATCGGCCCTGCGTATCTACCCCTGTCGTAAAGTTCGTATTTGTTTTGATACTTAAAAAATGTTTCATCGGGAACGCCTCCTACTGCTGGTGTTGGATGAATGGTTGCAATCAGTTCTAGAAGCGATAAGTTATTATCAAACAAAGTGGCTTCAATTGGGGTGGCCAGATGAATTACGTTCCTTAAAGTCAGTATTTCGGGTTTATCAGATACTTTAACTTTAGAACATATGGGTCCAAGTTTGTCCAACAACCATTTGACTACTAGGCTATGTTCCAATTGGTTCTTATCCGAATTCGTAAGTTCATCAATTGCTTTTAAATCTCCTTGTTGTGTTCCGCTACTTCCGATCGTCCCGGCAAGAGGTTTTAAAAATATTTGATCGAAAGTCTTTTTTAGCAAAAGTTCTGGAGAAGCACCAATAAACCCGTCCATGGAAAATAAGGTGCAACTTGGATAAAGTGCTTTGAGCCTCTGTAAAGCGCTTACCTTACTAAATTCTATGTTGGCTTCAATCTCTACACGTCTAGCCAAAACGACTTTTGAAATTTTTTTAGCGCTAATGTCTTGTACTATTTCGGAGATTGCATATTTAAACTTGTCGAAATCAGTAGAACTTTTTAAACAAAATTCGTCTGGAGATTTTGTATATGTGTGCTTTGATGAGTCGTATAGATCATCCAAATCAGATAAATTGTCATCGATAGTAAGTTGCCATCCGATTCCTGAGGTTTCCAAATAAATTAACTCCGAAGGGATAAAAACTTCCGACGGATTGCCGATTTGATATTGAAGTGGCATAAATGCAATAGGTAGAGGCTCTATTAAAAATTTATAGTTGTCATTTCTACTTAACCTTCCATCTAGAAGGGTTAGATTTTTTAGACTATTTGTCAGATTAGATCTACTGTCAAAATTTTTAGGGGTTAAATTGATTTTTTGTTTGATATTTCTGCCCAGTAGCTGATATTTCGGAGTAATGTATATAAAATCATTTTCACCTGCTAAAGTCAGGATATCCCAAGGTCTGAACTCATCTCGGTTCAGTATTTTTAAATTACTATTTACCACAGACATACAATATTAAATTAGCGTTTAAATACTGGAACAGTGGCATCCAATATTTGAACGGTACCAAAAAAAAGTTTTCTATGGCTTACTCCTAGGTATCCCAAGTCATTTAGCATTGTTTTTAACTGTTCTTCGTCAGGCAAATAGGCCGTAGATGCTGGTAGGTAGCTGTAAGCTTTTTTGTTCGAAAGCAAGCCTCCGATAGTAGGTACGCACTTTTTAAACCAAATCCCATGAACAGTTTTGACAATTGGGAGTTCGGGTTCACTTACATCCAAAACAGCCAATCGTCCGCCGGGTTTTATAATCCTATAAGCCTCTTTAAAAAAGTCATCTAAGCTGACAAAATTTCTCAAAGAAAACCCGGATACTACTCCGTCAAAACAGTTGTCTTTAAACGGCAGGTTTTCGGCGATCCCTTGAACAATCGATCCCAAATTGTCGTTCTCCTTAATCATATTTAGAGAAAGGTCGATACCTACTGAATCTAAACCACTGCTTTTGAGCTCTCTTAATAAATCTCCAGTACCACATCCGACATCTAAAATTAAACTGCCCCGTTTGAGTCCAAGGTGATCTAAGAGCTTTTTTCTCCAATTTTTATCGAGTCCAAAGGTCAAAATTGTATTGAGTTTTTCGTAATTTCCGGCAATTGAATCAAACATTGACCTAACTGTACCCATTTTTTCTTCCCGTGAAGGTAGTATATTATTGTTTTGAGGCATTTGATTTTTTAATATAACTTGTTTGTAAATAACTGGTTAGTAAATTTCTTGAATCAAAGTTCAGTGCTTTAACTAATTCGGTGTTTTAGTTAAAGCTTTAATTATTGCAGTATTAATCTTAGAATAAATTGCCCCGATTGAATTTAGGATGATGTTCGGCATTGATTATTAACACTTAACTTACTTGCTCTAATAAGTTGGTTCAAAAATCACCTTACTAACTTGATATTTTAGGCCTATGACAACTTAAAAAACACTCCTATTGTTTAAACGTTGATTTGTAGCTAAATTAAAGCTGATGGTTAACAGCAATTAAATTGATTCTTAAAAGCGGTACCTTTAATTTCAATTAACATTGATTTTGCTTTCTGAAACTAAAACTATGTCTTTAGAATTCAAAAGTCTCCAATTGTTATTAAGTTCCAAATTCAAGCTTCAAAATTTTATCTGATGCAAAATTCTGATCATTCCCAACAAAAATCTAAAAGTTTAAAACCCAAGTCTTTGAAGTCGATTTCGAGATCTGGTAACGTCAAAACAAAGCCCGGTGGGAAGAATCCGAGCTCAGAAAAATTTAATACAGAAAAACTTAATGCAGAAAAATTTAATACAAAAGCAAAATACTTGTTAAGCGCAATAGATCCCAAATTAAAAGAACTTGTGAATCAAGCAGCGCAGTGTTACGTAAAAGATCGATACCAGGAGGCCGTTTCGATCCTGAAAAAGACGGTGAAAATGAGACCCGACTATGCAGATGCCCGAGAACTTTTGGGACTTTGTTACTATCGGTTAGATGAATATCAATCAGCCTTAGGAGAACTTGAATATTTTACTAATTTAACCAAAGATTATGAACAGTTACCAGTTATTGCGGATTGTTATAGAGCAAGCGGTAACTACAAGAAGGTATTTTCTATTTGGAATATGATAAAAGCAAAAAAACTTCCAAGATCTATTTTTGGAGAAGCCCGGTTGGTAGTTGCGGGAGCCTATAAAGATCTGGGAGAAGTAAACAAAGCCTATGATTTAATGAGATCTTGTGGTACAGATACGAAACAGCCTTCATTCTTGAAACTGAGAGAGTGGTATCTTTTGGCAGATATATTAGAAGAGATGGGGGATTTCCCAAATGCTAGGAGACTTTTTAAAAAAGTCGCTGAATTTGATCCAGAATTGGCAGATGTTGCACAAAGGGCCCTTATTGACTAAAGCCCCAGGGTAAGTTTAATTTTAGTAGAATTAAATTACATACTAAACTTGATTATCATGGGAAGAGTTATAGCATTAGCAAATCAAAAAGGCGGGGTTGCTAAAACTACATCTACGCTTTCAATTGGTGTGGGACTTGCTGAAAAAGGCCAAAAGGTTCTCTTAATTGATTTGGATCCTCAAGCTTCGCTAACGTATTCGGTGGGGTTAGATCCTGACACATTGGAGTTGTCTCTTCATGATGTATTTGTATCGCGTACTCCGATTGAAAAAGTAATCCATAAAGTCAGACACTTGGATATTATTCCTTCTACGATTGATCTAGCAGGGTCGGAAGTACACTTATTGTCAAGAACGGGAAGAGAACATGCCCTAAAGCGAGCTATAGCTTCGATTAGACAGGACTACGACTTTATTTTGTTGGATCTTCCTCCCTCCTTGGGGGTCTTGACCATTAACGGACTGACTTCGGCAAATGACTTACTGATTCCAGTTGCTTGTGAAACTTTGAGCCACAGAGGAGTAGGTCAGCTTATGGAAACCGTGGATGATGTGAGAACCTTTGCTAATCCCGATCTTAGAGTATTGGGAATAATTGTGACTTTATATGATGATAGAACAAAGCACGCTCGTGAAATTTTTGAAGACCTTCCAAGTCGTTACGGACTCCCTGTTCTACATCCACCAGTCAGAAAGTCTATTAGATTTGCCGAAGCACCCGCACTGGGTCAGTCAGTTTTGGATCATTCTCCGACTTCAGCAGGAGCTGAAGCTTATAGACAAATAGCTCAACAGCTTATCGATAACGAATAAATAAAGGGAGTTAAATTGCCGAAAAATGATCCACACGGAAAAAATGCACTCTATTGGAAATCCGTAGATGAGAAGGCACTTCAACCCAAAACTGATAAAAAAGACACAACTGTCAGATCTAAACACCTACTGTTTTCTGACTTAAGGGGAGTTAATGCTCCAGAAGAGTTACCGCCCCTTATTATCGAATGCTCCCGGTGCCATGAAAGAAAGTACGTAACTCTGCAAGAGTATCTTATGATGCATCTGCCGTTCTCAATTTGGTTACCCCTTAAGTCACATTCGCGCTACCTAAAATGCCCTAGTTGTCATAAGCAGTCTTGGGTCAAAGTAAAGTTTACACTTTTGGCAAACGAGTTGAAAGACGAAAATTAAAGCTACTTAACTTTAGAACCTTAAGCTGTTAGTAGTAATTTTTTGCAGAAGTTATTGATCCTTAACCCAGGCTAAACTTCGTTGGACTGCTCTATGCCACATTTCAAAGTTACTTGAAAAAGTTTCAATTTTATCTCCTGGTTGAATAAAGTCACCCGACTGACTAATTTTGACAAGATCTTCCAAATCTTTGTAGTAACCGATTCCTATGCCTGCAATAAGAGCTGCACCGATTGCAGTCGACTCAGAGCTTTGGTTTTTAAATATTTTTATTTGAGAACTGTCAGCTAACATTTTGAGCAATAATTTACTGTTAGAGACTCCTCCGTCGACTTTAAGTATTGTGATATCTAGGCCATTTGCCTTAGGAATATCAAGTACGTCAATTGTCTGAAATACAATTGATTCAAATACTGCTCTGGCGATATTTCCCAAATCAGTATTTCTAGATAATCCGATAAATATTGCTCGTGCATCTGGATCCCACCATGGAGAACCGAGTCCAGTAAAAGCTGGTACCAAAAACACCCCTCCATTAGTTTCTTTTTTTTCGGCGAAGGAGTTAATTTCATTTACATCGGTGAATAGGTTTAACGAATCGATTGTCCAGTTGATTGTAGATGCACATGAAAAGATAGACCCTTCTAAACCGTAGCAAATGTTATCTTTATTTGGATAACCTGAATTAGAATTTTTAAGGGACCAGGCTATAGTTGTTAAAAGTCCATCTAAAGGCATCGTGAATTTGCTACCGGAATTAGTTAATATAAAGCATCCAGTTCCGAACGTTGCTTTTGTGTCTCCTGTATCAAAACAGCGTTGTCCAAAAAGTGCAGCTTGCTGATCGCCTAGGACTCCGCAGATACTCACGCCTTTAAGAAAATTTAATCTAGCACCTACTGATTTGTGAATCTTGCCGAAGTTGTGATCCGAAGAGAATACTTCTGGCAGAGATTCAGAAGGTACTTTAAAAATTTCAGTGAGTTCATTATCCCATGCCAGTGTATCAATGTTGAATAGTTGAGTTCTACTAGCGTTTGAAACTTCTGTTGCAAACGTCCCATTTTCTATGCCGCCGGTGAGGTTCCACACTATCCATGTATCTACAGTGCCGAAGCACACGTTGTCATTGGAGGCTAATATATTTTCTATAAGCCAGTTTATTTTTGTCGAACTAAAGTAAGGATCAATATATAATCCAGTTTTTTTGCGAACCTCTAATTCAAGATTTTGGTCTTTAAGTTTGTTGCAAAAATCAGACGTTCTGCGATCTTGCCAAACCAATGCTGGAGCGAGAACATCTCCAGTGATTTTGTTCCAACATATAACAGTTTCGCGCTGATTTGTAATACCGATGGCTATTGGTGGTTCATTTAAACTGTCGTCGATCTCTTGTAGACAATTTAAAACTAAGTCTATTATCTCTTTTGGGTCTTGTTCGACCCAACCTGACTTGGGATAAGTGACGGTGAGATCTCTGTAGGCAGTTTTTTTTACTGAAGCAGTGTCTGCATCGATTAGAAGGGCTCTGACCCCCGTCGTACCCGCATCTATAGCGAGGATATTTGGCAATTTTAACCTCCAGTTTTAAAAAGTTTGTTTGTCGAAGTCATTTGTTGAAAAATAAAAATATTTCATCTTTCTATTGTTGTTTTTAGCTACTGTTTTTACAGTACTGTTTCCATGACATTGTTTTCGTTTTAGACGATTTGGCGAATACAGCAATTTCTGTAGCAAACAACAATATATTTAGTCTAATTTAATACAGACAAAAGCAAACTCAGTGAGGTTTTTACAGGGACTTATATCTAACAGGGACTTATATCTAATAGGGACTTAAAAGTGTGTCGGCAAAATATGGTTGTATGTTAAATTGCAGGCTGAGATACATAACATAGCTGAGATACATAACATAATTGTAAATTTGTTTTAAAAAAATATTAAAACTAGAGTAATTTTTTCGTTTTGAAGCAGTTTTTTTAGTAATATTTTCGAGCAAAATAAAGTTAAATTGGTAGTTTGTTTGAAAGTATTTATCAAATGCTTGACAAAAGCTAAAATGTGGACTAATATACATATATAGTATTATTATTTTAGTAACCACAATATATAGTATGGTTAGGTAGGTTACTGAATGATAGATATACTGTAAGATTGGCAAATAGCAAAGGAAAGTTCGGCTATTTGCTTAATTTGGATAATTTTAAGGCAAATAATTTTAAATTAGGTAGTTTAAGGCACTATAAGGAATTTGTGAAATTTTTCCAAAATATACGAAATGATCAAAAACAAAAGAAAGGCAGTTATGGTTGTAGCAGAAAATAAATTGACACAAGAAAAAGTCACCGCAGAAAAGGAAACTTCAGATAAGGTGTCTTTAGGAATTACAAGAAGATTTACGAATGAGAATCAGGACGTATATGAACTTATAGATTGGGATATCCGAGAGTCTAAAATCACTAACTATAAAGACGGCTCGGTAGCTTTTGAACAGCAAGGCGTAGAAGTTCCTTCTTCATGGAGCCTCAATGCTACAAATATTTTGGCCCAAAAGTATTTTAGAGGGAACTTAGGTGAACCCGAGAGAGAGAATTCACTTAAACAAGTCGCAGACAGAATTGCTGACACCATAGCAAACTGGGGTTTAAAAGACGGATATTTTGATTCAAGAGACGAAAAAGAAATTTTTGCTCAAGAGTTAAAATATCTTTTGATCACCCAAAGAGCAGCATTTAACTCACCGGTTTGGTTTAACATTGGAGTCAAAGACGTTCCCCAACAGGCTAGTGCCTGTTTCATACTATCGGTGGAAGATTCAATGAGATCTATCTTAAATTGGTATACCGAAGAGGGATTTATTTTTAAAGGTGGATCTGGAGCGGGAGTGAACCTTTCGAAGATAAGAGGTTCAAATGAGCCGTTAGCTGGAGGAGGTACGGCAAGCGGACCAGTATCTTTCATGAGAGGAGCTGATGCTTCTGCTGGGACAATTAAGAGTGGAGGGAAAACAAGAAGAGCTGCCAAAATGGTTATTTTGGATGTGGATCATCCTGACATCGAAGAATTTATTTGGTGTAAAGCCAACGAAGAAAAAAAAGCAAGAGTATTGGCTGCTAACGGTTTTGACATGGACTTGGACGGCAAAGACATTCATTCTATTCAATATCAAAATGCAAACAATTCGGTAAGGGTTTCAGATGAATTTATGCAAGCAGTCGTAGACGATAAAGATTGGGCACTTCGTTCCAGAGTAGATGGTAGCCCGCTTAAGGTATTAAAAGCCAGAGAACTCTTTAGACAGATTGCCAAAGCTACATGGGAGTGTGCAGATCCTGGCATGCAATTTGACACAACAATTAACAAATGGCATACCGCACATGCAACTGGAAGAATAAATGCCTCAAATCCGTGTAGCGAATATATGCATATCGATAACTCTGCGTGTAATTTAGCATCCATTAACTTACTTAAATACCTTAACCCCGATGATACATTCGATATTGAAGGGTTTAAACACAGTGTGGAAGTTGTGTTTACTGCACAAGAGATTTTGGTTGGTAATGCTGACTATCCGACTGAAAAGATCGGAGAAAATTCACGAAAGTTTAGGCAATTGGGTATCGGTTATGCAAACTTAGGTGCCCTTTTGATGGCACAAGGGATGCCTTATGACAGTGACGAAGGAAGGTCGTTGGCAGCAGCTATAACAGCAGTCTTAACTGGGGTTTCTTATGAGACGTCGGCTAGACTAGCCAAAAAGATGGGACCCTTCGAAGGCTACGAAGAAAATAAACAATATATGGATAACGTATTAGTAATGCACCGGCAGGCCGTGGATAAGATTAATTCGACTGTTGTCCCTGAAAATATATTGAATCAAGCCAAGTTAAGCTTTGATAACGCCATCGAAGTAGGTAGGACATATGGTGTAAGGAATGCTCAAGCTTCTGTACTGGCACCTACTGGTACCATTGGTTTGTTGATGGACTGTGACACCACGGGAGTTGAACCCGACCTTGGACTTGTTAAGACTAAGAAATTAGTTGGGGGTGGAACAATGTCAATTGTGAACCAAACTATTCCGAGAGCTCTAAATAAACTTGGTTACGACTCCACTCAGATTGACGATATAACTAGTTATATTAAAGAACAGATGACAATAGTAGGAGCTCCTCATTTAGACCCTAAGCACCTTCCAGTTTTTGCTTGTTCGATGGGTGACAATACCATTCACTATATGGGACACGTTAAAATGATGGGATCTGTTCAGCCATTTATCTCTGGTGCGATATCTAAAACTGTAAATATGCCAGAAGATGCAACTGTAGAGGATGTGGAAAATTTACATATAGAAGCATGGAAGTTAGGAATAAAAGCTATCGCAATCTACCGAGATAACTGTAAAGTTGCCCAGCCACTTGCAACGACTAAGAAAGATTCAAGTGATCTAGACGAAACTATTAAAGATCTAGAACACAGAGTTGAAATGCAGACAGTCATAGTAAAAAAGCCAGAACGGGAAAGGTTGCCTCGTCGGCGAAGATCTTCTACCTTTGCATTTAGAGTTGCTGACTGCGAAGGGTATGTAACCGTAGGTGAATATGCTGATGGACGTCCGGGCGAGATATTTATGAAGGTTTCAAAGCAGGGCTCTACTTTAGCTGGAATTATGGATGCATTTTCAATCTCGGTTAGTCTTGGACTTCAGCATGGGGTGCCACTGGCTACATTTGTGAACAAATATACAAATATGAGATTTGAGCCTGCTGGTATTACGGATGATCCTGATTTAAGAATCGCAACAAGCCTCATCGACTATATATTCAGAAGGCTTGCAATAGATTATCTGACACTTGAAGAGCGAAGTAATTTAGGAATTCTTACCTCCAGCGAAAGAACTCAACAATTGTTGCCAGGGATGGAGTATCAGGTTAACACCTCTGGAGATGACCCTGAATCTTACAAACCAATTGTAGAATCCAAACCTGAAATTAAGAAGATGCCAGAGAATAGAGATGCCCCCTACTGCTATCAGTGTGGTAATGCAATGCAAAGAGCAGGGTCTTGTTACGTTTGTTCCGCTTGTGGCACTACGAGTGGTTGCTCGTAAATGTAGATTAGCGTCCAAATGTCAGTGGATCACAATACTATTAAGACAAATAATGGTACGTTAGCTCCTAATTCTACAATTGAAGTTAATGTAGCTGGATCAGATTTTGGAGGTAGTTTAGATAATATACCTTCTAATGCAACTGCAGTTGTATTAGAAGGTAACTGCTACCGCTACAACATCTAACGGTGGATTCTTTACAATATAGCCAACACCAGCATCTAACTCTAGTGTTCCAAATACACCAGATGCTAGATTGAGGCATTGTGAAAACGAGTATAAATGGTTGGCTGAACTATATAGATCTATATATCCAACTAATTCAGCAAATAGACTCTTATGGCATCGACTTGGTGAAAAGACATTGGAGCTGATATATCAGAATATTAAGAACGTAGACATTAAAGCTACAGGATTGGAAACAGTGGCAGTTGATGCAAATACATTTGAAACTTTAGCGAGCTTAGATTTATTTTCTGAGAAAGAACTTAGTCAAAATAATTTGACCGCACG
>JAJYVQ010000210.1 GCA_021791915.1 Actinomycetes bacterium | reverse complement strand
AACAGGAATTAAAACTAAAACAGTACTATAATAAAATTATAAGAGTTAAGTAGGGTATCAATCCAATAAATCAAATGAAATATTCCAAGAATTTAGACCCCCAAACACAACTTTTCGGCATAGCTCGGAGGTATATTGTTCTGAAACGATAATAAGTGTTGACATCTCTATTCTAAAGTATTTGTCACTGAAGACTTTAACTGCTTTTTTTTCGCTTCTTTATTGAATGAGCAATTAAAACATGGTGAATATCGTCTCTAGCATGTTCATGGAGTGATACTTAGCATATTGTTTAAGATATTGCAAGTTTTATGGAACCCTGATTACAAATTCTGGGTGCTTCTGTTAAATACCTTTTAATTTCACCCTTAAAGCAGCTTCAAAATTCAAAAGAACCATCTCCTATTGCAAGTTTTGGCAATTTAAATCCATTCAGGGATAATCCTGTCAATAGTTGGGAGCCAAGTGGGGCGACTCAACAATACGAAGATATCCCCTTGTGTTTAGCTGGGAGCTGATTTGGGGTACTCCTGTAAGTGTTGCTTAGCTTGGAGTCACCGAGAAAAGGTGTGCAGATATCGTCGAAGCAGGAATGAACATTAGAAATACCGTCTCAACTACTTTTAGTACTGATACGAATTCTACAGCTATCTTTTTGCTCAATTCTCTGTACCTTGATTCGATCAAATATTTTAGTTGACTATGGTGTTCTTTCTGGGACCATCTATTCAAGTCACTTGCTCGCTTTGGTTCTTAGAAACGGTATTTGAAGTTCTTTAGCTGCAACTTTGCAGATAAAACCACTTACTGGACTTAAGGGTTCAAGATTATGTGATACTTTACATTGGTTGGAATCTAAATTTACTTCAAATGACCTGAATGCTCTTATACTAAACATCGGTAACATTAATCAATTGTTCGCACATCTGATAAATGAGTAAAATGCATACAATTTGGACACTAAGAATCCCTGATTCAATGTTTATGGAGCGGTTAGGACGGCTGTAAATTCATCACAGAGTTGTGTCGCGATAAAGATTCAGCAGCAAAACATCTTAAGCACAAGTAATTTCAGATTTGGATCAAGTGCCACTAATGGAGGATACTGCGCTTACTTAAGGGAAGGATTTCACTCTTAGTTATGATATCGTAATACTTAACGATTAAAAAGGAGGTTCAATTAAGAGTTATGGTATTTTCGAACGAAATTGACCTAAAAGATAATCGTGACAAAACCAAATTAAGTGTGAGTAGTCTGAGTTTAAGTGTGCGAGTAATAAATTTGGTTTTGGCGGTAGTATCGGCGACGCTTTTTATATTAAGTACTTTCATACCCACGCAGTTACCGATGCTTTTTGTTATCAATGGGTATCCGGCCAATGACATGTGGTTGACATCCAATGAGTGGAGAACTTTTGCTCTTTTATATACTCTTATTTCTTTTTTAATAGTGACTAGCGCATTAGCAATATTTGCAAGAAGGTACTTGGGATTACTTGTATTTATAGGAGCTACGATCGCTAGCACTTTACTATCGTTCACTTTGGCATATATTTATTATGGCAGGGCAGGGTCAGACTCATTCGGACTTGTTTCTTCTGGCTATCTCCATAATCTTGGACCGATGTTCGCTATATCAGGAAGTTTTTTGGAGTTTGTGTGGATCTGGGTAGTTATCTTTAAATTGCGGTCAAAAAATTAATATCAGATTGAAGTGAAAAATGAAGCGGTTGCAGTACCAATTTGAGGAGAGTATATGGGCATTAGTTAGGATCCTAGTTCTGCCAGGGACCCTCGTGGATTTGCCATCTACCTTTCTTGTGTCATTCAAATATTTACAATATTAACACGAGTACCCCTAAGATTGTTGTATCATTTAATGCGGAAGATCTTAGATAAGCTTGCTGTGAGGCTTTGAAGCACATATTAATTTTGTTATTTGAGTACCTAAAGATATTTTCTTTTGGCTTGAGCTGCTATGGCTTTACCGTAGACTACAAAAACTAAGAAAATAGAGGTAAAGTTGAAGTTACCTGTGCCGAAAACAAGGTGTTTTTTGTCGCAAACGGAGTTCCGCTCGGTGATGCAGACGGGTGGATTAAATCCTTTGAGCCTGATTCAAAACTTTATATAGCTGACGTTCCACCTTGAAATGAGTTAATTCATTACGCAGGAGGTAGTAACTTTAATGTTGGAGCTTTCTTTTTTACTATCTACGTATTCAATAATGATAAAGAAGCCGAGAAAAGATTAGATCTTTTAACTACCAAATCTGGCTATAATGGGAGTTGGGCATGGGTAGGTATTGTAAGTGCGGCTACACCGATGGTATTAGGACCTGTAGGAAACATTAGTTGGAACCGGGAAGTACCACAGTTCGCCGATCCAATTGGACCAAGTGACGTGACATACGAAATTTCAACCCCAACTTCAAAACTTAAAGATTATTTAACTCAATCACCTTATGGGAATTTAGAACCTGCTAGCTACAATTCCGGTGATTTGTGTGAATGAGTTTAATTTACGAATTGTAACAGATCTTAACATTGACGAATTGATAGCTCTGATAAATGAGGCTATTAGGCTATTTAACGATTGTATTAAAAGTCAAGAGTTTCAGAATGGCTGGACTGAAGAATCCGCAAGAAATGCGAAAAAGTGGCTACTATACATACGCAGTTCGATTAAAAACGGTAAGGACTTGAATACATTATTCGGAAATTGGGGGCCCGGATTATGTGATCTAGGAATTAACCCTAAAATCACAGATCAACTTAGTTCGGCACTAATTGGTATTGATGCTGTTTTGCACAGAGTGCCCGATTGGGATCAGATTAATAATTCCATATTGTTATATTTGGATTACCGCAAAGACAACACTAGCCTAAATGTCGATCCCGTAAGAGTTATCGAGCGATACGATAACTACTTAGGTGCAGTTTTGATCCAATTTGTCATGATGATAACAACTCAGTTATTCAATATTAAACCAAATTTAGTTTATGAGCGGTGGCAATTTAAACCAAGTTCGTTAAAAACATCTATGAGTGTAAATACTTTAACAAATAAATTTCAAAAGGTAACTTATGAAGAAAGTGTTAAACAAGCCGCTATGGACTCTGTGAACCGCTTGAGAAATCTATATCCTAAACTAAATTCTGATGCTCAAGATGCTCTTATCTGTTACTTTCTTTGGACCTGGAGAATTTGAGGTTTAAGTTTGTCAGCAGACAAAACTACTTATCTTGATATAGGTAAAGAAAGTTTGCTCTTCTGATATATCCGTGGGTACTCTGAACAGGCTTTTAGCACAATAACGCAACTTCCAGACTATATTTAAGTCATTAATATCCTTAAAAAATAGAAAGGAAAATGTCGTTGTTGAATTGTGACAGCTGGCGTGAAATATTAGGCGTTAATAAAGTATCTGTAATCGAATCAGTTGAAGTAGATCAAGAAGCTGATTGTATTATAGTTAATGTGAGAAAACGAAGACCTACTAAAAATAGATGCGAGATCTGTTCATCTAATTCTGTAGGTTATGACCAAGGTTAAAAAAGCTAAGATGGC
>JAJYVQ010000209.1 GCA_021791915.1 Actinomycetes bacterium | reverse complement strand
GTGCATGGTTATTGTAGGAGTTTTTGCGTCGATTTTTATAATTACGCTAAACCAAGGTTCTCAGATTGGTTCTCAAGCGTCGACTATCAATGTTAACCGCAGCAGTTCTCAGATTGCCAATTTGACAGTAAGCAGTCCGAGATCGGTTAGTTGCGTTAGTACTACGTTCTGTATGGCAGTTAACTCAACGGGTAATGCACTTGAATTTGACGGAAAAACCTGGAAACATCTTACTGCTGACCCGCACAGTTTCTTGACTTCTGTATCGTGTGTTTCAATAAAGTTTTGTTTGGCAGTTGATGGGCAGGCAGACTATACCTTATTTAATGGGTTGACATTTTCGACTCCAGTCCCCGCATCGCCTGGTCTTAAACAGAGTCTAAATTCGGTTTCTTGCGCTACAACTAAGTTTTGCATTGCCGTCGACACTAATGGTGACGAGTTGACATTTAATGGATCAAGTTGGGCTCCCCTAAAATCTATTGAATCAGCCAGTCAGTCGACATCAAACTATTTAGTACAAGTGTCATGTGGCTCAGCTTCTTTCTGTATTGCAATCGATGATGCGGGGAATGCGATAATTTATTCTGACGGCAAATGGAACAAACCTATTATTGCCGATTCGGTTTATCCAACTGGAATTTCGTGTTTTTCTGCAAGTGCATGCTACATTATTGACGGAGGCGGTTCAATTGTTGAAGAAAGCTCTGGAACTCTCTCATCTCCTGTACAAATAGATCCATTGGGACATTTAAATTCTTTGTCCTGCGACGAAAGTGGTCAGTGTATGGCTTCCGATCAGTCCAACAATATTTTTATAGGACAGGGAACATCTTCATCGGGGTGGACAAAAATTGTGGTAAATGGACTTAATATAAACGCCGTATCATGTCTTCCAAAATCTACCTCCCTAAAATGTATGATTGTGGGAAACGGAGGTTCTTATTACTACAACGGTTCAAGTTTGTCAAATTTCATACCTATGAACTCAATCATTAACTCGTTTACTTCGGTCAGCTGTACTTCGATTACATTTTGTATGGCAGTAGGACATTCAGGAATGTATTCGGTCTACAACGGCACGAATATTGTAAACGAGGGCTATGTAAACCAAAACGAACAAGGGGTTTATTTAACGTCAGTTTCTTGTTCTTCTTCAACTTTTTGTATGGCAGTTGACCAAAACGGGAATGCGATTGAGTATTCGGGTAACTCATGGCAAGATCTTAAAACGGTTGATCCTAATAAATTTTTAACTTCCATATCTTGTGTTACTTCGACTTTTTGTTGGGCTACAGACGGATCGGGATATGCGATAAGTTATCTTGGGCTAAAGAAGGGTTTTGGACAGTTGGAGTCGATTGACAAAAATGGTGGTCTGACCTCGATTTCTTGCGTGTCGCAGAGTTTTTGTGTCGCAGTTGATCAAACTGGCCATGAAGTACAATATAATGGCAGCAGGTGGAGTTCACCGACGCAATTTACAAACGCAAGTGGTTTTAATTATGTGTCGTGTTTCGGCACGCTTCAATGTGAGATTGCGAACCAATCTGGAAACCTCTGGAAGTTAAATTTTTCAACACCTAATTTGAGCATCGTTTCGTTGCCACAGGTAAACAACGGTTCGGGAACTGTAAGAGGTATTTCTTGTTCAGCTAGCGGTAATTGTGAATTTGCAGGATCATTTAAATCAAGCGTTACTTACCCATCGTTAGCTATTGGAATATCCTGTACGTCGAGTTCATTTTGTCTTGAAGTAACAGAATCTGGAAGTGCTCAAATTTATAATGGTACTTTATTCGAATCTCCGCTACCTGGTTCTGCAAGTTAAATACTTAACGAATGACTACTCTAAAAAATAATTGAAGATCAATTAAATAAAGTTAATTAAGAGCAAAGAGAAATAATTTAAATGACAGACAATAAAGCAAATCATCAGGGGAGAAATACTGCGGTATTAATTGTTGTAGTACTGGTTATTGTGGCAATTTTGGCTATTGTCAATTCAAATAAATCGGGAACTACTCCTAGTGCAACCAAACTTTCTCTTTATTCTCAAAACGGAACTTTAGTGTCAAGCAATGGTCCAAGGATGCCTTCTGGCTGGACTCTTGAACCTGCGGGAAAGCAAGTTCAAACTCAAGCACAGCCTGACGGAATTTCACTATCACCCAACGGCAAAAATTTATATGTAGTTAGTTCTGGTCAGTGGGACGAAGACCTGGGAGTAATTAACACATCTTCCTTTAAGATTAGCAATGCACCAGCGGAATCCTCTTTCATGGGAGTTCAGGAGGATTCGAATGGAAATATCTATGTTGCTGGGGGTGGGAAAAATATGGTCTATGTTTACAAAGACAATGGAAACTCAACTGCGACGGCTCCTGCTAACTCTTACAATTCTGCCATCCCTCCTCTTGCCAAGCCAAATGGAATACAGACGCCAGGTTATCCTTCAAATATGATTATTGACAAGAATAATGGATGGCTCTATGTTGCAGGCAATCTTTCGATTCCCCAGTCTGAAATTAATCAAGATGATCCGAATGCTGGGAACTGTCCGAATGCATCAGATAACTTAATTTCGCCGACTAATTCTGCCAATCCTTCTAGCTGTTCTGTAATAGTTGGTATCGATATTGCCAAGTTAAATCAATCGACATTGACCGCTCCAGAAGTTCTAATACCAGTTGGACAGGATGCTTACGGAATTGTCTTTAATCCAACTGATAATATGATGTACGTTTCCAACTGGGCAGACGGTTCGATAACATCAAGGGGTATAAATCAAAACGGAACAGTATCTGTTGTTAAAATTAATCAGAATGGGACGGGGCAGGAAATTCAGAACGTATTAGTCGGGCAACAGCCCACTGGAATTGCCTTATCGCCAAATGGCACCGAACTTGCGGTTTCAAATACAATGTCAGATTCGGTAAGTTTGATCGGTTTAAAATCTAATGGTACTGCTTCTTCGGTTAAAAGTTATCCTGTAGGTATGTCGCTTAAGGGCATTTCAGGGTCGCAGCCAGTGGCGGTACAGTTTAGCCCCGACGGTACAAAACTCTTTGCAGCGCTATTTGGCATGAACGAAGTAGAAGTTTTGAATTCGAACGGAACGGCCATCCCACAGATTGTAAATTATTCACTTTCAGGTACTTCTAAAAACTCAACTGTTATTCCAGAGACTTTAATTCCCGTAGGCTGGATGCCTATTGCGATGACGGTCGGACCCAATCCCACAGGGAGCGGATTTAGACTATATGTTTCAAACTATCAGGGGATGGGAGCAGGGCCAGGATTTTACTTTCCTGCTTCAGATTCGGTAGGTAATTCTGCGGTGCAGGGCACAATATCGGTAATAGATATGAATCCTGATCCAGCATCTCAGCTAAATCTATATACAGCCCAGGCAGTCTCAGCCGACGACTTGTTGCCGATTTTTAATTCTGGTATCAGTTCGCCAGAAACAAATCCCTGTCTTCCGACTCCAAATCCCAATGGAACTACTTCATATTCCAGTTTGATATGTGCTGCATCTAAAAATACAGTTTCAAGAAAAGACTTACACA
>JAJYVQ010000208.1 GCA_021791915.1 Actinomycetes bacterium | reverse complement strand
AAGAGATTTTAAACGAGATATCTAAGTTGGCCGAAAGTGGAGTTAAAGAAGTATCCTTGCTTGGGCAAAACGTTAACTCCTATGGCAGGGATATTAATTTAGCAAAACGACAAAAGGGAGAGATTGTAGCTATTAAGCCTATGTTTGCTGACCTGCTTAGGTCTATCGGAAAGATTGAAAATATCAAAAGAGTTAGATTCACATCGCCACATCCAAAAGATTTGAGGCTAGAGACTGTTGAGGCAATGGCCTCTACGTCTTCCGTATGCGAGCAACTTCATTTGCCAATGCAATCGGGTTCAGATCGAATATTATCGATGATGAGGCGTGGGTATACAGTAGATAAATATTTACAAAAACTTTCAATGGCAAGAGCTGCGATAGACGATTTAGCGGTTTCGACTGATATAATTATTGGGTATCCATCTGAAACAGACGATGACTTTGAAGAAACTATGCAAGCAGTTGCTGAAGCAGAGTTTGATTCTGCGTTTACTTTTATCTTTTCCCCTCGACCAAACACATTAGCTGCGACATTAGATGACGAGTTTGTAAGTGAGTCGAAAAAAGCCGAGAGGATGGCAAAACTTAGAGTGATCGTTGAACGGTCTGCGTCTCAGAAGAATAAATTACGTGTTGGGATGAAAGAAGAAGTATTGGTTTTAGGTGAATCTAAGAAAGATAGCTCGTCATTAACTGGTAGGACTAGGCAAGGCAAGTTGATACATTTTAAAAAGTCTGCCAAAACCAGCGATCTTTCAGCAGGAGACTTTATAAATGTCAAAGTCATAGACTCAAGCACTCACTACCTGTTCGGAGAGATTTGAGGTTTTGTCACAATGACTATCTGACATTAAGGTGAAATCTGAAAGTTATATATTAAGAGCTATTGTTGGTCCTACCGCAAGCGGGAAAACTAATTTAGCACTGAATTTGGCCAGATCTTTACCCAAAGTCGTTTTAATTAATGCTGATGCATTTGCCGTGTATAGAGGAATGGAGATCGGAACTGCGACGCCTACAGAATCTGATTTAATTGGTGTTGACTTTCGCTTATTGAGTTTTGTAACCCCCACTGAAGATTATTCGATTGGAGACTATCAAAATATCTGCAAGTCAACGGTGCGTGAGGTACTTAGATCAAATAAGCTACCAATTTTAGTTGGTGGAAGTGCTCTATATGTTCTCAGCGTTCTTAACGATATGAATATCCCCAAATCTTATCCTTTTATCAGAAAAATGTTAGAAATTCAGCTTAATGATTTGGGTGAGACTTATCTTTATTGTCAACTTCTAAGATTAGATCCTGAAGCTGCTAAGAAGATACATCCAAACAATTATAGAAGGTTAATACGTGCCCTTGAAGTTACTATAGGATCGAATCGGAAATTTTCTGAGTACGGTCCTGGTGTTAGCAAGTTTACAGATGATCGATCGCATGATAAAATCTTGGTACTTGATCCACAGGGATCAGATATTGCAGAAAACATTAAAAGACGCCTAGACAAACAAATTGAACTTGGCTTTATCGACGAAGTAAAAAAATTAGTTGCCCAATATCCTAGATTGTCTAGAACCGCAATAAAGGCCATTGGTTACAGAGAGATTATGGATATGATGAAAGGTGATTACAATCTAGAAGAAACAAAAGAACTAATTGTGCAAAGAACAGTAAAGTTTTCTAAGCGTCAAAATAAATGGTGGAAACGAGATCCTCGCACTATTTTTGTCGATCCGAATAAATGTTCAGTGCAGGATATTAAGCTATTACTGAAGCTGTAAATTACGTAAGTTGACTTCACGTTTATTGGCAATATTAATTTAAATTGTTTTAACTAAGTTAGATGAGAACTTTAAAATTTTCCAAATATCAGGGATTAGGGAATTCGTTTTTAATAACAGAAAGGTATGATTATCTGACTCGAGGCGATAAGTTGGCGAAATTAGCCTGTGATAAACATTACGGTATCGGTGCTGATGGAATGATGTTTGCGTTAGAAAATCGTACGGAATCAGTTTTTGACTACCAGATGAAGCTGTTTAATGCTGACGGTTCTCTTGCTGAGATGAGTGGCAATGGAATAAGGTGTTTTACACACTATTTAATTAACAACGGATTAGTTAAAGGTTCGGAAGCAAAGATTCTCACTGATGCGGGGATACTTGAGGTTAATGTTCTAAATTCAGATCCATTCGATCTTGCAAACGAATACCTAGTTCAGTTGAACGTACGAGTTCAAATGGGAAAAGCTACGGTTTTTCACAAACCAGAAAATGAAGCCGTTGCAGTAGTTGCTTCAAAGTTTATTTCAAATATTGACAAAATATGGGAAGTAGAAATAGGCAATCCTCATTTGGTAATTTATCACCATTCTGATCGTCCAATACATTATGCAAAGCTTTATCACGAGATTTCTTCAATTTATCGCAATGGAATCAATATGGAAGTTATAAGCAAAGTTAAGTCTGACGAGATTAACTTAATAGTATATGAACGTGGAGTAGGTCCAACAATGGCATGTGGTACTGGTTCTGTAGCATCTGCAGTTTGTTTCGGTAATTTGAATCAGATTAACAAGTCGGTTAAAGTTAACAATCCTGGAGGGGTGCTAACCGTTGACTATTTGGGTATTTCAGAAACAGAATTTATCGGATTTTTGACAGGCCCGTCAGAATTTGTCGCTACCGCCGAACTTAGTCCAGAAGGTATCTGAATGTCTTTAATCGAGAGGTCATTTCAGGAAAAAATAGTGGTAGTAGGGGTATTTTCAGATTCTGAGTCAATTGAACCGTTGCTGAAAGATTTGATTGAACTAGAAGAGTTAATAAAAACTGCGGGAGCCATCGTAGTAGATAAGGTGGTTCAGAAAAGAGAAATAATCGATCCTAAGACCTATATCGGAAGCGGTAAGGCCGAGGAATTAAAAACAATTTGTTATGCCTTAGATGTAGATACTGTAGTGTTTGACAACGAGCTTACTCCAGTTCAGCAGAGGAATTTAGAAAGCATTTTAGGTAGAACTGCAATTGACAGAACTGCCGTAATTTTAGATATTTTTGCTCAGAATGCGAAAACCGAACAAGGAAAAACGCAGGTTGAGCTGGCAATGCTCAATTACAGACTTCCACGGTTACGAGGACGGGGTATAACATTAAGTCAGCAGGGAGGTGGAATCGGAACTAGGGGCCCTGGAGAGACTCAGCTTGAGGTCGATCGCAGACAGTTGCTTACAACAAAGTCTCAACTGGAGAAAAGATTGAAGCAATTAAAGGTTGTATCAAGCACTCAGAAGCGACACAGGGTACGCAGTATGCTGTTTAGAGCTTCTTTGGTAGGTTATACCAATGCTGGTAAAACAACTTTGCTTAATACTTTGGTCCGCGGGAATGAATATGTGGCAGATCAACTATTTGCCACATTAGATACCAAAATCAGACAGCTCTGGTTGGCCGAGAATTCAAGAATTCTAGTATCAGATACGGTAGGATTTATAAGAAAATTGCCACACCATTTAGTAGAGGCCTTTAAGTCTACCTTAACTGAGATAGAGGACTCAAATTTATTGTTGCATGTAATCGA
>JAJYVQ010000207.1:2137-3587 GCA_021791915.1 Actinomycetes bacterium | reverse complement strand
TAAATGTTGTATGGGGTTATATCCCAAAAATGACGCAAACAGAGTCGAGACTGGTGGTAAACCTGATGCTTTTTTTGCCACAAGAGCTGGAACTCCAACAGAAGTTAATCCTTGATATAACGATCCCGATAGCGTCGACGATAGACCAACTATAAGTAGAGTAAAAAATACTCCAACAGAAAGAACTTGTCCAGAATTTTGAAACGTAGAGTTCATACCCGAACCCACTCCTCGATGCTGTTTCGGAAGACTGTTCATTACTCCTGCCCGATTAGGTGCTGCAAATGCACCCATTGCCAACCCATTTAAAAACAGCAAAGGTCCAAACTCTAAATAGCTAAAATTAACTGGAATTAACTCCAAAAGTCCAAATGACAAAGCGGCAACTAACATTCCACCAGTAGCGAACTGTCTTGAACCGAACTTATCTGAAAGATATCCGCTGATCGGTCCAGCAACAAGAAAACCTCCAGTCAGCGGCAACATGGCAATACCCGCCCAAAGAGGTGTGTCAGAAAAGTTGTAACCGTGCAACGGAAGCCAGATTCCCTGCAACCATATAATCAGCATGAACATAAGTCCTCCTCGGCCAATTGAAGCCAACAGCGAAGACAGACTTCCTGCGGTAAATGCACGAATTTTAAACAAGTCCAACCTGAACATAGGATCATCGGATCGTATTTCGGCTAAGCCAAAAATAACAATCATAATTATCCCAAATCCAATAAATCCCAATACTCTTGGACTGGTCCAACCCATAGAGTGACCTCCGTAAGGCTGAATTCCGTATGTTATGCCTACCATTATTCCTGTCAGACCTAGAGCAAATGTAATATTTCCCAGCCAGTCCACTTTAGTATCTATCTTTCGGGGAACCTCCTTTAATTTTAGATATGCCCAGATGGTCCCAAATAGGCCGATAGGCACTGAAACCAAAAAAATCAGTCTCCACTGAATTGGAGCAAGCAACCCTCCAAGTACTAATCCGATAAATGATCCACTTATACCTGCAATTTGGTTTATTCCAAGAGCCATTCCCCTTTGATTTTCAGGAAATGCATCTGTTAAGATTGCCGAAGAGTTGGCTATCAAAAATGCAGCTCCTATCCCCTGAAAAAGTCTCATTACCACTAAATAGATCGCAGCTGAAGTACCGCTTAGCCAAGTTATAGTCAACAACAGAGAGAAAAAAGTATATACAGCAAATCCCAAATTGTACATTTTGACTCTGCCTAACATATCTCCTAATCTGCCTAAAGAAACCACCAGCACACTTGTTACAACCATAAATCCCAATATCATCCACAACAGATAAAAGCTGTTTTTAGGCAAAAGAGGATCTATACCGATGCCGTTAAATATGTCTGGTAAAGCTATCAGCATTATAGACATGTCTATAGTTGCCATTAACATTCCTAAAGTGGTATTAGAAAGAACCACCCATTTATAA
>JAJYVQ010000207.1:0-2127 GCA_021791915.1 Actinomycetes bacterium | reverse complement strand
GTACTCATACCGTCTGACTGAACTTTATTTATTCTAAGTAAATTTAAAATCGCTATTTAACCTAATCTTTTTTACTGAAATGTTTGGCTGATAGTGCCAGGTACTCCACGACTAAACAACTTGTTTTTTAGTCGGTTTAAACTCAGATCATTATTTATTAAAATCATCATTTATTATAGTATCTGGCGATGATAAATTTGCAGTTACTATGATATATTTACAGCTGATATATTTGCAGTTGATATATTTGCAATAACTGTGAATAGTTTTTAATAACAGAGTTATTTGTAGGGAATAATTTTACACAAATTAGTTATTTATTGACTCTAAGATATACTACGTTTCTCAGCCCTATTTTAATCCTATCTTAAACCTATTGTAACCTGTTTAGTTTTATAATAAGGTATTACTATGGGAAATCTTCAAGAGTGGATTAAAGCCTATCTAAAAAGTACTAATCAAAACAAAGTTTACGAAACTATGTCGGGAATAAAATTAGCCCCGATTTATACTTCAAAGGGTCCAGTTGATCCGAGCAATCAAGACCAAGTTAATGATGAACTGCTTAATGATGAAACCGTAGAGTTAAGTGGACAGTATCCATACACAAGAGGTCCGTATGAATCGATGTACCGTTCCAAACTCTTTACTATGAGACTGTTTGCTGGATTCGGTACAGCAATCGACACAAATCTGAGGTTCAAAGAACTTTTAAACTCCGGCGGCAACGGTCTTTCAACTGCATTTGACCTACCTACTCTAATGGGTAGAGACTCAGACGATCCCCACTGTGTTGGCGAAGTAGGACGGTGCGGGGTTGCAGTAGACACTGTTGAAGATATGTTAGATCTATATGCTGGAATAGATTTAAATAAAGTAACTACTTCAATGACGATTAACTCACCTGCGGCAGTTCTACTTGCAATGTACGTTGTAGCTGCCAAAGAGATGGGAGCAACTCAAGAAATGTTGGGAGGCACTCTTCAAAATGACATACTAAAAGAGTACCAAGCTCAAAAGGAGTACTTTTTTCCACCTCGTCCGTCTATGAGACTAGTTGCTGATACCGTAAAATACTGTCAGCAAAAAATGCCAAAGTTCCACCCCATTTCAATTTCTGGATACCATATAAGAGAAGCTGGATCTACTGCAGCTCAGGAACTTGCATTCACTTTAGCCAACGGGTTTGCCTATGTAGAATGGTTAAAAAACGACAACGTGGATGTGGACTCATTTGCTCCTAGGCTTTCATTTTTCTTTAATGCCCACATTGATTTTTTCGAAGAGATATGCAAATACAGAGCAGCCCGACGAATTTGGGCACGATGGATGAAAGATTACTTTGGTGCAAAAGATCAGAAGTCTATGTTACTTAAATTTCATACTCAAACTGCTGGAGTATCTTTAACAGCCCAACAAACTGAAGTAAATATAGTCAGGACTGCAATAGAAGCATTGGCTGGGGTTCTCGGAGGTACTCAAAGTCTTCACACTAATTCAATGGATGAAGTTTTGGCCCTTCCATCAAAAAAAGCAGCTCGAATTGCACTTAGAACCCAACAAGTAATTGCCCATGAGACGGGAGTAACTTCCGTTGCTGACCCGCTTGGTGGATCTTACTTTATCGAACATCTAACTGACGAAATTGAACATCAAGCGGAACAAATTTTTAGCTATCTTCTAAATATCGGTGATGGGTCAATCTTAGAGGGTGTACTTAGAGCAATTGAAGACTCCTGGTTTCAAAATGAAATTGCCGATTCGGCATATGAATTCGAAAAAAAGACTGCTAACTTACAACGAACCATTGTAGGAGTTACAGACTTCACCGAAGGAAACGAAGAATCTCTCGACAATATCCTCCAAATTTCTTTTGAAACAGAAAAAGAACAAATTAGACGCTTCCAAAACATCAAGTCTAAAAGAGATTCGGTCGCAGTACGCTCAGCGCTAGACAGTCTTATTCAAGCAGCTAAAAATCCAGACATCAACTTAATGGAGCCTATTGAAACAGCAGTTAAACAAAGGTGTAGCGTGGGAGAGATCATGAATTCACTTGCTTGTGAATTTGGAACCTATAAAGAAGTGACTACAAAGTAATTTTAACTAAATCACTTTTGCATCTAA
>JAJYVQ010000206.1 GCA_021791915.1 Actinomycetes bacterium | reverse complement strand
TGACCAGAAAGGGCAAAAATTCTAGATCCTGCGGAGCTATCTTTGCCCATCGCACTAAAGGCATCCCCGCCATTTAACACAATCCACGGCAAGTTTGAAACAGTTTCAATATTATTTACAACAGTCGGCTGATTGTATAGACCCATGACAGCTGGAAAATATGGCGGCTTAATCCTAGGGAATCCTCGCTTACCTTCTAGACTTTCAAGCAGTGACGTTTCTTCACCGCATATATAAGCTCCAGCACCTGGATGTACTACAAGATCGACCGAAAATCCTGACTGAAAGATATCACTTCCGACTGCTCCATATTCATAAGCGTCGTTAAGGGCCTGCTGTAGTCGCTCTAGCCCTAAAGCAAACTCTCCCCGACAGAAAATAAATGCCTGATTAACTCCTAACGCATATGAAGCAATTAACGTACCTTCGATAATCTGATGAGGATCCTTTTCAATAAGATCGTGATCTTTGAAAGTTGCCGGCTCACTTTCATCTCCGTTCACAACTAAATACTTCACTTTTGAAGGTTTTAACATCGACCATTTTCTACCCGCTGGAAAACCAGCACCACCCCTACCTAGTAGCGAAGCTTTCGTGACTTCTTGAGCTACATCTTCAGGGTTCATATTAAGGGCTTTTTTAAGACCTTCGTAACCACCCGTCTTAAGGTAAACCTCAAGTTTGTAGGCGTCGTCCATTTCAAGGCGTTTAGTTACTATGGGTAAATTTTTATTCACTTTATCTTCGATCATGTTATTGCTCATTTAGAGATGTTTTTTTAAGTCAGTTTGCTGCTTTTTTGGCTAACCTCTCATTTTTAGCTGTTTCCATAACGTCTCGCTCAGCTTGAATCTGTTCTTTGGTGGCTTTTAATCCCTGCTTTCTTTCCACTGTGCACAAAACACCGTGAGAAGGAACTTCTTCTTTTAACTTCCCTGATTTTAAGTCATCTATTAACTTGTCGAAGCCTTTATCATCTAAAGGTCCAAAAAATCTGTGATTAACCTGTACGCATGGTGCGTTATTGCATCCTGCTAAACACTCCGCTTCTTCTAAAGTAAACTCTCCGTCAGATGTGGTACCACCTAAACCTACATCCAGGGTCCTTTTGGCATGGTCAAGCAACTCGTCTGCTCCCTGTAACATACAAGCTATGTTTGTACACATTGCTATTACGTGTCTGCCGACTGGTTCTAAGTGAAACATATCGTAAAAGCTTGCGGTACCTCTTACTTCAGCTGCAGATATGCCTATTAAATCTGCGATCTCTTCAATAGCTTCTTCAGTCAGGTAACCATCTTGACCTTGGGCTAAATGACATATCGGTATTAACGCAGAACGCTTTTGAGGATATATCTCTAATAGCAAGTTAGCTTTTTTCAAGAGTTCTTCGGATAAATGTCCCACTATCTGTCCACCTCTCCCATAACAGGATCTACTGACGAAATCGTAGCAACTGCATCTGCAACTAAAGAACCTCTTAGCAACGGCGGAAGAGACTGCAAGTTAACAAACGATGGAGCTCTTATATGCATTCTAAGTGGGTGACCAGTTCCATCTGAAACCATATAACATCCCAACTCTCCTCTAGGTGACTCCACTGCCACATAAGTCTCGCCTTCAGGAACTATAATTCCTTCCGTAAAAAGCTTAAAGTGATGAATTAAAGCCTCCATGGATTGATCTATTCTGGCTCGCGGAGGTGGAGTGACTTTAGCGTCCTGAGTTCTATAATCACCTTTTGGCATCTTCTCAATTATCTGTTTAACAATCTTGGCAGACTCTCTGATTTCGTTCATTCTTACCGCATATCGATCAAAATTATCCCCTACGGTACCTACTATTACGTCAAAATCTACCTCGTCGTATGCCAGATAAGGCATTGTTTTTCTCAAATCCCATGGAACTCCACTTGCCCTCAGTAATGGCCCTGTAACTGACAGCTCAACTGCTGTTTCTGCTGAAAGAGTACCGACACCTTCGACTCTCTTCCTAAAAATCGGCTGTCCAGTAAAGAATTCATCATACTCATCTAACCTAAATAAAACGGTTTGATATATTGCTTCAACATCTTCTTCCCACCCATCAGGCAAATCAGCGGCGACCCCTCCCGGTCTTATATAGTTGTGATTCATTCTCAATCCAGTAGTTTTTTCAAAAAAAGCTAGAATCAGTTCACGTTCCCTAAACCCGAATATCATCATAGTGGTAGCTCCCAAATCCATACCATTTGTAGCTAACCACATAAGGTGCGAGGACATTCTGTTCAGCTCGCACATTAGCATTCTTATCCAAGTGGCTCTTTGTGGGATTTGCACATTCAAAAGGTCTTCTACAGCCAAACTGTAAACGAGTTCATTAGCTAGTGGAGACAGATAGTCCATCCTAGTTACATTCGTGGCTCCCTGCGTGTAAGTAAGTTCTTCGCCAGTTTTTTCCATCCCAGTATGCAAATATCCTATAACTGGTTTACAACGCAAAACAGTTTCACCCTCTAGCTCCATCATTACTCTCAATACCCCGTGAGTAGATGGATGCTGTGGCCCCATGTTAACTATCATTGTTTCACCAGAACCGAATTCGAGTTCATTTAAGTCCAAATCAACGGCAGAACTCTCGGGAAGCCTTAGTACGGCCGAATTTCCAATTTCTGATTTCATAGTCTTGTCTTCAGTTGTCATCGTGGTTGCGGAGTTTCCTTAAACTGAACTGGAACTCTTCCAACTGCATAATCTTTTCGCAAAGGATGCCCCTCCCATCCTTCTGGCATTAGTATTCGAGATAAGTCTGGATGACCCTCAAATACAATCCCATACATATCAAAGGCTTCTCGTTCCATATTCTCAACTCCTGGATAAATATCCATTACCGTGGGAATAGAAGGGTTAGACTCATTTACTAGAGCCCGTACTCGAATTCGCTCCTTTCTTCCATGCGATAGCAGATTAAGAACCACTTCAAATCTCTCAGGAGTTAACTCTGCTGGAAGGCTTCTTTGAATATTTGTAAGGTAGTCAACCGCACATAAGTCCGAAGCAAAATTGTAACCATCGTTAAAAAGACTAGAAACCAACTCGTGATAGTTTTGAGTAGTCACGAAGACCACCTTAGAGCCGTTGGCATAAATACGCATAGGCTGTCCGTACAACAATTGGGTATCGCTGCTGTTCTGTGAAGTCATGTTGTCTACTTTGGTCTGCCTACGTATGTGGGTTTAATAGCAACATCAGTTTTTACAAAAGTAGTTTGGATTGCATCCACGTGAACCTGAGCACCAGCTCCAGTTGCCTGTCTGCGCTTAGTTATCTCCCCGTCTTTTATTTTTTGATGCAAAGTTAAAATGGCATGCAATAAAGTCTGTGGACCAGGCGGACACCCCGGTGCATATACATCAACTGGCACAATCTGATCTACTCCTTGAACAATTGCGTAGTTGTTAAACATTCCTCCGCTACTGGCGCACACACCCATAGATATTACCCACTTGGGTTCCATCATCTGGTCGTATACTTGTCTCAATACTGGTGCCATCTTTTGAGAAACTCTTCCAGCTACAATCATCAAATCAGCCTGCCTTGGTGAAGCTCTGAAAACTTCCATACCGAACCTCGAAATGTCAAAATCCGCC
>JAJYVQ010000031.1 GCA_021791915.1 Actinomycetes bacterium | reverse complement strand
AGAGGTTGGTTATACCTTAAGGACCGCTTCTTTAATGACAGACCCCGAGGCATTTTTTAACCAAAGCAATCCAAGTGACTATATATTATTCGGTATCAAATATTTAATCCTGCCCACAGGATTCGATCCTCCCGTCAGCGCATCAAAAGTAATTTCAGAAAGAAACTATACCCTGTGGCAAACTGACTACGGTTTTGCAGATATTGTAAATACCGTTGGAACAATTAAACTTAACCGTCATGATGTTGGAATCAATTCAGTTGGATTTCTTAATTCAGATTATTTGCAAAATCACCTGGAGTTAGATGTCAGTTGGAACGGCTTAAATCCTGCCAGTCCAACCAGATCTAAGCATGGTGAAGTTGGGTCGATCATATTTGAAAAACCAAATCTAACAAACGGAGGTTTCAAAGCAAAGATTCATGTTTACAACCAGTCAGTATTTATGTTATCTGCCTCTTACGACCCAGGTTGGACTGTAAAAGTTGACGGAAGATCGCAACCAGCTATCATGCTGGCTCCGGCAATAGTGGGGGTCAAAGTTGAGCCTGGATTCCATACGATAGCTTTTCAATATGTAGGTTTTAAGTACTATACTCTGCTGTTTATAGTTTCTTTCGTTTCCTTTGTGGGCACAATAATTTTTATTAAAGTGAAAAAGCAATCAAGATTTCTCGCTGAAAATAAGAAGACTTAATTTATCGATAAAACCTTTCTTGTTGATTTATAAATCAGGCATGGCTCTTAGGTTCCAAAATTAAAAATAGTTTGGATCAAACTAAACATTTTTTTTATATTAATGAGCCAAAATATGTAAAACCAACATTAACTAAACTCTTTGAACAACAGTTGTAGACTGATGGATTTAGATAAGATCTAATAAGCTATTTAATCTGTATTTCAAACAACTAATTTTCAATTTACTATAGAAGTCCAGCACCTGTATTTACACTTTTTGGGGGCAGGTCCATTTAGTGTCAGCGTAAATACATAAAATACCTTTAAATACTTTAAAATTGTTTCAGACTAGAGAAACATTCAAAAAATATCCAGATACGTCCACAATGATATCTGCCGAACCCGCAAAATTATATACGCTAAAACTTCCGTTACTTGAAACTGTTATTAAGCACTGATTAGCAACAGTGGCTCCACTCGTCCAATTTAAGTCAGATATATTCGGGACTGTACCCCCGGGATAAACAGTTAAATACCCTCCATTAGCATCCGTATCTGTAACAGTTACATTTGCCACCAACGCAGTGATTCCAGACGGTACTGAGTCAACTCCTGTAGCTTGCACCGCAAGCGTACCATTCGATCCCAAAGTCTCTGCTGTTGGAGTATTGCATTCGTTTGATGATACGTTAATACCTTGAGCAGTACGAGTATCACATATCCTAACGGGGGACATCGGAACGAAAAGTGAACCGCTTGTAGTGCTTGAAGATGAGGTATAGTAACCAACTACGTCGACGGCAATATTAGTATAGCCGTTAAAGTTATAAATGGATATTTGACCCGATGTGGAGAGTTCCACAATTGCTCTGTTTGGAACAGTTTGATAGCTTGTAAAGTTTACGTTTGAAACGTTAGGTTTCGACCCTCCTTGCGGATAAGCAGTCAAGTAGCCTCCCCCAGGTGTCGTAGGCGAGATGGCGGTAATATTTATTGCAATTGCCGATACTCCAGAAGTCGGTATAGTGTTTTCGCCTGTGATTTGAATGTTGATGACACTGTTTGGTGCAATAGGACTGTTTGAAGTTGAATTATTGCACTGATTTTGCAAAACTCCAGATTGAACCTGTCGCGTATCACATACCCTAAAGGGTACTATCGGTACATATCCTCCTGCGTTAGGACTTGAAGTTGAAGCTGGTGCATAATATCCTTCTACATCAACGATTACATCGGCTGTGCCAACATAGTTATATGCCTGAATAGCACCGTTAGTTCCTATGGGGACTGTAACCATATTCGCCACTGTCTGCCCAGCACTCCAGTTTAGATTAGACGAATTTGGTGGCGACTGTTCTCCGCCGGGATATACTGTCAAAAACCCACCGTTGGCGTTGGTATCAGTTACGGTAACATTAACGACTACAGCTACTGCATCTGTGGGTACATTGGCCTGTCCAACTACAGGAATATTTAAAATTCCGCCAGAGTTTAAGGTCATGGCATTTGGTGTATTACATTCGTTAGATAAAACGTAAGGTGCATCAACGGGTCTTGTATCACATATCCTCGTCGGGGAAATCGGATAGTAGTTAGTCGGAGCTATGTACTCAAATTCATTACTTAGTCCAGTCGCAGAAACTCCATTCGGAGTAGTAACTGTTATATTCACTGTGCCAGAACCCGCAGGTGAAACTGCCGTTATTTCACCGTCAGATACCACTTCAAAACTTGAAGCAGGGTTTGCACCAAAGTCAACTGCCGTGGCATTCAAAAATCCATAACCGAAAATATCGATACCGTTGCCACCGTAAGTAACTCCAGAAGCAGGAGATAAGGAGGTTATAACTGGCACAGAATGCTCTGCTACTATTACACCATTCTGTCCTACAGCATAACAGTTACCAGCACCAAAGCAGCTTATATTATATAGGTCTAAAACGCCTGCAGGAAGAGTATTCTCGGTCCAAGTAGTTCCAAAGTTATTAGTAGTAAATATCGTTCCACCGTTATAGCTTCCGCTTAAAGCACCACCGACAGCAACACAGTAAGCCGATTCGACGCATTGAAAATCTCCTACAACCGATGAGGTAACTTGAGATGCCTGCCAAGAACTTCCACCGTTTATAGTGGCGTAAGATTCACGTGGCTCAGGTCCAAGACCATTTGCAACTGAGATACATTGATATTGACTTATACAGCTAAATCCATTACCCGCAGCTTGTCCGCCTCCTTCAAGCGATGATGTTATAGCTGACATGACTTGCCACTGAGATCCACCGTCATTTGATATTAACAGCTCTTGTCCTGAAGAACTACTCGTAACTGACGCAGTGGCTATACAAGTTACATTCGAAATACAGGAAACTCCGTTAACATAGCTCAAACCAGAAGGTATGGTAGCTAAAGCCCAGCTAGAACCTGCACTAGTTGTGTAGATTATAAACCCTTCTGGATTGAAAGTAGAAGAAGAAGTGCTAGAGTATCCAGAAAACACACATAACGAAATTCCATAACAAGATGTTCCAGTAATTTCTTGGTAGCCTGTCACACCCACCGAGGGTAAAGCCTGAGAAGTCCACGAAGACCCGCCGTCGGTAGTTATAAGAATTTCTAACACTGAGGTACTTCCGTTAAATTGAGTTGCGGGAACAAGACATACTTGAGAAGATGGGCATTGCAAATGTCCATCTATATAATAACTTGCACTGCCAAAAGGTTCGGACAAAGTCCAAGTCGAACCACCATCTTGCGTACTTAACTCAACAGTAGGGGAAGTTGGTCCGCCCACTTCACCAATCGCTATACAGTTACTTGCCGAAGTACAGTCAATTGTAGAAATATTTTCTATATCTTGCATAGGAGATAATATATTGTTAAAGTCTTCGCTCCAAGTTGACCCTCCGTCTGCAGTTACCATAACAAATGATTGTCCTCCTCCACACGGACCGTAACCTCCACAACCGCCTGCCCCCAATCCTACCCCAACACAAACGTTTGCAGACATACAAGATATAGATGTCGGAGTAAGATCAAGTTGAGAATCTTGCGAAGGCGGTTGTTGCTCAGTCCAACTTGAACCGCCGTCGGCGGTAGTATAAATTCTCTCTAAAGGCGGAGTTGTTTGAGTCCCCATTACCCAACATTCTGTAACAGATATACAGGTTACCGTATTTAGGTAATTTGCTGACGAAATAGTTGAATTAGTCCAACTTGACCCGCCGTCGGCGGTAACGTATACAGTTCCCACGCTAGCTTGACTCCCCGTAGCAACACAAAAGGATGTGCCTACACACGAAAAGCCCGAAAGACTAAAACCAGAAGCGATCGATACTTGACTCCAACTCGTACCGCCATCAGTTGATTGATAGACATATCCATTATCAACACCGTACAGCCAGCACATATTAGTACTAACACAATTAATTTGTACTCCGAATGAACTATAAGAAGTTGGTATTTGAAGCTGTGTCCAACTTGATCCGCTGTCAGTCGTTTGATATAACGAGTCATAGCTACTGTTAGAACTACTGTCATAACTGGTTGTTATGAGCCAACAAGTTGTGGAGCTAATACAGAAAATCGATATCAAAGAACTTCCACTAGCCAAACCTACTGGCTCGGATTCTGAAGACCAAGTTGAACCACCATCTTGACTATAATATATTCCGCTTCCAATGATCCAACAATCTGATGAATTAGCACAAGAAATTTGCACCGGATTTAGCCCTACAGGTAAATTTGAAGTTGTCCAAGATGTACCATTAGAGGTACTTGAGATAAAATCACTAGACCCACTCGGATATGGTGTTGAAACAATCCAACACTTTACTGATTGAACACACGTAGCATCATCAAACATCGTGCCGCCAGTAGGAACCAACTGTGTCGTCCAGCTTCCCACTGAACTTGTCAAGCTTACCTTTGGAATATGTTGTTTTGTAAGATTTTCCCCCGAAGCCAAAGCAAATAGACTGAAAGTAACTATTAGGATGGTCAGAATAATAAATTTGAATCTGATCCTATATTCAACGAAATGAGATAGTTTCAATCTCATGTTTCTCCTTTTTGCCACAAAATGCAGTTTTATAAAAAAACCTATGCCAAAAACTTTATTAAACTTTCTTTCAAAAGTGTAGTCAAATAATTAGATTACCACTAAATACTACTAAAAATATAACAGAAATCCAAATCACTTTTTGATGTAATCATATATTTCCACACTTGATGTGTATCGCAATTGTAGTGATTAATTTTGAAACATCTAACTTAAAATTTAATGTTTAGGGAACAGGAGGAGAAGATGTAATTCCAGTATTACCTGTATTCCCCGAATTACTACCAGATCCAGAATTGTTTGTGGGGGTAGTTCCTGTATTACCAGTATTACTACTAGATCCAGGAATACTTGTCGAGGTATTCCCCGAACTACCACTGGATCCAGAATTGTTTGTGGGGGTAGTTCCTGTATTACCTGTATTTCCACTAGATCCGTTAAAAGTTGCGCCTAAATCCACATACCATTTGCCCGAAACTAATACACAGGGAACAGCCATCAAATTCGACGAATTGCTGTCCTTGCTGAAAGCAGTTGCAAACGTTTCGGAACCTGTCGGTAAACCTTTGCTAGGATCATAATTCGAAGTACACTGTTTTTTAGTCTGCTTAAGAAACGATACTGTTAGACAATAACTTCCCACGACCGTTACCAATGCCTGATTCCCATCTATAACATAATTAGCAGCAGTTAAATGTCCGCCCGAAGCTGGAGTAGTAAATGCCAATAAAACTTTCATTTCTTTTAGGCACTTGCTTTGGAAGCTCGGCTCTACCGCTGTACAGGCAGAGGAAGCATCGCCATTATTAAATATCCTTAAAAAAGTATTTACGGCAGTTTGCGGAGAACTCGTACTTCCCGCAAACAAAAGGTACACTCCTCCTCCAATCAATAACAGAATCACAACCAATACGACTATCAGCAATGCTTTGTATGAACTCTTTGATTTTGCCGATTGCGGTTCTAAATAAGGTACATTCGGCATTCCAGACTGGATTCCGTAACCAGTTCCGTATGTACCAGCTTGAATATCCGAAGGTACTGACGTCTGGGATTGACCAGGAGATGCCGTTGGCGGGTACCACTTGCCATCCGACGCTTGCCACCACCCGGGACCCATTGAATAATCGCTCACTTTTGTCCTCCTCTATGACTTAACTAGTCATAATATCATTAATTGAAAACTAAATTTAATACCAGCGCTTATATAAATATTAATTTCAATTACCTTGCACAAACGAAAATTATCGTTAACGATATCGCTCAATATTAAAATCTATCATAATAGCGGACTAGTTGCAATATTAACGCAAAATTAAACCATTATCAGAGAATACTGCAATCTAACAATCTGACATTTTTGAACCTAAAGTGATTTGTCGATTACAAAGTACTTAAATCTTTATTTTGAAGCGGCGATTAAATTGTCGTAGATTGATAACCAATAATAATTAATTCAGAACTTTTAATATAAAACAACTGATCTGGAACTATTAGAATGATATTAAAGATCTAAATAATTGAGTAAATCTAATACTTCATGAAGTTTGACTAATTTAACTGGTCACACTAAATCTGAATTAAGTTGTTATTTACAAAATCACAAAAAATACTGGAGGGATTCAATGACCCTAAAAACTTTAAGTTACGATACAGAAACTCTCATAGAAGATATCTCTAATTTAGGAAACAAAATTTATAATCTGCTTGAATCTCTAGATAAAAAAGATTGGTTTAAAACTACCTTTGCCGAAGGGTGGACCATATTAGATACTGTGGGACATCTAGCTTTTTTTGACAAGGTTATGCAATCTTCCTTAAAGGACCATGTAGATTTTGAAAAGATAAAATCAACTTTTATGACATCGTCAGAGGACCCGATGAAAATACACTTAGACTACTATCGACTCAAAGGACCTGAAATCACTCAATTCGATTTTAAGGAAAATAGTAATAATCTACTAGGAAGTTTTTTAAACTGCCCAGACGGTACCTTGGTTGATTGGTTTGGTCCTGCGATGAAATTGGACACTGCTATAATTTCAAGAATTATGGAATATTGGGCGCACTCTCAGGATATTTACGATGGGTTGAATTTATTAAGAGAGCGGGAAAAATCGTTAATTTATATTGCTGAGCTTGGTGTTAAAACTTTCAAATGGTCGTTTTTCATATCTGGATTGGAAGAGCCGAAGGAAAAACTACTCGTGAATTTGACCGACAATGACAGAGTAGTCTCTATCGGTCATACAGAAGCTGTTAACATAATCGAAGGACCCCTAGAAGATTTCTGTTTGTTAGTAACACAACGAAGAAATAGACGTAATCTATCCTTAACTGCATACGGCAAAGAAGCTGATACTTTCTTAGACATTGCTCAATGTTTTGCTGGATCAAAAGGTTCAGGCAGATCCTGACTTTAAGCAAAACTCTACCAATGCTACACTAACTCTAATTACTCTAACTCTAATTAGTCTAACTCTAATTAGTCTAACTGTTGAACCTAACTCACTAAAACAAGTAATCGGATCTTTAAACGATTATTAACTTGAGAACAATTTAAAATTCAAAACTTTAATTTTAAAATTAGTTAAATAAATAAAGCCGATTAAAGGGCTAGATGATAAATATAATAATTTTACTTCTAGACAATATTGAGGTATGAATCTGGCAGTTAGCAAAATAATACCATCCTCCTGTATTGAGTCCACAAGAGTGTTGATGCAAAAAGATCAGTTTGAAATCTGAGGAAAGCTTGCGACTGTTATTTAGCTCAACTTAAACAAATTTTACAATTTAACACTTTCGCAGCATAAATTTCACAGGATTAATCCAGCTACAAAAGTCACCTAGCTAAGGTCACAATTTGGCATTTCTAAATTAACCAATGCTCAATTATATTAAATTATTGGTAAATTAAATTATTGGCCAAGTTCCCAACGTTGCATTTGTGACTGGATCTGTAAAAGGGTTACATGATAAATATTTTATCCCCGGAGAACTTGTACCGTAAACGGTCCCTTGGGGTAACATTCCGTTTACAACAGCAGGTCCGCTCCAAGTCCCTCCAGTTGAATTAGCGTTAATAGGCATTCCCTTATTTACGAATACATAGTAGCAAGAGCTGGTTTGTGGAGCCCAAGCAGCCATAACTATCCATTGGCAATTCGACGCAGTCGGACTATTTCCGCAAGCATTAACCCCGACTTCATCTTCTGACTGGTTCCCAGTAGAATTAATCGATCCCATCACAAATACGATCGATGTATCCATCATTTGTAGCTCATTCACGACATCAATTGGAGAATATTGTCCAAATTGACCATTATCTTGAGTGTAGTCAGCAGCAGCTTCAATAACAGAATATTGCAACATAAAAGTTGTCGCTTTATTTAACCCGGGGTTATTAACATAATACCCCATGATATCGACGATGATATCTGTTGACCCACTGTAGTTGTATATACTTATTCCCCCAGCTGAATTTAACGGTATAATTACTGTGTTAGATACGATTGAATTTGCCGATGTCCAATTTAGATTAGAACTATTTGGCTGAGCAGTATTACCCCCTTGCCATGCTGTAAGATAACTTGGTCCACTGTTATCTGCGACAGTTACGTTTGCGACAACTGCCACCGAAGTACTATACAACGGAGGATCACTATTCAACGACGATGACGGTGTGGGGATACCATCCATTCCACCGACCTGAACATTTAAAGTAGAACCTCCGTTTAAACTCTTTCCTGTGCATTGATTATTTGAATCCATGCGCGTATCACAAATTCTGACGGGATTTATTCCCACAAATGCGGATCCACCATATCCAGAACTGCTGGTATTCAAATAATATCCATTCACATCAACAATTATGTCCGTAGATCCAGCATAATTAGCCAAATTAAACGTACCGCTAGAAGATAGGGGAATGGTGAGTTCGTTTGCAACCGACTGATTTGCACTAGTCCAATTTAGATCTGAAGAATTTGGTTCTGTCCCTGATCCCCAAGCAGTAACATAACTTTGCTCGGTTGTATCCGTGGCAGTAATGTTTGCAACAACTGCAGTTGCATTAGACGGAATCGAATCAATTCCGGTAACCTGTATGGATAATGATTCTGAAGTAGAAGGAGATAACGTTGTGTTAGATCCAGAATCGCACTGATTTTTAACCACTGTTGTTCCGTTATACGGTCTGGTGTCACAAATTCTGTAAGGACTTATCGGTACATAAGAGTTACCTTGATTATATATATCAGGACCTATCCACCCAAGTACATCTACTATCAATTCCGTTGACCCATTGAAATTATACACACTGATTTGACCATTTTGGCCCAGCTGTACCTGGACTTCATGAGGAACAATATCACCTCCAACAAAGTTTTGAGTAGATTCGATCGGCATCGGACTTCCAGTAGGCCATACCGTAAAAAATCCCCCAGCTGGAGATCCTGAAAGGCTAACAGCTGTGATGTTAAGCGTCACTGCAGTAGCATAGCTAGGAACGCCATCGTTATTAATATTGACTACCGATATATTTGTGGAAGTCTGTGGCAATAAAGGATTATCTTTTGCTCCATTTAAGTTACATTGATTGGGCATTATATTTGTTCCCACACGAGTATCACATATGCGGGTAGGGGTCACTGGATAGTAAAATCCGGTCACATAAACCGTCTCTTTGGCAGTAGCGGCACTTGAACCGTTCCTAATCGCAGTGATTCCGTTATAAATCAGATCTGTTGAGGTTCCAGACGAATTAGTAACAGTAACAGAAGCGTTGTAAGTTCCCTGTTGATTGTACACATGTGAAATATAGGGCTCAGTTGTATCAGCAGTTGATCCATCTCCAAAGTTCCAACTGTACGATACAATACTCCCAAATTCCGTCTCAGATCCTTCGGCATAAAATGTAACAGTTGAGTCAACGGTATCTTCTCCAGTTGAAGTCATTATAGCTGTCGGAGCCTGATCAGGACCAATAGTTAAAGCCGTAGGTGCCGTACCATCAGAAGTTATTATTGACGAAGTCTGCGAAGCTATCTTGATATCGGCAACCGAGTTGCTTCCAGTAAGTGTAACAAACAGATTTTGTCCATCAGGGGTAACTTGTATGGAATTCGGAGAACTTCCCGAAGCAAAAGTTACACTAAATTGGAGCGGATTGCCGTTTATATCGGTTGCGAAAACTGAATTAGTGGAACCTACAGTATAATATATCGAATTTCCTGACGGACTTATTGCCATACCAGTCGGAGAATTATATAAGTCTAAAGTGGAAACTGTAAAGTCATCTAGATTTATCTTATATATAGCGTCATTGGTAGAATCCATAACATATGCATGATTATAGTTAGGACCAAGTAAAATCTGAGACGGATTTGCCGAACTCGGAAGTGAAATTGCTTCAACTATAGTGCGGGTGCTACCAGATAATAGAACTACTGAATGTTGTGAGGGTATTGAAACTATAGCTTCATTATTCCCCGGATCATATGCTATCCCCGAAGCATCTCCCGGGATTGAAATAGCGGTGACGAGATTCGCCTTTGGATCAATTTGATCTATAACTGCCGAATTCAAAATGGTTGTATAAAAGGTTGAAAAATCAGGTGTGACTGCCAAATTTTCTGGCTCTCCAGTAGTCGTATACTTTTGTGAAGTCGCATAATTACAAACAGACGACGGTGGCGTATATGAGTTCAGAAATGAAATGCTAACAGTATCATTTGCATTAGAAGTAATATAACACTCACCGTCAGAGCTCATGACAATATCATTGGAGGCTCCAGATAATGTGGTTAATCCAGTTTCGGTATCCGTCGAACTGTTGACCGACTCGACGGTACTAGATGCGGAGTTCATAACTAGAACTGGCCAACCTTGAGCAGAAGACGTATTCTGATAATTTTTTATTGTTTTTTCCGGCAAGAATCCAGGCGATGTTAAGATCGCAACTAACAGAATTGCCGACAATAGGATCGGTAAGAAGAAGATCTTTGTCTGTTTCATTTACTAGTCATCCCTTATTTGTTTACAATAATCATACAACAGTTTCAAACTGGCGTGTAAAGTATATCTTATCAAGTTGAATCAGGAATTTCTATTTTGAGCTCAATATGTGATGCCTACATAAGGGCCGTAATCTCGCGGGCCACAACAAAACTGAAAGCAAGTTACAAATCTTCCGATAATTAGATTGTAAATAGTCATTATTACAGGACTTTATTACGTGTACTTAAATTCTTGAGCTTCACTTCAACATATACACTTAGACATTTAGAGTAAGTATTTCAAATATTCAGTCAGACAAGCACTAGTGAATGGGCTAATTTATCTTCGGATAGCCCAATAAACTATATATTAATTTAAGCTTTCCTTGAAAGTTTAAGGGGAATAGTATCTAAAGTGGAGTCTGAAACAGCGGGACTTATTGGTTTAATTTCTGCTATCGGTTTATAAGTTTTCCCAAGCATAGAACGTAAATCTTTCATTCCTTTGTTTGGCCAAAATGACATAGCCCTTTCCGACATGGCCGTGATCGTTAGTGAGGGATTTACCCCCAAATTAGCCCCTATTACAGAACCATCGGCTATATACAAACCCTCATAATTAAAAACACGTTGATACGGATCAACGACGCCTTGGTCAGGTGAATTCCCAATGCAAGCACCACCAATTATATGGGCAGTTGTTGGTGCGTTAAACAGTGCTTCACCCCAAGACCCCCAAGGTTCTCCTCCTATAATATCTGCGACAATTCTAGCTGAATCGTTTGCTATCGGCAAATAGGTAGGGTTAGCCTCTCCGTGTCCAGCAACTGTAGTAAGCCGTTTTCTTTTTTTTAGTATATTCAATGAGTTATCTTTCGTCTGCATCACCAATAAAATAACAGACCTTTCGGACCAGTTCTTTTTTGATAGTGACTTTAAAAATACCTTTGGCTTTTGAACAATCTGACTTATAAATTTTTTGCGACGTGAAATTCCTGCTCCACCGTCTACCATCATCGTAGTTAGAACGGAAATCGAATTAGATCCCTTGGAGTATCTACAAGGTTCTATATGGGTCTGAGAGTCTGGATAAATAGATGAAGTTATGGCAACTCCGTTAGTTAGATCTTGAGCTGGTATTTCTTCTGCCGTTGCTCCAACTATCGCCTCGGAATTGGTTCTTACTACATGCCCAAGCCTATTAGATAGATTTGGAAGCCTACCTTTTTCTTTAAGTTTAAATAACAAATTCAAAGTTCCTAATACTCCAGCAGAAAACACAACTTTTTCTGCGGTAATTACTCTTTTGTTTTTATTAATCCAAGCTCCTGGCTTTTCAGTAATTACAGCGTATCCGCCATTATTTAACGGAATTAAATCAACTGCTTTAGTTTCCGCAAAAATCTTTGCACCAAGTTTTTGAGCAAAATATAGGTAGTTTTTGTCTAATGAATTTTTTGCGTTATGCCTGCACCCTACCATACAACCTCCACATCCGACACATCCAGAACGAGCTGGGCCAGCTCCATCAAAAAAGGGATCTGGAACGGATTTTCCTGGTTCTCCAAAAAACACACCAACATCGGTGGGTTTAAAGCTATCTTCAACATTAAGCTTTTTTGCCAACTCTATCATTACTTCGTCCGCAGGAGTTATTTTTGGAACTTTATTTACTCCGAGCATAGCTTTGGCTTTTCTGTAGAAAGGACTTAGTTCTGACTTCCAATCGGTGATATTCACCCACTGTTTATCTTTATAAAATGCTTCTAGAGGTTCATACAAAGTATTTGCATAAACCAAAGACCCGCCTCCAACACCAGCTCCTGAAAGAATAAATATATCCTTGAGCATTGTTATTCGCTGAATCCCCCGACAACCGATACCCGGAGCAAACAAATATTTTTTGATATCCCAAGAGTTTTTGGCAAAATCCTCAGCTCTGTAATGTTTGCCAGATTCTAGAACAGCAACTTTATATCCTTTTTCTGAGGCTCTAAGTGCACTCACCGATCCGCCAAATCCAGATCCGATTACTATTACATCAAAGTCAAATTCCATATACTACTTTTTCCCGATTCGATTTAAACTTGCCACCATTTAGAACAAGCTTTTTTGGCTTAAATTTAACTTATTGGGATATTAAAATCGTTGACTAATTCCTACAACATGGTAGCGACAATCAAAATGAATTTTTAAATAAGCCCTAGTTCTTTTACGGTATTTTTCTCTTCTAAGAGCTCGTCTGTGGTGAGCTTTATCTTGGACTGTGCAAACTCAGAATGTGAAATACCAGTCTCGACTTTAACGGAGGTGCCATCTGACACAATAGGAAGTCCAAAAATCAAACCTTCAGGCACTCCATAATCTCCGTGTGAAACCACCGCAAGAGAAACACAATCATGCAATTTAGTTGGCTCAATAACCGACTTGACCGAATCCACCACTCCATTTGCCGCAGATGCCGCCGATGAAGAGCCTCTAGCTTCTATAACCTTTGCACCGCGCTGCTGAACAGCTTTTATAAAGTCATCTTTAAGCCAACTTTCGTCAGATATAACTTCGGGTACTGGCTTTGAGTCTATAAGCGCATTTTCAAAGTCTGGAAACTGCGTCGAAGAGTGATTTCCCCAGATTGCAACATGTGAAACCCTAGAAGAATGAACACCGACTTTTTGTCCCAACATCGACTTGGCTCTATTTTGATCCAATCTCGTCATTGCAAACCATCTATCATCAGGAATCTCAGGTGCATTTGACTTTGCAATTAGACAATTTGTATTACAAGGATTTCCTACTACCAAGATCCTGACATTATCTGCTGCGTTTTCTTGTATGGCTATCCCTTGAGGTTTAAATATCCCACCGTTAATAGATAATAAATCTTTTCTTTCCATCCCCGCTTTCCTCGGTACCGAACCAACCAACAGAGCCCAATTTGCACCTTTAAATGCCACATTTGCGTCCGAAGTCATTTCGATACTGCTTAAAAGTTCAAAAGCGCAGTCGTCCAGTTCCATAACCACGCCTTCTAAAGCTTTCATTGCAGGTTCTATCTCCAAAAGCCTCAAATTAACTTTGGTATTTTTGCCAAACATGTCACCTGCTGCAATCCTAAAAAGCAACGAATAAGATATCTGCCCCGCTGCTCCAGTTATGGTTACGGTAACTTGTTCATTGGTTAAATTTAAATTATTTTCACTCATCACTTATATAGCCTAGTATTTTTTATTTGAATAAATTTCGTATAATTACATCTTATTAAACGATAGGTTCGACTTTAAAATTTAGCACCACTGGGTAATTTAGAATGTTATAGCCTATCGACAACTGCGCTTGCAAATTCGGAACATTTTACTTCGGTCGCATCTTTTCGAAGTCTGGCGAAATCATATGTAACGATACCTTCGTCGATAGTGGACTCCATTGCTTTAATGATATCGGCGCCAATTTCTTTCCAACCCAAGTGTTCAAACATTAAAACTCCCGACAAGATCACTGAGCCTGGATTTACTTTGTCCATTCCTGCATACTTCGGAGCAGTCCCGTGAGTAGCTTCAAAAATACCGTGTCCAGTAACGTAGTTGATATTAGCTCCAGGTGCTATACCGATACCACCGACTTGAGCGGCTAATGCATCTGATAGATAGTCACCATTTAAATTAGTTGTAGCTATCACATCAATCTCTTGAGGTCGAAGTAAAACCTGTTGTAGCATGTTATCTGCAATGGCGTCTTTTATTAAAACTTTATCGCCAGCTTCCCCATTACAGTCATCCCATCCTATGGCAACATCGGAAAACTCTTCTTTAGTCAGTTCGTATCCCCAACTCCTGAAAGCTCCTTCGGTAAATTTTTGAATATTGCCTTTGTGGACCAACGTAACTGATTTTCTGTTGTTTTCTACTGCATATTTAATAGCAGCTCTTATCAATCTTTTAGAACCAGTTACCGAAACTGGCTTAATACCGACCCCCGAGTCTTCTCTTATATTGAATCCGAAATTTTCGCGCAAAAACTCGATCAATTTTTTGGCTTCAGCAGTACCCTCTTGAATTTCCAATCCAGCATATACGTCTTCGGTATTTTCCCTAAAGATTACCATATCCACTCTTTCAGGATGTACTACTGGCGAAGGTACTCCTTTAAAATATCTAACTGGTCTTAAACACACGTATAGGTCTAGAATCTGCCTTAGAGCTACGTTTAAAGACCTGATACCTCCACCCACGGGAGTAGTTAGCGGACCTTTGATCCCAATAAGATGAGATTTAAAAGCCTCTACAGTCTCTTCGGGTAGCCAGCTTCCGGTTTCCTTAAACGCTTTTTCTCCTGCTAAAACTTCGATCCAATCAATTTTTTTGCCATATTTCTTTGTTGCGGCATCAAAAACTGATTTAGCTGCTGGCCATATATCAACTCCAGTTCCATCTCCTTGAATAAAGGGAATTTTGGGCTCATCCGATACGTTTAGTGTTCCATTTTCATTTAGTGTAATTAGTTCAGACATATAATTAAGATTAGTACCGAATCAAAACCAAAAATTCAACTTATAGCTACGTTAAAGATGTTTTTTAACGATTGTGACTTAAGTCACATTTGAATAAATAATTCACTTTTAAATAGATAAGGTTATTATAAACAGAATTACAAACAACCAACTTTTAAAAATATGCCGCAGTTATTCTTATGCCTTGGTTATTTGTAGACAACAGAATTTAACTTTTAGGGTTTGGAAGCCCCAAAGCTGTATAGATTTCCCTTGTGGCATTTGATCTATTTAGAGTATAGAAATGAAGTCCAGGTACGTCATTTTCCATAAGTTCGCTACACATTTCAATCGCAAACTCTATGCCCCTTTTTTGTGCAAGTTCATCTTTTTTAATTGGATCTTCGGTTGAAGATACCAACTCTTCAAACGAATTTACTACTTGAGGTGGAATATCTGCTCCCATCTTAATCATTGAGCTAATCGATCTATATGAAGTTATCGGCATAATTCCTGGAATGATAGGTTTGACTGAACCTATTTTAGACATGTCATCTCTAAGTCGATAGTAAGCCGAGGTATCAAAAAACATCTGAGTAACTGCAAAATCAGCCAAATCTAACTTATGTTTTAAGAATTGACGGTCTGACTTAAGATCTTTAGATGATGGATGTCCCGCAGTATGCGCTGCCACTCCGATCGAAAAACCTCCGATCGACAGCGCCAGTTCAACCAACTCAAAAGCAAATTTGAGTTCGCCTGGTATTTGATTGTCTTTAGGAGGGTCACCAGCTAAGGCCATCAAGTTATTTATCGAAGCCTTTCCAAGCTCTACCAAGATCTCTGCTAGTTCAAGCCTGGTATGATCTACGCAAACAAGGTGAGCCATTGGCGTTATCGAAGTGGTTTGCCTGATTCCTGCAACTAAATCGTGTGTTCTTTTTCTTGACACTCTCCCATTTCTATAGGTCACTGAAACAAATGAAGGATCCAAAGGCTCTAGCTCTCTAAAAGTTTTAACTAAAACAGTCTGTTCGGTGTCGTTTTTTGGAGGAAAAAATTCAAATGAATAAGTTTTTCCTTTTTTTAGTAGATCACGTATGTAAGTCATATCTTTTCTTAAGGCTATCTGCAACTATCGACTATTCTAATTTTGTCGGTTGCCATTTTTTGAACTAAAAGCACAATTGATCGTATTTTGGTAAAGCATCGCTACGGTCATCGGTCCGACACCACCTACTCGTGGCGTTATGAATGAAGCAACTTCACTGACATCTTCTTCTACATCACTTAGAAGAGTTTTGCCTTCATATCTTACCCCTGCACCGATAACGACTGAACCTTCTTTTACATGATCTTTTTTAAGAATTCCTGGAACACCAGCAGCGGCAACTACAATATCGGCAATCTTTGTTATAGATGGCCAATTCTTGTAACCAGAGTGCAATATCGACACTGCAGCATCAGCAGAATCTCGTTTTTGAGACAAGAGCAAAGACAGAGGTCTTCCTAATGTCAAACCTCTACCAAGTATAGCTACGTGTTTTCCAGCAACAGGGATATCATAATACTTAAGTAGTTCCTCAATAGCCGCTGGCGTACAAGGAATTGGTCCTGGAATCGAAAGAGCCAACTTACCCATATTTAAAGGGTGCATCCCGTCGGCATCTTTATTGGGATCAACTTGTGAGAGGCATAAATCAAAATCTATTTGCTTGGGAGTAGGATATTGGATAAGCATTGCGTCGATACTGTCATTAGAGTTATAGCTATTAATCACTTTCAGAAGATCATCGGTCGTGGCATCTTGATCCAATTGACTGTGAAAACCTGCAAATCCCAACTCTTGCCCTTTCTTTTGTTTAATTGCTATATATCTTTGAGAAGATGGATCGTTGCCCACTAAAATTGTGGCAAGTCCAGGTTTGCGCCCAGTCAGAGTTTCAAACTCTACAGACGCACGTTTAAGACCGCTTTCAATCTTTTCTGCAACAGGTTTACCTGGTATTAGAGTAGCCGTCATATTAAATTATTGTGTCCATCAAATCTTCTGTGTTTAAAAAGTCTCTGTGTTTAAAAAGTTTTAGTGTTTGAAATGTCTCTGTCCTGTCAAAATCATAGCGATTTTATGTTCGTTTGCCGCTTCTATAATCTCTGCGTCTCTAATTGAACCACCAGGCTGAATTATTGTAGTAATTCCAGCTTGAGCAATAGCATCTACGCCATCTCTGAAAGGAAAAAATGCATCAGAGGCCGCTGCACCGCCTTTGGCTTTTCCGTCGGCTTTCATGGCAGCAATTTCAGCTGACATAACTCGGCTCTGCTGCCCAGCACCAACTGCGACTATTTGAAATTCATTTGCATAAACAATTGCATTGGAAGTTGTCCTGGCACATACGACATAGGCCAAAGCAGCGTCTGCCCAACCTTTTTCATCAGGTAAAGTATCAGTAACTACGGTCCAAGTCCCGCCCTGAAGGCTATCTAATATGTCAGGTTCCTGTACTAAAAATCCGTTATCAACTGTTCTAAATTCGACTGTTGTCCCCATAGGTTTTGTAGCGGAGATAACTCTTAAGACTTTTCTCTTTGATTTTATAAGTTCAAGAGCGTCCTTATCATAACTTTGAGCAATTAGTACGTCTGCTTGCGGATTGTCCAAAATCACTTCAGCAAGATTTACGTTAACATTACCATTAATAGCTACAATTCCCCCAAAAGCAGATACAGGATCAGCAGACATTGCTTTTGTGTATGCGTCTTCTAAATTGTCTGAAATAGCCGCCCCGCATGCATTAGCGTGTTTTATAATAGCGACCCCATATGGTCTCTTTTCGTTTATTTGGCTTAATTCGTTTACAAGTTTCCAAGCTGCATCAGCATCGAAAATATTTAAGTACGAAAGTTTTTTTCCAGAATGAAGTGTCGCTTCATCTAACCAAGTCGTTTGCCCTTGCCGCCTATAAAATGCACCGAACTGATGAGGATTCTCACCATACCTTAATTCCAAGTTTGACTTTACAAGTTTGAGCTCAATCTCGTCATCAAATGTAAATCTACTAGATTCGCCATCAACTAAATTGGGCTTTTGGGTTGAAACTTGCAAGTCAAACCACTTTGCAATTTCTTTGTCATAGTTAGCAGTGTGATTAAATGCCTTGGCAGCTAACTTTAGCTTGGTCGCATCACTAAGAATTTTGTCATTTCCTAGTTCGTCTAAAACTGGCCCATAGTCACCGGGGTCTACAACTATCCCAACATGTTTGTAATTTTTAGCTGCCGCTCGCACCATTGTAGGTCCTCCGACGTCTATTAATTCAATCGAGGGCTTATCCTTAAAAGGATAAAGGTTGCATACAACCAAATTAATAGGTTCAATTGAATTTAATTTCAAATCATTTACGTGTTCTGGTTTATCCAAATCGGCCAAAATACCACCGTGGATTTTAGGATGAAGAGTTTTAACCCGTCCGTCGAGCATCTCCTGAAAGCCAGTTACTGATTCTACTGTTATATGCTTTATACTATTTTCTTTAAGAAAATCTGAAGTACCGCCAGATGAAATAATCTCAAATCCAATTTCTGTTAGCCTACGGGCAAAATCACTTAAATTGGTTTTATCATATACGGAAATAAGAGCTCTCATTTATTCTCCCAAAATTCTTTCACTATCTAATTTATCTAAAAATAGTTTGATTGCTTGCGGATATAAGACCCTTTCAACTTTTTTTATCCTTTCGTGTAAACTGCTTTCAGTATCATCTGGATATATCTCCACTCTTTCTTGGGCAATAATAGGTCCTTCATCAACTCCGATCGTAGCTATGTGGACAGTGCAACCAGTAACTTTTTCTTTTGCGTCTAGAGCATCTTTTACTGCGTGCCATCCTTTATATTTTGGCAAAAGTGACGGATGAGTATTAAGAATCCTATCTCTATAGGACTCAAATATGCTCTTTCCCAATATAGTTCCGAAACCAGCCATTGCTACTGCATCTATATTATTCTGTAGCAGTATATGAGTTAGCATTTGACTATAGGCATCCCTGTTAAACGTCTCTGCAAAATCATCCCTTAAAACTATCTGCGCAGAGATATCATTTTCCATAGCAACCCTTATTGCACGACAAGCACGGTCCGATACTACAAGGCCTATTTTGATACCAGCTTCAATAATAGACTCTAAGATCGTACCACTACCTGATACCAAAACTGCCAGTTTTGCCATAAAACCCGTTTAATCAGTTACGAACTATAGAAAAACAAATACATTATTCAAAAGATCGTTATTTCAAAATCAATTAAGTTTGGATACGATTTCCACCATTTTAAGTCCAGCTTCTGTCGGGTTCTGTGCTACAGTTACTCCTGCTGACTCCAATGCTTCTTTTTTTGCAGCCGCCGTACCTTTAGACCCAGAAATGATTGCCCCAGCATGTCCCATCTTTCTTCCTGGAGGTGCAGTTACACCTGCAATATAAGCCACTACAGGTTTAGTCATATGACTTTTTATAAACTCTGCAGCTTCTTCTTCCGCAGATCCGCCAATCTCTCCAATCATCATTACAGCTTTAGTATCTGAATCTTTTTCAAATGCTTCCAAAACATCCACAAAAACAGTACCAGGGACAGGATCCCCGCCTATGCCGACACAAGTGGTCTGGCCAACATTATTCTGCGAAAGTTCATATATGGCCTGATATGTCAAAGTCCCCGATCGTGAAACTATGCCAACAGGACCTCCTGCTTTGGCAATGGCTCCAGAAGTAATTCCAATGTTGCATTTCCCTGGAGATATTATTCCCGGGCAGTTAGGTCCCAGTAATCTTGTTTTTGGAAAATTATCCCTTAAA
>JAJYVQ010000001.1 GCA_021791915.1 Actinomycetes bacterium | reverse complement strand
GATTCAAGTAAATAGTTTCCATTCGGTGTTATTGCTTCGGCAGTCGGTAAGGTACCTACAGAAAATGGAGTACCAGAAGTATTTTTTGCGACGCTTACCGGGGTGACGGTATTGTTGGCGCTATTTGACACGTAAGCAGACCAGTTTGCGACCGGACAACCTGGAACTTCCACTGCAACCGTAGCAGTAGCTTCGGTTCCACCGTCTAACGACGCCGTCTGTCCCGTGAAAACAAATTGGTTACTAGCAGAGCCAGAGCCAGTTTCTGTAACTGTGGCAAAATAAGTTCCGCAACTCATATAGGCATGAGTAGCCGTCGGAGTGGAGCTAAGCAAGGTTGTGCCGTCTCCGAAGTTGAAGTAGTAAGAAGTAATTGTACCGAACTTTACTGTGGAAGCAGATGCGTCGAAAGAAGAATTAGAACCAGGTGCACCAGCAGTCACTTTAAGGTTGGCTATTGGTGGTTGATCGGGAGTTATAGCAATCGCATTAGAGTCAGAGCTTAAATTAACGTCTGCAGAATTAAAAGTCTTACTGTTTACATCATAAACCGAAGAAGCCGAACTGTCAGTTACAAAAAAATCTGAACCGTTGGGTAACACTGCCACTGAAGATGGTGCTACACCCACGCTGTTAGTAGATGATACAGTTAGATTGATTATGTCTATTATAGAGACGTTTGATGAAGAACTGTTTGTGACATAGGCAAATTCCCCGCTGGGAGATATTGCAATTGCAGATGGTGATGTTCCCACGGTAATTGCAGTAAGAGGCAACTGACTTCGGGTATCAATCGGAGTAACGTTGTCTGAACCTTGGTTGACCGCCAAAACGTATCTGCCGTCAGGGGTTACAGAAAGAGCCGTTGGATTTGTTCCTACGTTTATGGTTGTCTCGACGGAACCGACCTCATCTGAAGTTAAGCCAATGACAGAAACGTTTGCATTGTTGTAGTTGGCAACATATAATGTTGTTCCGTCTGGAGAAATTGCTATGGCGTCTGGTTCCGTTCCTACTGAAATTGAAGTACCGATTGTCATTGAATTTAAGTTAATCGGGACTACTTGATTTGCCCCATACTCTGCGATCCAAGCGGTGGTACCGTCTGGTGAAATTGCAATTGCATCGGGAGCACTAGCCAAAGTTACTGTTTTTACTACGGAGTTGTTTGAAGTCGCAATTTCACTTACGGTGTTTGATGTTTTATTTACAACCAATACATCAAATGCGTTAGGGGTGATCGCTAAAGCCACCGGATCAGTTCCTACTGTTATAGGGGAGCCAGCTACGTCAGTTGCAACGTTAACGGGAGTTACGGTATTAGCTGATGAGTTAGCTACGTATGCTTCCCAGTTAGGTGTAGTAAATGTCGGAACGTATACGTCTTGTGAAGCAACCGCAGAATACCCGCCGTTTTGAGACATAGTTTGACCAGTAAAGGTCCTCGTTATAGAAGTTCCGGCTGAGTCAGTTTCGGTAACGGAGGCCAAATAGCTTCCACCCACCAGATAAGTGTGGCTGGTTGTTGGCACTGTTGTAGTTTGAGAAGTACCATCTCCGAAGTTCCATACATACTTGACTATGGTTCCAAACGTGACCGTTGAGTGTGAGGCGTCAAAGGTGGTCGCACTTCCTGCAGGAGCTGGCGTGACGCTGAGTTGTGCTACGGGAGCTTGATCTGGATCGATTGCTATTGAATCTATTCCTACTCCGATACTAAATGCTGTTTGGGGAGTATCTGTAGCTAATACTACTGGCATAACAGTTCCGTCTCCGCTATTTACGACATAAGCCATCTTTGAATCGGGAGTTACAGCTATTGCGATGGGATTTTGGCCAACTGTAAAAGTGTTCAAAACCTGAAAGGTACTTGTAGATATAACGCTTACAGTGTTAGAGTTATAGTTTGTAACGAGAACCTGTTGTCCGTTTGGGGTTACTGCTATTCCCTGAGGGTCTTTCCCGACCTGAATTGCTGTCCCAACGGTATCACTTGCCAAGTATAGAGGATAGATCGAATCACTAGAAGAACTGGCTATCCATGCGACTTGGCCGTTTGGCTGAATACTTACTCCCGATGCGCCTGGTACTGTAACCGTATTTAAAATAGCGGTTGTGGAAGTTGACAATATTACTACTTGATTACTTGAAGGGACCGTAGCTAAAACATAGTCTCCGTTCGGTGTCACCGCAACATCATTAGGCGCACCGCTTAATACTATAGATGATCCAGGTGAATTCGTAACGGTGTTAACTGGAATTATTTTGCTTCCGCCGTAATCAGCAATATAACCTGCGGTCCCTTTGGGCGTGATTGCCATAGCATACGGAGCAGACCCGCCACCAATGCCTATATTTCCAGATCCAGATCCCGTGGCTATATTAACATATGAAATAGTTCCTGCATGATTGCAAATATATAGTGTCGAATCATTGGGAGTTATGGCTACGGACCTTTGTCCGTTTCCCACACTGATTGGAGTTCCAAGATTTTCTGTAGATGTGTTAAAGGGCACAATATTATTAGAGCCAGGGTTGCCAACGTAAGCAGTCCATGCTAATGGCGTCGAATTGGAGGTAAGAGAGGAATTTTTTAGTTTGTTCGTCCCCATAGGGATCATAACAAACATGTAAGCAGACAGTAGTGTAATTACCACTGCAAGTGTAAGTGTCTTAGTTAATCGTCTGAAAAATGTGGTATCTCTGGAGCTATTTGCCGACTGTAATTTTATTAAGCGGGTAGTGTGCTTTTGTTTTAATGGAATTTTGCTTAAAGTAAAACGACTTCTGTTGAAGTTAATTTTTCTCATATATCCTCGCTTTCATTTGTTTTAGCTTACGTATAGAACTTTTAATATGTCAATAACCTGTTCAATATCTCAATAACTTTTTAAATATGTCAATAACCTTGAGCGTCTTAGTAACTGTTTTGGCCATAAAAGCCATGGTAGTAATTTAGTTTGATCCTTAATTGAAGTTGTTGTCTAATAATGTCTAATATCATGTCCAATGTCTGGTACTATGTCCAATGTCTGGTACTATGTCCAATGTTTTATATTTCTAGGTAGTACAATTTAGTTACTGTGTTTAAACTTGCATTACTTTATACATTTAAATCACGACTTCTAATTCCCTATATTCTGTGAATATTACTCTGGGAATATTACTCTGGGAATATTACTCTGGGAATATTATTCTGTGAATATTTACTTTTAATATGACTCATTAAGTTAAATCGATAAAAAGTGCAAAAGTGTTACCAATATTTAGATTAAAAGCAGAAATGTTTTTACAATCGTTTTTAAGCGTGCTGTGCAATTTGTAAATGTTGTTACTTTTGCGAAAAATTTGTATAGAGGTAAATAACCTTTTAGAACACAAAAACTATATCTATTTCTGTTAAAATTCTTTTTTAGTTAAATGACTAACTCGGTATATGAAAATCGAATATATATTAGGAACCATAGACGTAAAGCGGTTCTAAGGAGGCGCCGAAGACTCAGTCTTATTGTATTTTTGGTCGTGATCGCTATTTGTTCGTTCTTTGTATACGATAATCTTGTATCAAATAAGATCGTACCGACTTTTAAGGTGACACTTTCGATACCAAATGCATACTTGGTGTCGCAATCAACAGGACAGTCACTACCGCCTACACAGTCGTCACAAGTTAATGTAGCACCCTCACAGTTAAATCAATCAGTTCAGAATATTCAATGGCCTCCCAGTCCCATAGAATCTGCAGTTGGAGTTGTAGGATCCGGTGTTTTAGCCACCAGTGGAGATAATATTCCCAAACCCTTGGCGAGTGTTACTAAGCTGATGACGGCATATATAATCCTTAAAGACTATCCACTTTCATCAACTTCAAATGGATTTAGTTATACCGCAACTCAATTAGATCAACAGGAGTGGGCTCAAGCAGTATCTCAAGGTGATTCAGAATCAAAAATAGTTGCGGGAGAAGTATTAACCGAACGACAGCTGCTAACTTATCTGTTGGTACCCAGTGCTGATAATGTAGCTTTGATATTGGCTAGGATTGATGCCAAAACAGTTTCAAGTTTTGTGGTTAAGATGAATGCTCAAGCTGCTTTACTGGGGATGAAAAATACTGATTATGTAGATCCGAGTGGGTTAAGTCCTGGAGATATCTCCACGGCTTATGATCAGACTTTACTCGCCATGGCTTTAATTTCAAATCCCGTAGTAAAACAAATTGTGGATCAGCCTTTCATAAACTTTCCGATTTCGGGTTGGCAACAAAGTACAAATCCGATGTTGGGCGTAGACGGTACTTTTGGAATTAAAACTGGATATACCCCTCAGGCGGGCGGGGTCTTGGTATTTGCGACTCCTGCAAATTTCCAAGGAAAGATTTTAACAGTTGTTGGAGCATTGATAGGTTTGGCGGGAACTTTTTCCATCTTAAGACAACTTGCCAAGTACGGCCAAATCATGTATGGAAGTTTCGTCAAAGGGTTAAGTTTAGTTAATTTTCCGTCCGATAGCTTTATCGGTAGGATATATGAAAAAGGAAGTACTTCGGAGAGCCTACAACTCAGTGTCACACCAATTTCATTTTATGCTGAAAACGGCACGTTGATAAGTTTTAAGAAAAAGATCAATAAGTTAAATAAGGCAATGATGGTGAAAGGTTCTGTTATCGGTACGATTTATGTCACGGTTGGAAATATTAACAACTATGTCCTAAAAATATATACAGTTTGAACCTATTAAAAAGTTAGTTAAAACTAATCTACGATTTACAGGAAAATCGCTGATCAAAGGAAAGATTTTACCCACAAATGAAGAAAGCAGATAGTAAATATTTTCGATTTAATAACTCACGAAGATTTGAAAGTTGCAACTCTGTCTAAATCAAGCGAAGGAACCACAGATAATCCTGGAACTAATACACAACAAAGAAAGATTTAAGCAGATCAGAATTTGAAGTAGGTTGAAATCTGCTATTACAAGATTTATATTAGAAAGAATAAGCTAGTAGAAAAGATTACACAGTCATACCACAAATTACACAGTCATACCACAATAAACATCTCAAAGGTGTTCACATTGTGAACATATTCTAAAACAGAACCTCGCGACGCAAGACAGATTGTAATTTATAAACAGATTTAAATTTATAAGACGTGTGTAATTAGAAAATGCTTAAATAACTGTAGTTGTAAACATTATCGAGGTTGGTATGGTCTCGCATTTTAGAATGATTTGTCTGATTTAGAATGGTTAGGGTCAATTTGACCCACTACTAGTTAGCGGGTTGATAATAGTGCTACACTATCGAAATAGATATAATTAATTGACAAAGTTTGGAGCATGAATGACTTATAGCGAACAGAATGAACAACTTAACCCACAGGTGGTTCTTCCCATTACTACCGGAATTAACATTGCTGGTACTCAAGTAGTACAGGAATTGGGTATTGTATATGGGATTGTTGCCAGGTCAGTGGGAGTCGGTAAATCGATCGGTGCGAGTTTTAAACAAATTGCTGGTGGAGAAATTAAACAGTATACACAATTGGTTGAAGACTCAAGAAGACATGCATTGGATAGAATGATAGATAACGCAAGGGTAATTGGTGCTAATGCTATTATTGGCATGAGATTTGATTCGTCAGAAATTGTTCAGGGCGTGACCGAGGTGGTTGCTTACGGAACTGCGGTGGTCGTAATACCTCAAAATAGAACTACAGTCTGATCTGCCAAACGAAAGCATGCCTTCTTGGATGATTGTTGCAGGCTGATATTTAACAGATTATTTTTGCTATCTAAATTGCATCAGAGTACAAATGATTGTCGTAACAGTTATCGTAATTGTTTTGGTGGTGATAATTAGCACCGTAATCTATAGTTTTTTTCGCAAGAGACACGGGGAGTTAATTTCTGCTGATACAAGAAATCTTGTTAAAACAGACGAGATCTTTCGAGATCCAAGCACGAATAGACTTATGCGCGTTTGGGTAGATACAACAGACGGGAAACGGGTATATATTGCTGAAGGTAAATTTCTAAATGATATCTAAGCTCATTAATTTATACAATACGTTATGAATTTATGTACTGATATATATCTGAGCCAGTACTTCCTATATACTTTTGTAAATCGTAAATAATTTTTTAAACCTTTAGAACCTTTTTTTAATTGTGATTTATTTAGTTCGACATGGGCAAACAAAGTGGTCAATTACGGGTCAGCATACTGGAACTACGGACATCCCATTAACCGAAAATGGAATTGCAGAAGCTAAGCTACTTAGGTCGTATTTGAATAATATTAGTTTTAGCAAGGTATTGAGCTCGCCAAAAACTAGAGCACTTGATACTGCATTTAATGCAGGCTATGAAAATGTTGACATAGAACCACTGCTCGTTGAATGGGACTATGGCGATACAGAAGGTAAGACCACAGAACAGATGCGTCAAATATATCCTGGATGGTCTTTATTCAAAAATGGTGTGGAGAATGGAGAAACTTTATCCCAAGTCTACGTCAGGGCTCAAAAAGTAATTGGACTTGTTGAGCAGTACGAAAAAGAAAATGTCTTAATGTTTGCTCACGGACATATTTTGCGATTAATCGGAGCTGCTTGGATAAATTGCGACGCTTCATTGGCATCTCAATTGGTTTTAAGTCCTTGCTCGATAAGTATTTTAGGTTACGAACATGAGACAAGAGCAATTTTAAAGTGGAACTACACAATTGACTGAATTCTAACGAATTAATTATTCCAGGTGAATTATTCCAGGTGAATTATTCCAGTGAGTTTTTATATATTATTGCAACCTACGGTAAAATTCTTATAGTGATCTTCTACGGATACAACTGTTTAACCCCTTAGTGAAGGCGTTTAGCGTCGGTTTTGCCCAAAGCCCGGTCAACCATGTCTTGAATCGTAAATGTCGATAAATGTTCTTTCATATGTTTTCCTACTTCATCCCAAACTTCAAGCAATACACACTGTCCTTCGTGTTCACAGGCTCCGTTTTCGTGAGGTCTTCCAAAATCACCTGCGGATATTGGTCCGTCGACTGCACTTACTATGTCACCTAAGGTGATTTGATTAAAAGGCTTGGCAAGTATATAGCCCCCACCGACACCTCTCTTAGAGGTTACTATACCGGCACCTTTTAGCGCTAGCAATATCTGTTCTAGATAAGGTTGGGGTAGTCCGGTTCTGTCGGCCAAGTCTTTTACTGAAGTGGGTCCGATGTCTTGGGTATGTAGGGCTAAAGAAAGTAAAGCTCTTGAGGCATAGTCACCCCGGGTTGATACTCGCATAGTGTATATATTAGTTTGATTTTTAATAACCTGTGAATACAAGAATATGTTATACACTTAATCCGTCTAATTTTAATTTAATGTTAACGGCTAATAAAAAAAGGACAAAAGATAAGTTCGAAAGTATCTATAAGGTTATTCAATCAAGTTTTCGTCTGATTCTAAGTTCGGTTCAATTTTTAAAAATTGTCAACGGGTAGGAAAAGTTTGCATCAACTGATCGGCCTACCTGTTATGATAATTTATAGGGCAATATTATTATCGCAGCGTATTTAAGCCAGAGATTGTTGCATAGCGTATATTAAGACTTTATATGTGAAAGTTGTAATTAATCGTCGAAAACAATCGCCACTTGTGAGTGCGAGCGAATTTCGAATGTTGTCTAACAGTTTCAAATGTTAATTTCAAATAAGTAAGGTTTAGAATGAAATTTTTCTCGAATAAAGATATGTTGGGATACAGAAGTTTTTGCTCCGGCTTAAGCTTTTCTACTTTAAGTGTTGAAGGCGATCAATTCGAATTAAGTGATAAAGGTGAAGTAGAGGATAAGTCACACGGCGATCTAGTAGAAGTTCTCAAAAATGAGACTGGTGGAGATCTTCAGATGGTAGAGATGGTTGAGCAACCCGCAAAGGTTATGCGTATAGGATCTATGGTCAAACAACTACTAGATGAAGTCCGACGTTCAAAGTTAGATGAGCAAGCGCGTTCGAGATTGGGCGAGATCTACAATATTTCCATAAAGGAGTTGTCCGAGACCCTCTCTCCGGATTTGATTCGAGAGTTGGAACGAATTTCCCTACCGTTTAATGATGAAGCTCCCTCGGAAGCTGAGCTTCGGGTGGCACAAGCCCAGTTAGTGGGTTGGTTGGAGGGGCTGTTTCACGGTATTCAAGCTACTCTTTTCGCACAGCAGATGGCATTACGGTCTCAAATGCAAGCACCAGGTAGTCTTAACTCCGATGGTTCAGCTCCTAGGGGTGAATTGCGACCGGGAACTTATCTTTAGAATCTTTACTTTACCTCCCTTAAAGTTTGTCAGAAAACAGTGCATAATAACTTAAGATGTATATGCATCAAGTCAAATTATTTATAATTTATTAAAAATTTGAAGATAAGCTATGATTGCATATTTTATATTAGAAACTAGTTTGCATTGAACTGGTGGATGGTCAACTTACTACTTGGAAAGAAAAAATTTGAAGTCACCTATTGAAAGTCGTTTGAAACAAATTGAGAATCTGAAGACTTCAGAATTTGATTTAGTAGTGATCGGAGGGGGAATTACGGGTGCAGGTATTGCTCTGGATGCTCAAAGCCGAGGTCTTAAGACTGCATTGGTGGAAAAAAACGACTTATCTTCCGGTACTTCTTCTAAGTCTTCCAAACTAGTACATGGTGGTCTTAGATATTTGCAACAAAAGGAAGTGAAACTAGTTTATGAGTCTTTAGCCGAGAGGCAAAGACTTTTGTTGAATGCCTCACACATCGTAAAACCACTACCGTTTTTAATCCCGCTTTATGGGCGAAAGGGTGTAGTTAATAAAAGTTTTGCCAGACTAATGTCAGTTGCACTGTCGGCATATGATATTACGGGTGGGTTTAGGATAGGAAAGCTTCACAGGAGGATTACCGCCGAAGAGACTTTAAGGTTATTACCGTCATTAAAAAAAGAGATAGTCGCTGCGGGAATGATCTATTATGATGCCAGAACAGATGATTCGCGTTTAACTTTAACAGTTGCAAAGACGGCAGCAAACTACGGGGCAATATTACTAAACTATGCAGAAGCGGTGGGATTTATCTATGACAACAATTCTAAAGTACGAGGGATAAAAGTAACTGCAAAGAAGCCCACAGGTTCAGAAGATGAAACTGAGACTTTTGAAATTAAGGCAAAAGCCGTAGTTAACGCTACTGGGGTGTACAGCGATGAAGTTAGGGCACAAGATGAGGGACTCCACCCGAAAAGCATCGTGGCTGCTAAGGGTATCCATATTGCGGTCGACGGAAAGAAATTGCCCTGCAATATTGCTTGTGTTATACCGGTGCGAAAAGACAAACGATCCATTTTTGTGATTCCATGGGGAACTGAAACTTATATCGGTACTACCGATACAGGTTATAGTGGAGATATATTTGATCCAGATTGCACCCTAGAAGATGTCGATTACTTAATTGAAGCTGTTAACGATTCGACTACCGCTAACATATCCAGATCGGATGTACTAGGAGCTTGGTCGGGACTAAGACCTCTCTTGAAGCAAGAAACACATACCAAAACGCTTACTTCAAAGACGGCGGATCTTTCCAGACAGCACAAAGTTACTAAATCAGAGTCTAACGTGATCACCGTCACCGGTGGTAAACTTACGACTTATAGGAAAATGGCTGAAGATACAGTAGATTTAGTTTGCCAATTAAATTTAACTAAATTGAAATGTCGAACTAGAAGGCTTGCATTGATGGGTTCTCCAGTCGACAAAAAACTTGTTCGGTTTGGTATGCCTAATCTTGAGATTAAGTATCCAGATAACGTTGATGTTATTTTATTCGATCACCTATTTGGTAGATATGGGATTGTCGCAAATGACTTGATCGCCGCAATTGAGAAGGATCCGAAATTAGGAAAGCAGGTAGTTGATGGTTTACCTTATTTGTATGTAGAAATCTACTATGGAATCTATCACGAATGGGCCTTAACTTTAGATGACATACTTTCAAGAAGAACAAGATCGGTTATTTTCGATAAAGCTTCTACCCTTAAGGCAGTTCCAGAAGTGGCAACCTTCATGGCAGAGCATTTAAACTGGACCGATTCGTATAAACAGGCTCAGATTAAAGAATTTACTACCGAAGTTGAGAGATTTTACTCTTTTGAAAACGAAAGCAAAACTGTCTAATGACCCCAAAAATAGAGCCTGATCCTCCAGTTGAATTTTCCGTAGGTTACGAAGACTTAAAACAGAGACTCAATATAAACAAAAATGTAATAATTCCACAGGAGTTCTATGATCGATTGTCAGATTTGGGAATTAGATTTGATATAAAGCTGCAAGCTTTAGCTGAGCATTCCCGAGACTGGTGGCCATTGAGCCTTCAATGGGCGCAAAAGGCGATGGTTCCAACTTTTCCAGGAGTCGTAATTTATCCGACGAGTACAAATGAGATCTCAAAGATTTTAAAGTTGGCCTACGAGTATGTCATCCCTGTAACTCCGGCTGCTGGACGATCCGGTGTATCTGGAGGAGTTATATGCATTCCTGGTTCTATTAGCTTAGATCTTACAAATGTGAAAGAAGAGTTTTCGGTTAACGAAGACTCCAAGACACTCACGGTTTCTTGTGGCTACTTTGGACCAGAAGTGGAATCTAAGCTACAGGAGGATTTTGCTTTGACTCTTGGTCACTTCCCGCAGTCATTTGACATATCTACAGTGGGAGGCTGGTTGGCATGCAGATCGGCCGGTCAACTTTCCAATAAGTATGGAAAGATTGAAGATATGGTACTTTCCTTGGAAGTAGTACTGTCCGACGGCTCAATTATAAAAACTGGAACAAATGCGCCAAAATCTGCGGTCGGACCTGACTTAAACCAGTTGTTCGTAGGATCCGAAGGTACCTTAGGTATAATTTCCAAAGCGACATTTAGGGTTCATAGTTTACCTAAGTATAAGCGCAAAGCAGCATTTAGCGCACAAAGTTTTGCTAACGGCCTAAAAGTCTGCCAAAATATAATTCAACGAGAAGCAAATATAGCGGTTCTGAGACTTTATGACTCGGTCGAGTCAGAAAGAAATTTTAAATTAAAAGATAAGAACATCATCATAGTAATGGATGAAGGTGAGAGGTTTTTGGTCGATGCCAACTTTAGTATTTTATTAGAAGAGTGCAAAGACTTAGAAGTTTTGGACGAAAAGCTTGTAGACGATTGGTTGGAAAATAGAAATGACGTAAGCGGCTTGGGGCATTTCACAAAAATGGGAGTTTGTTTAGATACAATTGAGATTTCATCAGATTGGACTAGTCTGCCCTTATTGTATGATGAAGTAGTAACTTCATTAAAAGCAGTGGAAGGGACTGTAAATGCGTCCGCTCATCAAAGCCATGCCTATATGTCTGGAGCTTGTTTGTATTTTACGTTTGCTGGAATTAGTGGAGAAAACTCGGGTGAAAATTTCAATGAGACTTACTACAGGCTTTGTTGGGATGCAGTAATGCAAACGGTTGAAAAATACAATGGAGCCATAAGTCACCATCATGGGATTGGTTTAAACAGGTCGGGCTATATGAAAACAGCCTTAAAGGAGTCATTTAGCGTATTAGAAGGAATAAAAAGTCAGTTGGACCCTAAGGGAATTTTGAATCCATTTAAGCTTGGTTTAAAAGTTGAGGAAATTATTTCCGAACTACCCTAAATTTAGAGTTAAGTGTAATTCCAAATTTAACTGACATATTTGTTTGTTCGTATTCGTATATAAGATTTAGCCAGATTGGTCTAAATAAAGTATAAATCTAAAAGGCGGTGGCTTTAATGAGTGACTCAGACAAAATTTGCGTAATAGACGTTGGCAGTTCTTCGATAAGGGTATCTGTTATCGATTCCAACTTTAATTTTGTAAAGATTTATGCCACTGCTTTTTTACCTACAACAGATGCAGATGGAGTTGTCGAATTTGAGCCAACTGAACTGAGAACTAAAGTATTAGAACTCTGTAACAATGCAATTATAGATTATGGAGTTCCTAAGGGTATAGGTATTAGTAACCAAAGGGCATCTGCTATTGTTTGGAACAGGTCCACTGGTGATCCGGTGTTTAAAGGTATTAGTTGGCAAGGCCTTCGTACGGTAGGGGAGTGTCTTGCGTTACAAAATGAAAACTTTAGGCTGGCTCCCAATGTCTCTGCTAGTAAGTTTGCTTATGTTTTAAATCAAAATCCAGTGCTTAGGGACGAAGACTTATGTGTTGGAACAATAGATTCGTACGTCGTATACTGTCTTAGTCACGAAAACAACTCTAAGACGGGAACTCATATTACTGACGCTTCAAACGTTGCTTTGAGCGGATTAGTATATACTAATCCTTTTGAATGGAACAGTGATCTATTAAAAAAGTTAGATATTCCTCGTCACATGCTTCCTGTTGTAACCGATTCGGTTGGAGAACTGGCAGTTGCAAGCAATTTAAAAGGGAGTCCACCGATTCTGGCAATATTAGGGGATCAACAGGCATCTTTAATAGGCCAAAGCTGTGTGGTAGCAGGAGATACAAAAGCTACGTTCGGTACAGGATCAATGTTAGATCAGGTTATAGAGTCAAAGCCTTCAATTTATGGACAAAGTTCAAACGGCACGATTCCGGTAGTAGCGTGGGCAACTAACGGTAAATTAACTTGGGGACTTGAAGCTGTTATGTTGTCAGCAGGATCTAACATTCAGTGGCTAAAAGATAATCTCAAGTTAATAAGCACCGTAGAGGATGCAAATAGTGTGACTTGTGACTATTCTCAAAGCTCCGATGTATATTTTGTTCCTGGTTTATCTGGGATTGGTACTCCAAATTGGGATTTTGGAGCTACGGGAGCTTTTTTTGGATTGAGCTTGGCCACTGATAAAAATAAGATAATAGTTGCAGTATTAGACGGGATAGCAAATATGGCTGCAGATATGAGAGACGCCATGATTAAAGATTCCAAACTTTTAATTGAGACACTAAAAGTAGACGGCAAGATGGTCCAAAATAAGGTCTTTTGTCAGTTACTTGCAAATGCCTGCGAGATACCAATTGAAGTCTCAGGAGTTGCTGAAGCTACAACTTTAGGAGTTGCCTATTTGGTCTATCTCCAATTGGGTTACTTAAAGTCATTTTCTGACATACAAAGTCTATATAAGCCCTCTCAAATCATTGAACCCAACGGTCATTCTACACGTGAAAAGTGGGCTGAGGCCAAAAAAAGAGCATTAAAGTGGATTCCTGAGCTTTCAGAAATTAGTTTTTAAAATTTAATGCTACAGCAGATACTGTATTTGTGGCTAATCTCTAATTTATTCTAAAGTCGAAATAATAATAAAATTTTATAGAGTTAAATATTTCCGTAAACTACGAAGAATCACTCGTCATGTATTTATCTGAAATGTTAGTTAACAATATTTGTTAAACTATAATTTGTGGATTCAGTAGACAGTTTAGTTGAAATGTACCATAGGCACAAGCGAAAGATTACGCCACAGCGTCTATGCATCTTCAAGATATTGCAATCAAATAGTAGCCATCCGTCTGCTGAGGACATATACAATCAAGCTAAGATTCAAATCGGTAATATTTCCCTAAAAACCGTTTATCAAATCTTAAATGAGTTAGCAGAGTTAAATCAACTAGAGATAATCGATTTAGGTACAGGAACAATTCGGTACGATCCAAACGTAAAGATCTCACACCAGCATTTAGTATGTAAAAAATGTTCTAAGGTAAATGATGTAGATCTAAAAGTTAACAGCAAAATGATAGATTTGTCTGATGATGCTTTAAACAATTTTAAAATTGACAAAATTGATATTGTATTAAGGGGGCTGTGTGTAGACTGTTTTGTTTAAATTAAACAGTTTTACTTTTAACACCAGTATTAAAGAGATTTTAAGAAAAAAATAAATTAGAAAAAAGAAAGGAAACAATATGCCATCATTAAAAGGAAGCAAAACAGAGGCAAATTTAAAGGAAGCCTTTGCTGGTGAAAGCCAAGCAAATAGGCGATATCTTTATTTTGCTCAGAAAGCTGATGTAGAAGGGTACCCCGACGTAGCTGCACTGTTTAGGTCAGTTGCTGAAGGAGAAACAGGTCACGCTTTCGGTCATTTTGACTTTTTAGCAGAAGTCGGAGATCCAGTGACTGGAGTGCCAGTTGGACCTACTGAAGACAACCTTAAATCTGCCATTACCGGTGAAACCTACGAATATACAGAAATGTATCCTGGATTTGCCAAAATAGCAAGAGAAGAAGGATTTGATTCGATTGCTGAGCGGATGGAAACTTTGGCAAAAGCAGAAAAAAGTCATGCAGGTAGATTTACAAAAGGATTAGAGGCCGTCTCCTAACTGATACATAAATGACTACTACTTACGATCCCGCTGATAAGGCTTATTATAACGAAGGCGATTTTGAAGCAGAGTCGCTTAGGGTTTTTGATATCTGCCATGGGTGTCGGTTGTGCTACAACCTTTGTCCGTCATTTCCGACTCTATTTAGCTTTATAGACGAGTTGGATGGTCAAGTTGAAAAGTTAAGTAGGCCTCAGCGGGATCAAGTAATTGACGAATGTTATCAGTGTAAACTATGTTACCTCAAATGCCCTTACATTCCGCCTCACGAGTGGGATCTGGATTTTCCCAGAATGATGATGCGTGCTCAAGCGGTACGCGTCAAAAATAGATTAGATTCAAAAAAAGAGGCTCTAGCAAAAAAAGCCTTGGCAAAGACCGACTTATCTGGAAACGTGGCAACCATTTTTCCTGAGTTAACCAATAAGCTTGTAACTAAACCCAATACTTTTGTTCGTAAATTAACAGAGTCGACAATCGGGATTAGTTCAAAAAGGTTGTTGCCGCCTTACGCCAAGCAGAGATTTTCGACATGGTGGAGAAAAAGAAAGGTAAATACCGTTAAGAATCCTCAGGAATCTGTAGCACTTTTTACTACATGTTTTGTTGAATATATGCAACCTTCAATAGGTAAAAGTACTGTTAGAGTACTAGAGCACAACGACATATCAGTAACCAATCCTTCGGGGATAAGGTGTTGCGGTGCTCCATATTTGCACTCTGGAGAAATAGATAAGTTTGTAGATTCGGCTAAATTAAATGTAGATCGGCTCGCTATTGAAGTAGCACAAAACAGAAAGATAGTAGTATCTCAGCCAACTTGTGCTTATATTTTAAAGCAAGACTATCCCCGTTATTTAAAAACAGAAAAATCTAAAAACGTAGCAGAAAATACTTTGGATATTTCGGAGTACTTGATTGGGTTAAAGAACTCAGATGATAGAGTTCTAAAATTAGATTTTGACGGTGAGATTCCTGAAAGTGTTTCATATCACTGCGCCTGTCATTTACGCGCTCAGATGAACGGCTACAAGGCAAGAGATTTGATGAAACTTGCGGGAATAAAAGTAGATCTGATTCAGGAGTGTTCGGGAATCGACGGTACTTGGGGTTACAGAGAAAAAAATATGGAATTGGCGATGAAAGTAAGCAAACCGCTTATTGAAAAAGTTGAGACTCTTAAATCTTCGTTAGTTGTAGGCGACTGTCATTTGGCAAATACTTCCATCTTTGAACAAACTGGATCTACTGTAGTTCATCCTATCGAACTATTAGAAAAAGCTTACGGTATAGATAAAAAGAGTTAGTTTTGGCTTAGGATATCAATTGTGAAACGACTTGAGTTAGCTGATATTTTAGATTTAAGAGAGTATGAAAGAGTTCGGCCTGAATATCTGCAAAAAATCATTGCCAAAAAGAAACTTAGAAGAGTTCACGTAGGTCCGCTAGTTTCTTTAGTTTTTGAAAATAGAGACACTGTTGTGTTTCAAATCCAGGAGATGGCTCGAGCTGAAAAGATTTCAACCGATGAGGGGATTCAAGTTGAACTGGACATTTATAACTCTTTAATACCTGACTTGTCGGAATTGAAAGCTACTTTATTTATAGAGCTTACTTCTGAAGCAGACCTTAAAGAATGGCTCCCAAAATTAGTTGGAATTGAAAAGTCAGTTTTTATCTCAGATGTTAATCTCAAGGAGGTAATTTACTCAGTTCCACTGTCAGAACATGAAAAACTGTTGACCAAAGAAGATATAACAGCAAGCGTTCATTATATTAGTTTTAACTTAAGCAGTTTGAAAGAAGATTTAACGGTAGGCAAATTCATTGTGGGAATAGAACATAAAAACTATAACTTTCGGGTAGAAATAGATGGGGATTATGCTAGAGAGGTCCTTAGCGATTTAGAGGTTTAGTAAACATTTAACTACTAGGTATGAAATTCAATCCCAAGTGGTTTCATAAATACGACTTAATCTTGTATATTTAAAGGCTAGTTTCACTTAATTCGTCGTTCTGATTTTCGTTGTCTGAGTTAACAACCTTATTTATCGTCTCATCTATTTGGCAGTTAACAAGTTATTTGATCGATTAACTTAACTGTTTCAATCACAAGTGATGTATCCAAGTTTTATTAACCTGGGTAGGAAATTATTAGTGACCTTCCTCATCATTTAAACATTTCAATCACGGCTTGTTTATCTATTTTGCCAATCGAGGTTTTAGGTAGTTCTTGTACAAACTTTATTTCTTTGGGCACTGCCCAATCTGATAGTGAATCTCGTATGACATTGGCGATCTCAGTCACTGTAATTTTTGATTGCGGTTGCTTTGTAATAGCTGCAACTATTTTGTGACCCCACTTGACGTCTGCGACTGGCACAACTGCAACTTCTATTATCCCTTCGATTGCAGATATTTCACTTTCAATAGTACCGGGCCAGATTTTTTCGCCACCAGTATTGATTACGTCGTCGGTTCGACCAAGTATCTTTAACCTGTCGTTGTCAAAAAATCCGCAGTCAGATGTTTGAAAGTAACCATCTGTTAACTCTGGTTCTATCCCTTGAGCTGAGATTTCATATACGTGTAATGTTTCATTGAATAAACTTCTGTATCCCCTAAATAGGGTCGGAGTTTTTACGGAAATTAAACTAGAATCTTTGTCGATTCTAATACTTACTTTATTTAGTGTTTGTCCGTTATAAACTACACCGCCACCGGTTTCAGTTAAACCATATGTTGCAAATACGTTGTCTTGAGTTTTTTCTGGTTCTGCCATTCCTCCAAGGACTACTGCTTTAAAATGCGAAATATCGATCTTCGACAGGATAGTAATAACAAGTGAAATTAAATTAAATCCCTCTCGGTTCAAGTCGTTAATTCGCTTAGGATCGGGTTTTTCTAATATCGCTACTTCAAAGTTTTCAAACATGGATCGCAATACTACCCCCAATCCACCTATGTGATTTAACGGCAAACACGCTATCCATTTATCTTTTTGAGAATTGATTTTTAAATACTCGTTAACCAGCCGGCTATGACTTTTTAAGCTATCGAATGTATGAATCAGAGCTTTTGGCTTGCCAGTAGTGCCGCTTGTTGAAATAATCAGTGCGTCTCCGTGACATACTTCAATCGAATTATTAAGTTCGCATTTACCTTCTAAGTTAATTAAGTATTTGGGACGTACCGAGTCGATAGCCTGTTGTTTTAATTTATCAGAAAATCTTTGATCGATAAAATATATAGCATCACCATCGTCCCAGATTGAGGCTATAAGTTTCAGCAAGTCTTGTGTTTGAGGTAGGTCAATAGCAACTAGATTATTCACAATTTTATTTTAGCCATAATATAGATTCGGACTTTTGGGCCATCTCATGAGGTGGCTAGTTTCCACAACTGCCAAATTAAATGGGCATATGTTCTGATTTACCTAATAGACTTAATTTTATGAAAAAGCGAAAATTAGGTGAACTTGAAGTGTCGATTCTTGGGCTTGGTTGCATGGGAATGTCGGAGTTTTATGGGGAAAGAAACGACGAAGAGTCAATTGCCACTATTCACAGAGCATTGGATTTGGGATGCAATTTTTTAGATACTGCAGATATGTACGGCCCTTTCTTAAATGAGATGTTAGTAGGTAAGGCGATTAAAGCCAGAAGAGACGAGGTTGTTTTGGCTACTAAATTCGGAAATCAGAGAGATGAAAGTGGAGCTTTTCTCGGAATAAATGGCAGACCCGAATATGTTAAGTCTGCTTGTGAAGCTTCTCTGACACGACTAGGTGTTGATTATATCGACTTATATTATCAGCATCGGGTTGACTTGGAGGTTCCGATTGAAGATACCGTTGGGGCAATGTCAGAATTGGTTAATGCAGGAAAAGTAAAGTACTTGGGATTATCTGAAGCCTCTGCAACAACTATCAAAAGGGCAAATAAAGTTCATAGAATTAATGCTGTACAATCTGAGTATTCATTATTTAGTCGGGATTTGGAAGATGAGGTTATTCCAACCCTTAAGGAGCTCGACATTGGGCTGGTGGCATATTCACCATTGGGAAGGGGAATTCTGACTGGAAAGTATTCAAATCCATCTGATTTTGGTCAATTAGATAGTAGGTCAACTAGATTTCCTCGGTTCAGCCCAGAAAACTTTGAGAAGAATCTAGATTTAGTTGCCAAGGTATCCGAAATTGCCATAAAGTACGATGCTACACCTGGACAGGTTGCGCTAGCTTGGGTTTTAGCTCGAAATGATAATATCGTACCGATTTTTGGCACCAAAAAAGTTAAATATCTTGAAGAAAATTTAGGTGCGGCAGAATTGAAGTTGAAAGACGAAGATCTAAAGTGGCTTACCGAAAACATAGGTCAGCCACATGGGGATCGATATGTCGACATGAGTACAGTAAACAGATAGACCAATTACATCTAGCATCAAAAGATATTAACTAATTGCTTGAATCTGAAAAGTAACTATATGTAACTTTTAATTTTTGCGTAGCATGTATTCAACCAGCTAAAGCTTTAATTTGAAATCGTTTGGTTCGTTAGTTTTGCGATCGAATTTGTCCAATGGCTTAAGTGAAGTTAATATTTAAAATGTGATTCAAATAAGCCAGCTGTGACATGACCGTACGTTGTAGTTGTTATTTAACAAATAATATTGGGTTTTGTTAAGAATTTCTTCCATTAACTAAATGCTATAAGTTTATTTGTAGTCTTTAAAAAAAATTTATGGCAAGTCTAATCCGATAAGGTTATACAGTTCACTTATTATTATTAAAACGATGGTTTCGAAAGATTTCATAGCAGTAAGATTAGATTGGAATAGAACTTAAAAATAACATTGGTCGTTTAATTTTAGAGTTCTTTAATTTTGCTGAAAACTAGTCAGTAGATTAAGAGTCGTTGATTATAAAAATACAGGTTAGTTTATTATGTTTTTGCTGATTTGACAGTGATGAATTTCAAAATCAAATATTTATCAAAGACTTGGTCAGCAACATATAATTTTGTAAAAAAAATTATTGCTAATTCTTCTAAAAATCGCATCACTGTTAGTGCTGCTTCTCTTTCATTCCACGGAATCTTGGCACTGTTGCCTGCTATTATCGGACTGGTTGGACTGTTGCATTTGATAGGTTTAAATACGAGTCAAACGGGTAAACTGATCCACTATGTGACGTTGATAGTTCCCTCACAGGCTGCAAGTATCGTCACTGATTCTATTAAGTCTAGAGAGGCTACGACTACGAGCACGCTGGAGTTGATTTTTGGACTAATAGTCGCTTTATGGAGTCTAACTGGTGCTGTTGCATCATTACAGGTTGGACTTGATTTGGCTTACGGTATCCCGCATGACCGCGGATTTATTAAAAGGCGTCTTTCTTCTTTGCCGTTGGTATTTATATCGGTTATTGTTTTGTTGGTAATATTTACTGATTTAATTGGAGGTACATTTTTAATTAGGGGGATATCCGGCAATTCAGGTATTTTAAGATTCGGTCTAATCTCGCTAGTACTAAATATTGCACGGATACTAATTTCAATTTGCTTAGGTTTGATATTGCTTTCAGTCTATTACTGTTTTGGCTCAAATCAAAAAACAAATTTAAAAGAGTTTTTTAGGATTAAAACGGTATTTTCCTACGGCGCTATATCTGCAATTGTCGCATGGGGACTATCGTTGTTTGGTTTTTCATTTTATCTCGATCACTTTTCCAACACAACTCGGAGTTATGGCTTATTTGGAAGTGTGGTTGTATTGTTGCTTTGGTTGTATATAACCTCATATTTTTTATTTATAGGAGCTGAGATTAACGTGGAATCTGAAAGAATCGCTTTAAAATAAGCATGTTTGTCTGACTTGTTTTAAGTTGTGCTTTTTCTAATTAAGCTATTACTTTACAACTTTAAAATAACGCTTGTATTGGAATATATATAAAAACGAGTTTAATATAAATGAGTTCTATCAAAGATTTTAGTTTTGAACCTAAATTTGACTTTAAATGTTTATTTTACTACTTTGTTATGAATGAAGAGTATGAAGAAGAAATCCACTTTAGATCAAAAAATACCCACTCAAATTGAACTTCTTAAGGGACGTTTTGATGGTTCCAAAGAACGACTTGAAGTTTGGTACGACACATTCACTGATGAAAAACTCAAAGCAGGCTTTTGGATACACCATGAAATGGTATCACCAGAAGATGCAAAGCCATATGTACACGGATGGTTGGCATATTTTTTTAACTCTGAGATATTCACTGATGACGAAAATACAATATCGGTTGGTTTTGAAAGATTTGGGCCAGTGGAATTTGAATCTTCTGAGTTTTTTGAGTGCGGCGAAGTTAAAGTGGCACCGAATATACGACGAGGTAAGACAGATAACTTAAGTTGGGATCTTAAGACTGATGAGTTTACGGACCCGCCTATTTATACTTTTACGAAGTTGGCGTGGGATAAGGAGATATTGCCCAGTTGTCAAATAGTTGCTGGACCAAACTTAACCTATAACGGAACAATCACAGTAATGAACAAGGAGTTCGAGATTTCTAATGCCAAAGGAGCATTGGCTAGAATCTATGGGCACGGCAATGCCAAAAAATGGGCGTGGCTTCACCTTGATCTTGGTGGAAAAGACATGCTAGAGATTGTTACTGCGGTATCGACTAAGCCAGGGCTTGATCGTCTTAAGCCGTTTGCTTTTGTACAGCTAAGGTACAACAACGAAGACTGGCCTTCAAATCCACTAACTGCATTTCCTTTTTTTAAGACGAAACTATCTAAAAAACAGGATAACAACTATTGGTCTGTAAGCGGAAAGTTTGGAGACTACAGGATTGAAGTTAAAGTTAAATTAGATAAAGAAAAATGTGTTGAAGTTGAGTATACAGATCCAGATGGCAAAAAAGCAGTTTGCGTAAATACTGAAATTGGAGATGCGGAAGTTTTCTTGGAAAAAAAGGTTTCAAACAAGTGGGTTGAGGAAAAACGTTGGATCATCTCAAATAGAGCTCACTGTGAGATGGGATTTAGATAGCTAAGTGAAACTTAAAAACATTTAACAACTTAATCCAATATCTTTAATGCCTGTAATATTTCACTAAATAGATTTATTCTAAGCGTAAAACTCGCAATGATCTTAAAGCAGTTAACTTGATGTTTTTGCTTGCTGTAAATTGTCATTAAACTGTATATAAATTTTATTCAAATTTATTTTTGTATGGCAAAAAATATTTATTTGATTATAGCTGCAGATGTTTTTAGCAACATATTGCAAATTAATACAAATATCTAATACTTTAAGGACTTATAATAATGGATTCAAATGCGAACAATATTGAGTGGAAAAAAGCTGCGGATTTTACTGATATCAAATATGAAGTGTCATCTGGCATAGCTAAAATTACCATAAACAGGCCGGAAGTGCGTAACGCATTTAGGCCAGAGACGTTAGCGGAATTAAAAACAGCATTTGACCTGGCAAGAGATGACTTAAACGTCGGTGTGATAATTTTCACAGGGGAAGGAAAACTGGCTTTTTGTTCTGGTGGAGATCAAAGAGTTAGGGGTCAAGACGGTTACGTTGGCTCTGACACCGTGGGTAGCCAAGGCGTGGGGAGACTTAACGTTTTAGATCTTCAGATCCAAATAAGGCGGCTACCCAAACCGGTAATTGCAATGGTTGCTGGATTTGCCATAGGTGGCGGACATGTTTTGCATCTGGTGTGCGATCTCACTATTGCAGGTGACAATGCAAGATTTGGGCAGACTGGTCCTAGGGTGGGAAGTTTTGATGGAGGGTATGGAGCTTCGCTTTTGGCGAGGACGATAGGGTTAAAAAGGGCTAAGGAGATCTGGTTTTTATGTAGGCAGTATGATGCAGCTCAGGCTCTAAATTGGGGTTTAGTGAATGCCGTTGTGAATGTAGATAACTTGGAAGAAGAGACCGTAAAGTGGGCCAGAGAGATACTTCAGCTATCTCCCATTGCGCTTCGAATGTTAAAAGCTGGTTTTAACGCTGCAGACGATGGATTGGCTGGAATACAGCAGTTGGCTGGCGATGCTACTATGCTTTTCTATATGAGCGAAGAGGGTCAGGAAGGCCACAATGCTTACGTTGAAAAGCGCAAACCGGATTTTTCTAAATATCCAAAACGCCCGTGAATAATTCCGAAGATGAAATTAATTCACACAAAGCCAGTTATTTTAAGCTTTTTTATCTAGGCGCACGTCCTAAAACACTGCCAGCGGCAATTTCGCCTGTACTAGTTGGAACGGCATTGGGAGAATACGGACATTTTGACAACGTCTCAATAGTTAAGTTTTTGTTGTGTGTCGCTGTGGCACTATCCTTACAAGTTGGAGTAAATTATGCCAATGATTATTCTGATGGAATTAGAGGGGCCGACAAAAACAGAGTAGGACCATTAAGATTAGTGGGATCTGGTTTAGTTGATCCTAAGTATGTTAAATATGCAGCTTTTGCTTGCGGATTAGTAGCAGCCGTAGCTGGGTTAATTCTAGCAGTGATAACTTCGCTTTGGCTCATAGTAGTTGGGTTGGTGAGTTTATTGGCTGCTTGGGGTTATAGTGGAGGGCCAAAGCCTTATGGATATATGGCTTTAGGGGAACTGAGTGTGTTGGTATTTTTTGGGTTAGTAGCAACAGTAGGAAGCTACTACAGCCAGACTTTAAAAGTTGATTTTCTTTCTTTTATTGGAGGAATATCAGTTGGGCTACTGGCTTGCTCTATTCTTGTGGCGAACAATCTTCGCGATATTGACGGCGATTCAGCTTCTCACAAAAATACGCTTGCAGTGTTAATTGGAGAAAAAGCTACAAGGGTTTTATTTGTCGTTGTATCTCTAATTGGAATCTTGTTGAGCATTGCAATTGCATACATGACAAAACACTATTTGGCAATAATCGCATTAGCGTCTTTAATACTATTTTTAAAATCCGCTATTGCGGTCTTAAAGCAGGCAAAGGGGAGTGCGTTAATTCCTGTTTTAAAAAATACTGCTCTATTGGAACTGATCTTTTCAGTATTGCTGGCTGTAGGATTATTTATCAATTAGATATTGGTTAAAAAGTTAAAAACTACTTCTGCGGTTTGTATCGGATATTCAAGATGTGGTGCGTGGGATGCATTATTTACTATAAATTGCTGAGCCGATGACCCAAATTCATTTGACATAAGTTCTAAATATTGTAGATATTTAGGATCATCGTATCCTGCTATAAGCAAAACTTTAATTCCAGCTGATTTAATAATTTCAAGCTTGTTCCAGAGAGGTATAAAATTTCCCTGACCAAATGTTAGAAGTGATTCAGCTAACTTTTTTGGGTTAGAGGTATATCTGGCATTTAAATCTTCTTGTGATGGCTTAAAGTTACCAAATATAGGTTGTTTGACCCAATCATCAATAAAATTGTGAAACTGTTTAAAATTTATTTTCCTAAGAGTTTCTGCAAGCTGTTCATCTTCACTACGCCGGAGCGTTCGTTCATCTTCATCTACTATTCCTAAACTAGTAGATATTAAAGTAAGTGAACTTACATCGTTAAAATGATCTGCTACCAATTTTGCAACGATTCTTCCCCCAAGTGAGTATCCGAGAAAATGTGCAGGAAGATATTTATCTATTTGAGAATAAATCGTATCGTAGTTAATGTTAAAACCTTTAGAGTTACCGTGTCCGGGGAGGTCAAATGTTATAAATCGAAATGGTTTAGCTTTAGTTTGAATATTCAATTCTTCCAGATGATATAGAAAATTGCCCCAAGAGTGTCTGGTTTGGGTAAATCCGTGGAATAAAATTACATTTTGAGTCATAGAAAGCAGTGAATTGGATCCAATTAGTATAAGATCTCCAAGTTAATTATTATGGAAGTTAAAAGGAATATTTATTACTAAAAATATTGTTAATATCTTAATAGCTTTTGTAATCATGGTTTATTGCGATAGCTACTTAGACACACACTATAAGATGAATTTCCAAGACGAGTTTTGCCATACTTTAGTAGATAAATTTTATAAACACGGTTTGAGACACGTAGTCTTATCACCAGGGTCTCGTTCTACTCCTTTGTCATTGGCATTTTATAAGCACCCAAAGATTCAACATGTAATAAGATTAGATGAAAGATCATCGGCGTTCTGTGCTTTGGGTATTTCACTTGTGACCGAAAGACCAGTTGCTATCGTCACAAGTAGTGGCACAGCTGCAATTGAGTTGCACCCCGGAATCGTAGAAGCTGAACTGTCGTGTGTTCCGTTGATAGTGATAACCGCAGATCGTCCTTATGACCAATATGACGTTGGTTCACCTCAAACTATAAATCAAGTTGGGATATATGGCAATTCGGTTAAGTATGAATTTAATATGCCACCGCCATCTCAATATGACAAGTACATGTGGGAAGACCTCGCAATAAGGCTGATAGGCGTAGCTACTAGACCAAATTCTAAAGGTCCAGTACATCTTAACGTTCAATTTAGAGAACCGTTAATAGATGAAGATTCTTTAAAACATAAATATGATCTAATTGAATCAGAAAAAGCGATGAAATCTAACTGTTATAACTGGAACACATTAAAAGGTAACAAATTTGATTCTACAAAAGATTTAGACAGAGAATCTTCGACAGATAAAAGCTTCAACCATATTATAGAGCTAATAAAAGATACGGTAGTTGACACGGAGTTCGGATCTGGTTTATTAGTTGCAATGGGTCCACCAAGTATGGTAGATCCCAAGTTGTTATTAGATGTTGCCGAAAAGCTCAATTGGCCAATATTTGCCGAAAGTCGATCGGGCATAAAGATTGATCATCCGAACGTAATTTCTTATTTTAATTTAATACTTAAAACTAACAAATTGAGACCTTGTCCTAGCTTGGTAATTGTAAGTGGGTCGGTTCCGACTTCTAAGTTATTAACGACTTGGCTATATGAATTGAAAAAACAAGGCACGAAGTTTATTTTTTTGGATGAGGATTTTAAATTTCAGGATCCTCAAAGAATTGCAGATGTCACAGTTAATTTAGGGGTCAATAAGTTTTTGAAATTATTGATTAAAAGTTTAGAATTGAGCTACATGGACAATAAGTTTTTGGATCAACTTAAGAGTTTAGATCGCTTGATATATTCAACAATTGAATCAGACTTTAGTGGACCAGGATTAACTAGCATTTCAGTTTCAAATGTCTTGGCGCAGTGCATGGCTAATTGTAGCTATTTGATGTTATCTTCATCGATGCCAATTAGGGATTTTGAGGACTTTTCTGGTCCTCTGCCGAAATCTGTTAAAGTATTTTCCAACAGGGGAGCAAATGGTATAGACGGCGTACTGTCGACCGGATTGGGTATCGCTGTTGGTGCTAGTTCAAACGATGAAGAAGGCTTGCCCAAAGATGTATATTGTCTCGTAGGCGATTTGGCATTTTTATACGATCTTTCAAGCTTGACCCTTTTAAAACTAGTTAAAACATTACAAATAACCCTAACGATTGTTGTTTTCGTAAATAACGGAGGTGGAATATTTAACCACCTTCCCCAATCTAGACTAATGGATGCCAATACGTTTAGCGAGTTGTTTTTAACACCTCATGATCTAGATATATCTGCGATTGCGAAAGAGTTTAAACTTGAAACTAGACAACCAGATAATATTGACAAGTTTAAAGTTAGCATTGGTAAAGATGGGAGAAAAGACAACATCGTAGTTATAGCTGTAAAAGTACCGATGGAACATGAAACCAAGGAGGTAGATAGATTATTAAGAAGATTAGAGTCCTTCGGCATTAGGAATGGTAACGCATGAAGGTTTGATCAGACAACGCTTCTAAGTTGGTATTTTAAGGAACTTTTTGGTTAAATTTATTGGCAAATGTAGGTTTTTTCGGTGAAATTCATCTAAACTCGGTGTCTGCTATACTAGTTTGAGTAGTTTGAGCAGTCAGTTTAATTTGTATCTTAAGTAATTACTAACCTAACTTTAAGTATTTTTAATTTCAGCACAACTAATTGTTTGAAATATTGCGTTTTATTCGAAAAGCTTTTTTTAAAGTAAAACATTATTTCAAAAAAACCTGAAGTTTTATAAGTTGGTAAATATTTGTAACATTCGTTTTGAGTTATAGACTGGATCTGAACTTAAAATTTTGATTAAAACTTTGAATCTAAAAGGTCAATTTTGTAACGTCTAGTTTATTAAAAATGTTGCCTAGGCTTTGAATTGTTTTTGTGCAATATTACAATATTATTGATGATCTAGATCTTATTATTTGAATATTTTATATTAAGGTAGACCTTAGAAATTACCATGATTAGAAATTACCATGATTTTAGTTATAATGATATCGAATACTAGAAAATCTTTGGAGGATCTTTGACGCCTAACCAGTTGAAGCGAACTAGAAAATTAAGTCCATCAATTACTAAGTTTATAATTTTATTGTTGACTGTGATCATTTTACAAGTTTTAATAAACAGTTTTGAAAGATCAACTCCGCCTAATGTTGCTAACGTTTCTTCGAGTGCGTCGACAAATAATGCGAAACAAACTCAAACTAATCAATCACCGAATATCTCCGTTGTGGATAGTGCCAAGAATTCTATAGAGATTTATAATTACAATAACGATTCACCTCCCACTGTAATAAAAGTTGGCAACGACCCTGTTGCAATGATACCAGACCCTACTGGTCTTCAGCAATACGTTATTAACAAAGGCTCAAATAACGTAAGTGTTATATCAATGATTTCCGTTAAGGCATATAAAACGATTGCCGTAGGAAATGCCCCAGTTGCTGCTGCAATTGATTCTGCAACAGGTATTTTATATGTGGTAAATAGTGGCTCAAACTCCATAACTTCTATCCAGTTACTCGGGCTAAAGGTGATACGATCTTTCTACGGTGGTCCAGCACCAGTTTCGATTGCAATCGATCAGACATCCGATGTCGCTTATATCGTTGATCAAGGAGATAATGCAGTGTTGCCAGTCAATCTATCAACTTTTAAACCCATTGCTGCACCTATTGCAGTGGCAAGTGATCCAATGAAGATCATGTCGGATCAAAATTCTGACAGTGTCGGATACGTTTTGAGTCAAGCAACGGGAACGGTATCCATAATTAGCTATATTTCTTCAAAGGTAATAGCAACCCTAAACATTGGAGGTCAGCCGACATCTATTTGTGAAGAATACAATCAAGGATTAATTTATGTTACACTAGGGTCCTCCAATCAAATAGTTCCTATAGATTTAATTGCATTTTCGCCATTGAAGCCTATCTCCATGCCAGGGGAACCTACAAGTTTGTACTGTTTGCCTAACGGAAATGGATTTGTAATTGACTTGCAATCATTGTCAGCCAAATATTTTTCCCTGTTGACGGGAAGTATTATTAATTCAATTCCCTTAACTGGCGATCCCGTTGCTCTTTCATACAGTCCGAGCAAATATGAGTCTACCTAATGTTTGGGATAAATAATGGTGCGAAATGGTTAACCGATGTAAAGGTGGAAGAAGGCTATGAGTCGTTGAGTAAAATTATCAAAATACAGTTGTGCAATCATAGAAGGATAAGATTTGTAATTTGGGTTATAGGGTTTTATTAATCCGAAAAGTAAACTGTAAATTTATTTTCAAGTTAGTTGAATTATCATTAAGCTTATTTCGAGTAGTAGCAACAGAATTTAAAGTTGATTATATGAGTTTAGATTTAATTGTCATGTTTGAAAAAGATAAGTTATTCAGCTGAGTTTAGTTATTTCATACGTCAATGGTTGATATAAGTAATAAAATCGAATCTAATAGAAGGCCGCTGAATCAGATCAAGTCTCGAAAAGTAATTCGTTTAAAGCAGAAAAGGTTCAGAATTGCACTTTTCGCTATCTTTATTTTGGGCCTAGTAGTTCGAATTACATTTGTTTCACTTGAAGCTTGGCATCCAATTGATTGGAACAACGGAGCATTATATCATTGTTTTGCCTATGAAATGACGCAAGGTAAACTGTATCCATCGTTGGCTACTCCAACAGCTAATCATGGGGCCTCGATTTCCTGTCTTGATTTTGGAGGCTATAGTGCTCAAGCACCGCCGCTCTGGCCCATGGTACTTGCATTCTTTGATGAACTTGGCTTTACGACTCTGGGTTGGCAACTTATAATTAATTGTATAATTAATGGATTAGCTGTTCCGCTAATTGGCTTAGTAGCCAAAAGAGTTTTCGGGCGAAAAGTTGGCTTAGTATCTAGCGTGATTGCGGCATTATATCCGGGAATGTGGTTAGTTAGTGGTATGTTAACCGTTGAAAGTTTGGCGACAGTAGTTACTCTTGGTGCTGTAATAATGTCCTATCGATTTTATGAACGACAAAATATTTCTTCCGCCGTTTTACTTGGAATAATGTGCGGTTTGTCTGCACTTACGAGATCTGAACTATTTTTATTGGCATTTCTATTGGTTATTCCAATTTTTGTCTCAAAACATTTTAAATTTAATTTTAGAAAAAAGTTAAAATTTGCTTCTATCCCTGTAATGATTATGCTTTTAATGATAGCACCATGGGTTATACGAAATAATATTGTGTTCAAGGATTTTACTTGGACTTCCACTGATTTGGGATTAACTCTTGGTATAACGGATTGCAACCAAGTGTTTTATGCTTCACCTGGAGCTACATTTAGCTTGAATAGTCCCTCTACTGAAGGTTCTTATGCAGACTGTAACTATCCGATAGTAAATGGAGATGAATCACAAGGTACAGCAAGTGCTGAGCATTATGCGTTTAAGTATGTAAGCCATAATTTAGTTAGGTTGCCTGCGGTGATGGTTATTCGACTCGGTAGAATGTATCAGCTTTTCGATCCGTTGGGAGAAGTGAGATTTGATTACAATTTTGAACAGTGGAACTACAGTTGGGATGTCGTAAAAATGATCGTATTTTATTTTCTTTTCCCTCTGACGCTGTATGGAATTTATTTGGCTTTTACAAAAAAGCAGTTTATATGGCCGATTTTATCTTTGGTGTTACTTGAATCGTTTACCGTAGCTCTATTTTCTTATGATTGTAGGTTTAGAGTTGTAGCTGAAGAAGCATTTTGTATTTTATCGGCATATTCTCTGACCCATTTCTATAATTCTGGTTTTACTAGGTTGTTTACACGGAATTTTATCTCTAACCTTTTAGAAAAATGGAAGAACTTTATGCGGCTTGTAATAAAATTTTTAATTGAGGCAATGACCTAAAGATGCAAAAGAATTTATGTCAAAATACTTTTAGGATAGTGAGATATCAGCTGGGATGGGTAGTGAACATTAGTTGGTACGGTATTTTAGACCAAGTATTATGAGTTTACAGTAACAACTATCAGGGAAAAGGATCAATTGAATCAAAATGTTAATAAGTGACTTAAAAGTATTAATTTAATGATATTGCAAATCAATTAAAGTGAAAAAAGGTTATTTACAAAGTGCTGTAAATGATATCGAAGATAAGATATCAATAATTATAAAAATAGCAGTGGTCTTATTCGTCGTTGCGATGCTGGTATTTGCAATTAACGGACTAAATTATAGTTCGCCCACAGCTACCTTAGTTTCTCCAAGTACAACCACGGTTACAACGACTAAGATACAGACTTCAGAGCCAAGTTTTGACTGGGTTGTTTTACAGAGCGATGATGCTGTTGAGGAAGTTAATTTGAAAAGCGGTTTGGCGGTAACTGGAAAAATAAAGGTAGGTAAAGACCCTTCTTCTATAGTCATAGACCCCGAAGGTTTTCAATTGTATGTCGCAAATAGTGGGTCAAACACTGTTAGTTTAATAAGCTTATTCTCATATACGGCTTATAAGTCCCTCAAAACAGGTCCAGATCCAATTCAGATCTCAATTGCCCCTGGACAACCCCAGCCAAAAATGTTTATCTTAAACAAGGGAAATAATACCATAACTGAATATTATTTGGTTGGGCCTCGATATTTCAGAACGATTCCTGCAGGTCCTGATCCTACCTCAATGAATGTAAATTCTTCAGGTACGATGCTATATTTAACGGAGTCCAGTTTAAACGAAATCTTACCGATCTCGCTAACTTCGACTTCTATTTCTCAGCTAACGCCTATTCAAGTCGGTACGGATCCTATACAAGCTGCGATTGGCAAAATTACTGGTTCGCATTTATATGTTGCAAATTTTGGATCAGAGTCCATTAGTACTGTAAATCTAACTACCCTGAGGGTCGTATCCACTTTACCGTTGAGTGGCCACCCGAATTTAATTGCACTTGCTCAAAATTCTAATATTGCTGATATCGCTACAATAAATCCACCTGAACTTATTCAACTAAATACCGACCAAAACATAATCACATCTACGATTAGCTTAAATCAGCAATTGACCGATATAACTACTGGTAGATATGGAAACAATGTATTTGGTATCAATACGCAAACTAGTATTTGTTGGTATGTATCCATGTTAACTAATGTAATACGTATTCCGCAATATATAGTAGGCACGCCGGTTTCGTTAGCTTATTTGCCCCCAGAAGTTCCTTTGAATAATGGAAGCGGTTAAATCTGAATCCATAAAGGGTGGAATTATTGTATTCCAAGAGCATTTTATGACTTAGGGTAACTTAGCAGGAATTTGATTAGTTCCATCTATTTTAGTGTTTGCATCTAAGTTATTTTTGTAACTGTCGAGAAATTCAGTATTTGCTCTAATTGAGTCTGGAGTATTTTTCCCAAATCGATAGATTAATCTTAGAAAGACAATTATAGAAATTGCACACAATACTATGAATCCTAAAGACGTGAGGGGGGGTTGCCAAGGTGGATCTAGTATATATTTTATTAATATCGGGGTTGTTGTTCCAGCCATGAATTGGTAATTTATATAGAAAAAACTGAGGAAATATACTATACCGATAATTATAAAGGCAACGAGAGGATACTGTAATTTAATGGTATTGTAATGAAGCTGAAATTTCCGTAGCGAAATTTGTTTTTCGCCTATTAAAAAACTGCAAAGGATGGGGAGTCCGATACTAACCGATAGGGAGTACCTTCCTTGCCAAATAAATCCAGCTTTCGGGAAAACAAGAGCTGATGAGACTACAGGAATCAGCCATATCACAATACAAAATAGCAATATCGTAAATTTAGCTCTAAAAGTTGAAGTTAATAACGTTATGATTACAAAGCTTAGAATAACCGCAGCATCAACAATTACCAATATTCCAGGAAGTTTTTCACCATAAGAAGATACCTGTTGGGCAAGATAAGTGGGTGATGTATCAATCGTGTAGTGAAAAATTGAGAACCAGTTAAATGGTGGTTTGTAAGTGTACCCTAAAACATTGGTAGCTTGCTCAAGTTTGTCCCAAGTTAATGTTACTAAGGTAGATACGAAGCCTATGGCTATCCAAAGCTTCATATAAGATTGCTTGATTAGATAAACAATATTCTCTTTTTTTGCAACTCCGAGTAAAATAAAAATAATAGAAATTCCTGCCCATAGCGGTGAATCAGGTCGCGAAAGAACAAATATTGAAAGAGATAACCCTACTCGCATTATCTGTCGTTTTCCTGAAGTAAATGGATCAGTCAATAGTCTTAATGATGCTGCCCAGAAGCATAACCCTGCCGCACTTTCTGTCGCAGAAGGACCGATTACCGCTTGCAGTGTTATAAAACTAGGCGAAATCGCCAGTACTAGTCCCAAGAGCCCGAATATTCGAAGCCTTTTTCTCTCTAGAATAGCTTGGATTGCAGAAGCAACAAGAAGCGCACTTAAAATTAAACTTAGAAATCTCATTAAATAGATCATTAAGGTTCTGGAAGTAAATAAACTCACTGATCCAATTGCTGCGAAGTACCAAGGCGGATACCTTCCTTGATAAGAAACGACATATGAAGATCCAGGTTTTATCTTGCCGTAAAATTTTGCGCAACTAGCATCTGATCCTGAGAGCCCAAAACAATTTGCATAGCTTGTGACTTGAATAAACGAATTAGGTAGTTTTATAAGCTCAAAGGGCGAATAAGACAATGAGTAATTACGGTCAGGATCTGGCATGGCCTTGCCTGTTAACTGTCCATGTGCTGCTCCTGCTGCATGGATAACGGCTGCTGCTTCATCCGGTCCAGATAACATCGGAAAGGAGATAGATAAAATACCAAATAAAAATACTAACGACAAAAAACTTAAAATATAAGTTTTTCGACTCGGTTTTATAACAGTGGTTGATTTTATGCTTAACTTTTTTAAAAGGCTACTAAAGGAACCGAATTGAGTTTCACTAGGAACAAAATCAGTGCTGTCTAAAGTTTTGTTCCAAGTATAATTTGGATTGAGGTCTAGCCATTTAGGTGGGAGTTGTCGCTTTTCTTGAATTTTATCCAAAATAAAAGATATACCTATTGCCGCAACTATTGAAATTGCTCCTTCCGACATAACTCTATATCTGGGGTCCTCAGTAATGAACGCTACTGAAAAAGTGGCGATAATCGGATATACTGCTAACGGAAAACCAATTTTCCGCTTTTTCCTAAGTATAAATACTCCGATTAAAATGAAAGGGGTCATAGCATATAGAGAAAATATCTTTACCCAATCGCCGGGTAAATTCCACTGTTCTGAAAGAAAGTCAAGTCTCGCTTGTCCCAATGGGTCAAAAAGTTGCCATAATCTGCCGACTCTAATAACAGCTACAGTGGGGAATCGATATATGTTATTTTTTATATATTTTTCTGCAGATGTTGTGTAATAAGAATTATCATATCCTTCACCGGTGTTGGGTGGTCTGTTGAGTGCACACGACAGGGTCCAATAACCCTCAAAGCTTGGGTTGTCCAAATTAGTTGAACCTGGATGAGGAGCAAAATAAGTTTGGTTACAATTGGCCATATCAAGTGTAAAGCCCAACTCAGTCGACGTTAGCGTGAAATGATTAAATTCCAGGTTATTCCTAATTAACCATGGAGCCATAGTCAAACCCATTGAAAATATAACCACTAATGCTAATTTGATTCTGTGCTTAGCGCTGAATTTGCGAAAACCCTTATGTAGATAAATTGTTGCTGGAAATAGTATTCCTGTTAGAGCAAGTTCAGATCTCGTTAACGCTGCCAGCGCACACCATAAACCCAACAAAACTGCACTTTTTGTAGTGGGTTTGTCTATAAGCTTATAAAAGGCTAGAAGTGATAAGTTTGCAGTCAAGAGGGCCAAGGTCTCTGCGGTAAGCTGTCCTGTTTCAAGCCACATACCTGGGTATAGAGCACCGATTATTCCAGCGATTATAGCCACTCTTTTCCCAGCTATTCTTTTTGCCGTAACCATGAGAACCGTAACTGCCAGCGTGCCGATTATACAGTTCACAATAAGTTGGGAACCTAGGGTATTGAGAGAAAAAATATCACATATTGAAAGAACCACGATCCAAAGTGGAGGATGGGCAGCAGTTGGATAGTTGAGTGCGATACATGCCGTTACTAAACCGTGTTTCATAACTGGAACAGCTTCAATGAACTTATGTGTATTTAATAAAACTTGAGCGGTGCAATGATACCAGCCGCCATCGTTCCACACATATTGATGCCATTTGGCTAAGGAAACAAATAAAACTCTAGTTAGAAAGGCAAGTGAACTAACTACAATGAGCCAAATACTAAAAGGTTTATCTAGTGACTTAATTTCTGATACAACATTCTTCTTAAAGTAAGTATTTATCTTATTTAAGTGCGATGCTGGTATTTCGGTTGTCGTCGTAATCATGGTTCAGATGCGACTTTTAGTTGCCGATTTCGAGACCTTACTTTATGTGACTCGTATCTCAACTCATTTCCGTTGTTGTGCATTAAAGTAACTAATCTGAAATGTTAATATTTTCTACCGATATAGCCTATAACCATTTTAAATAAAATAAAACGGTCTTGATGTAAAGGTTTTGTCTGTGTTATGAATAATTATAAAAGTAAGAAAGTTTTACTATGAGTAATTTTAATATAGTTTCGACACTCATTTGGGTATATCTAATCTTAAATACTCCTATTTTGTTGCCGATTTGCCACGTTTCCTACAATAACCTGTGTATTCGAAAGGGCTTGTAGCAAAGTTACACATCTTTTCTATTTTGTTAATTATACTACTGGAACCAGAACCCCAGGTGTTCAAAAGTTTAGAAATGTTAGTAAATGTTCTTACGCCTAAGATATAATTTAGTGTTGTCAATTATTTAAGTAAATATTTTCAGTTTACCTCTCTTTAGCTTTGAGTCACTATCCTATGCCCAGATTTAGAACCAAGTTTAATTCTCTATTTACCTTATCAACGTTGACATTTATTGCGATACTACTTTGTGGATGTAGCAGCAGCAACAATAGTACAAATGCAACCACCACGTTACCTCCGATTAGATTGAATCCAGTGCAGGTGATGCCAGTACCTCTCGATACGATTTCACTTTCTCCGCCGTTGTTTAACGGAGGGGTGTGGGTGCTTTCGGGGAATTCTTCGAGTAAGTCCATAACCGAATATGGATTGGCCGACGGCAAAAAACTAAATATTGTTCCTGTAAATAAAAATGCGGTGGCAATTTCAAGTGATGGTATCGCTGAAGTAATTATAGGAATTGCTGGGCCAAATAATACCGGAGCGTTAGAGTTTTATAACGGGTTAACAGGTGCATTTGAAGGTACTCTTCCATTGCCAGATCCAGTGAAGATGATCTCTTCGACAACTTCGGCAGGATCCCTGTTGGTGTTGTTAACAACGAATCTTGTGCGTTCGGTTGCGGTAATCAATATGGCAACAAAAGATATTTCAAAAATTATTCCTGTATCAGACGGTACGTTGTCGATCTCAAACGGCAGAGATCCGTCAACGTTTTTTGCATTGCAAAATAACCAAACCGTGCAGAGTATTTCCTTAAATTCTGGCCAAATTGAGTCATACATAAACTTACAGCAACCAGGTATAAATTTGGCGCTAAGCAATGATGAGAACGTGCTATTGGTATTAAAGTGTTCTGTCAATTTTTGCAATATTGCTTTAGTGAATACCTCAACTGATGAGATATACAATACGCTACCAGCTCCATTGGACTGTATTGGTCTAGAGCTGTCTTCAGATGGGAATACTATTTATGATCTTGTCGATACTCACTCCTCGTCCAACATTCAAAGTTACAACGTAGCGACTTATATTCAGTAATATAATTTTGCTAGTTAAGAGATGGCAGTAGTTTAAGAATTTTTATTGTTTATGAGTAAAAAACCTCAAAAGCCCGGTATCATTTCTCGTAAATTTAGGGTATCTTCTTTAATTCAAAGAGTTCTTGCAGAAGCGATGTTTGATATGAGGCAAATCGAACAGGAAGATAAAATCTTAACTGTGACAGGAGTTGAAGTTTCAGGAGATCTAAAACAAGCCAAAGTCTACTTTTCATCTCTTACGGATACCGACTTAGAATTTTTGCAACAAAATAGGATTAAGTTACAAAAAATTATTGCCAGTCAGGTGCATATTAAAGTTACGCCAATTCTGTCATTTTTGCCTGACCCATCTATAAGCAATGCAGAAAGAATTGACGCAATCTTAAATAAGTTGTCAGCGGACAAAAATCACTAATAAAATGAAAATTGACATCGGAAGTACCGAAGCAGGTTTTGTCGTAATAAATAAGGCGCCGAACATGACTAGTCATGACGTAGTTGATTCTGTGCGACGGATATTCGTTCAAAGGAAAGTCGGGCATGCTGGTACTTTAGATCCCTCTGCTACTGGAGTATTGATAGTAGCACTAGGGAGGGCTACACGAACATTACGATTGTTTAATTTATTGCCTAAAACTTACCAATGCACTATTTTGCTGGGAACTTCCACAGATACTTTAGACGATACGGGCAATATCACAGATACGTATGATATGGACTTAGTTACTGATGTAGAAATTGAAAAAGCGGTTTTAAAGTTAACTGGAGAAATAGATCAAATCCCTCCTATGGTATCTGCTGTAAAAGTTGCAGGTAAAAAACTATATGAATATCAAAGAGAATCAAAAGAAGTGGATAGGCCTGTCAGAAAAGTTAATATTTATAAGTTTGACGTATTAGACAGAGTCAAAAATGAACTTAAAGTTGAAATCAAGTGTTCAACTGGAACATATGTGAGAGCTTTGGCGCAAGCGTTAGGAGAGTACTTGGGTGGAGGAGCTTACGCCAAAGATATTGTAAGAACAGCTATAGGAGAATTTACAATAGATGTTGCTATAGAGCTAGACAGTTTGGTTCTCGGTGATATTTTATCGATCAAAGAAGGTTTAGCTTTTTTAACTCAGATCGAAGTAAATGACAACTTAGAACCCAAAATAATTAACGGCTCACCGGTTTCAAGGGTTGAATTAAACGCTGCAGGACCTGGTCCTTTCGTTGTATACAGCCCAAATTATAATTGGATCGCTATATATGAAACTCTTGGATTAGACAGACTCAAACCTTCCTTAGTTATCAAATAATAGCTAATTAGATTTAAACAAAAAAAGAGTAATTGTGGTTATGGTCAGCTAAGATCTTACCAACTTACCTTGTGTCATAAAAGTTTAATTCAGCAACTTCTCGAAGAAATAATAATAATTGGACAGTCGATCTATTTTAACCTACTCATTAAAAAATAGACTATCTGTTTTGTGCGGTAAGGCTTTGCCATCCTCTAAAATATTCTTAGTAATATTCTTAGTAATATTCTTAGTAATATTCTTAGCGTGATGTATTTAGCGTGATGTATATTGCGGATCTATTGCAATAGTTGTTTAATTGGGATCTTTTACTTAATAGTTTCCAAATTTTTTAGCAATCTGTTTATTGCTAGCTATTATTATATAATCCAAGTGTTACAATTTATAAATAAAGGTTCCAATTCAAACTAACCCGCTATCACTAATTGCTCCTAATGAAATTATTAAAGATTCCAGTTAAAATTTAGTTTCTGTGATGTATTTTAAGTATTTTGATTCGCAGCATACGACATTAGAAGAAACCTGTGTAACAATAGGGGTTTTTGACGGTATTCATCGTGGACACACGGCCCTTCTGGATGCAACAGTTAATCTGTCAAGACAAAATGGTCTTAAATCAATATGTGTTACGTTTGACCCTCATCCGTTATCATTGCTCAAACCAGATATATCACCGAAGCTAATTTATCCACTTGAAAAACGTTGTGAGTTAATAAAAGACTGTGGAATAGACGAAGTGCTAGTGATTAAATTTGACACTGTAATGGCTCGTCAGTCGGCACAAAGCTTTATTTCAAATCTTTTGGTAGATTCTTTAAATGTTAAAGCGGTAGTAGTAGGTGAAGATTTCAAATTTGGGCACAACAGAGAAGGAAATTTGGAACTATTGACCCAGTGGGGGGAAAAGTTGGGCTTTAAGGTATTGGGATTGCCTCTTATTACTGACGTTATAAAAAACCGGATCTCTTCAACTAAGCTGAGAACTTTGATATTAAATGGGAAAGTTTCTTTGGCTTCAGAGTTGATGGGAAGATATTATAGCTACAAAGGCAAAGTTGTACACGGAAATAAGATGGGTGAAAAATTGGGGTTTCCAACAGCGAACATATTTGTTAACGAAGGGTTAGTACTTCCCAAGAATGGGATTTATGCCGGTTACTGCAATATTAATAATAAAAAATACGTTACTGCGGTTTCCATAGGATCTCGGCCTACAATAGATGACGTCGAAACGGTCAGTTTTGAAGCTTATATTGTTGACTTTGATAATAATATATACGGTATTGATTTAGAAGTTTTTTTGATAGACCGACTTAGAGATGAAATTAAGTTTGATTCGTTGGAAGAGTTAGTCAATCAAATAAAAAAAGATGTTGAACAAACTGTACAAATTGTTAGTAAATTAAATATATGGCTATAAGAGAAATTAGAATTTACGGCGATCCTGTTTTAAAAGCTGTTGCAGATAAAGTTACGGATATCAACGGTAGGTTGGTGTCTGTAGTTGATGACATGATAGATACTTTAATGGAAACTTCAAATGGAATTGGTCTTGCAGCAAATCAAATAGGTATAGATAAGCAAATTTTTGTGTACGATTTAGATTCTGAAGGTGACCCTCAGGTTATAATTAATCCGGTAATTACGGAGTCAGATGGAGAATGGACTTACGAAGAAGGTTGTTTATCGGTACCGGGGTTAAGATTTCCGATCGTTAGACCTAAGGTTGTGAACCTGAAGGGGATTGACCTTGACGGAAACGAATTAGAAATTGAAGCAGACGAACTGTTTGGTCGGTTGATCCAACACGAGATAGATCATTTAAACGGTAAGTTAATGTTAGAATATCTAGATCCCGATCAACTCAAAGAAGCAAAGAAGACCTTACGAGAGTATCTGACAAATAAAGCGAACGAATCTTATTTACAAGACGAAAATAATTGAGACAAGATTGAATTTGCTGTTCTAACTTATGAAATCAGAGCAATTTCTATATTTAGGGTCTCCGACGGTTTCAGCAGACATACTCAAAAAGCTCATAGATGAAAATTTACCGATTACATCAGTAGTAAGCAAAGAGCCAAAACGGCGGACTAGGGGATCTGCACTCTCCGTGACTCCCGTAGAAAAAGTAGCAAAATATTACAACCTTAATGTCTTTTATAATCTAGATGATATTGATTTGAACAACTATAGTTTGGGAATTGTAGTAGCTTATGGAAAGTTGATTCCAAATCGTATAATTTCTAATCTGAGACTCGTAAATATCCATTTTTCTTTGTTGCCGAAATATAGGGGTGCAGCACCAGTTGAACGGGCAATCTTAAGCGGTGAGCATGTTACCGGTGTTTCGTTAATGGAAATTGCCGAAGATTTAGATGCTGGTGATATATTTGATCAGATTGAAGTACGAATTGGTGAAACCGATACTTTGAATATTTTGTATGAAAAACTTGCTACAAAAAGCATCGATATATTAGTGAAGAACTTGAAGAGCGACGTAACTGCCAGAACTGAACCAATGACATACAGTGCAGCAAATTTAGGTCGACCAACAAGACAAACAGGAATGGTAACTTGGGCAAAGAAGATATCCACTGAAGAATTACGAATATCGACTTACGATACAGTAAAACAGGCATTTGCCAAAATCAGAATTGGCGGGGCTTATTTTTACTATACGGACCTTAAAGTAAAGGTGATAGAGGCAAGAATATTGGACAGCCACGAGATAATCCACAATGATGAGTTGTTTGATCTAAAGCTTTCAGATAACAGGCTGATCTTGACTTTAAGTGATGGCTTTATAGAACTTTGTAAAGTGATTCCTCAATCTAAAAAAGAAATGTTTGGATCTGATTTTTATAACGGATTTGTGAAAATGAAGAAAATATACAAAATTGATCCATACCCATAATCACTTGAAGAATTAACTTACGACCAAGATATACCAGCATGTTAATTGAAGCTACGGTTAAAGATGACGCTTTTGAAAAACAATTTGATAATTTAAAATATTTAGTTTTTCTTAAATTTCGGTACTTTGTTTTATTCTTCTAGTTTTAGATTGGTTGAATTTAAAGTAGAGCTTGTTTAAGCTGTCTGAAGGTTTAATCCCGCTAATCCATATCACAATTGTGATCAAAATTGCTAAAGAGTCTACGACCAGAACGAGCTTTGGACTCGCTGTATTGTAATAAGGTTCAGGAAGGGTTGGAATCGAACGCATTATACCTTGTATTCCAGCTCCCATATCCCAGAAGAAAGCTGAAATTGTGGCAGCAAAAAAGAAATCTTTATTTTGCACAACAAGGTTTACTCCAGCAAAGAGAAAAAATAATAGTGACCACAGGGGCCCAATATTTTGGGCATCTTTAATGGAATAAGCCAAAGGAAAGAAAGATAAACCAATTACGATTAAAACCACTGCGATCCATGTCGGAAACCATTTAAGCTCCTTGGTATCTTTGTTATATAAGTAGGGGCTTAAGCTTATGATAAACAGAACTACAGCGGGTACCAATAAAACCCAGCTATGTTGTGACTTAATTGAGTCCCATATAGGTGTCAAAATAAGGCGTGCGGTAAAAAATTGTGGAGTTTTGTTAATTGTGGAAGATACTGGGAATACCTCGGACAAGGTTAACGACAGAATCAAACATAATCCCGACAAAGAATTTGCAACGAATAACTTTTTATGCTTATCCATTTGGGGTATTTTTTACAAGGGATTTGAAAACATAAAATGATGGTTTCGGATTAAAATTGTCATTTACAAGCCCCCAACCGTCGCCTAAAAGGTTATTTGCGTCCTGAAGATCAAACCACTGAATTAGTTCTACGTTGACATGTGATTGTTCTGCACCCTTAACGATGAGACTCAGAGCTTTAGCTTGAGCTGTTTGAGACCTGTTAAATGCATTTACGTTCAGTATCTTTTGAACGATATTGTTAGCAAATGAGTAAAGTTTGTTTGCTGCAAGCAAACTTGTGTTTGGGGGTATATAGTCAGGCCACGAAGTTTCCTGAATGAATATTGGAATTTTATTTGTAAAACCTGCCAATGGCATAAATTTATACCGCAAAGCCTTAAGGGAACTTGTTACCTCGGATTCAAGAGATTTTAATCCAGTGTTAGTTAGTTGAGGAAAATAAGTTTGAGGATACAGATCAATTCCAACAAACCCAGTATCCTTTATTAGTTGTTTATTACCGAATGTTTTAAGTTGCGACCAAAACTGTGCGCTTTGTGAATCGTATGGGGAATTTGACCAATTAAAGCCGATAATTTGATTTTTTGTTTTAACTGTAGCAGCGGCTTCAATTCCCTTAACTAGAGCTAGGGGTGCGTTTTTATAATAACCGTCAGAGTCTGTTGTAGTTCCGACATTGGCTTCATTGGTAATTTGAAAAATAGACACCTGTTTGAGCTTTGTAACTGAAGATTTGATCCAGTTTGCATATCCAACTACATCTCCGTTATGTCCAGCAGGTGGAATATACCGTAAAGCTAAATTTATTAAAAGACCAGCGTTTTTGTATTCATTGATTTGATCGATTAGTTGAGAGTTAATACCAGATTTCCATGCTGCATACATGTGAATGTAAAATGGTCTTCCACCTGCAAGTTGTCTTAAAACGGCAAGTTCCAACTTATTGTTGCTGTTAGAAGTTATTTTAATTCCGAAGTAGCGTTCCATACTGAATGCTCCTGGAATTACGCCAAATCGCATTGTCGCTTCGGAATTAGAACAGTTTGGCCAGCAGTCTGAAGTTGAAGATGGTTTAGACGATGGACCAGAACATGCGGTTATGCAAGTAAAGCTTAATAAAATTACAATACAAGTGACTTTTATACTTTGGAGCTTTAAGTTTGAAAGTGACTTCATGAGTTTTATCGAATCAGTTAATCTAATAAGTTTGAATTTATCTAAAGGTAGAATTTAAGCTTATTGCAAAAGGACTAATTTTTCAAACTTGGCTATTAGAGCCCATATAAAAGTGTTCAGGTTACCTTAAATAATTGGTATTCCAAAATTAACTTTTTGAATATTTTGGTTGTTAAAATCATGGTGAAAGAAGGTCAAGAAACAGAGTATTAGCTTAAGTAGTAGATACTAGATCTTAGAGGCGATTAAAACGAGTTAAAATTATATAAGTGATAACGGTAGCTCCTTCAATTCTTTCGGCTGATTTTGGTTATTTAACGAATATCTTAGATGACATCGCAAAAGTTACTGATCACTGTCATCTAGATATTATGGATGGGCATTTCGTTCCTAATATTACTATCGGACCACCCGTAGTTAAGTCCCTAAGAAAACATTCTAATCTTTACTTTGACTGCCATTTAATGATTGAAAATCCTAGAAAGTATCTAGAAAGTTTTAAAGAGGCTGGTGCTGATTTAACTACAGTGCATATAGAAGTAGGGAAAACTTTAGAGCTTATAGATCAGATGGAAGATCTTCAGTTATCCAAAGGGTTGGCTCTGAATCCAGATACAGATTTCTCCCACGTTGTACCGTATTTGGAAAAAGTAGATTTACTATTGATTATGAGCGTATTTCCTGGGTTTGGCGGTCAAACATTTATGTTGGAAGCTTTGGATAAGTTAAGACTTGCAAGTAAATATCGTGAAGAAAATAACCTTTCGTTTAGAATTGAAGTCGACGGCGGTGTAAACCTACTTACCGCACCTGGATGTATCGACGCTGGAGCAGATATATTAGTTGTAGGCTCGGCAATTTTTGAATCCGAGCAACCAATAGGAATCATAAGTGCTCTAAAAAGTCTTGCAATAGGCATACGGCATTAGAGTATTTAATATGAATCTATTAAACAAGTTTCACTAAAGTTAACATTGGTTAATATTATATTCGATAGAATTTGGCAATAAGTAAGTGGCGAAAGTGACTTATGCGTGATGATATGTATTCTGCAAAAATTGTAACTGTATCGGATTCAGCTAGTGAAAATTTGAGAGTCGATTCTTCTGGTGACCTTTTGGAAAAACTCCTTAAAGATACCGGATATTATCTGCAATCAAGATTGCTGACTAAAGACGGGATAGAAGAGGTATCCGAGTTGCTATCAAAAGAAGCACATTTATTTAAAGGTGTAATATTTACAACGGGCGGCACTGGATTTTCCAAAAGAGATTTAACTCCAGAAGCAACCTTAAAAGTAGTAGAACGGCTGACCCCCGGTATTGATGAGGCTATTAGGTCGGTAAGTGGCAAAGCTAAACTTTCACGAGGGGTTTCTGGAATAGTAGATGACTGTTTGATCATTAATTTTCCTGGATCAGTTAGAGCAGTGGAAGAGTCATTTATGAAAATAGAGCCACTTATAAGACATGGACTTGACTTGATTTTCGGTACGGACAAATCTCACTAAAATTTAGAAAAAAAAGAGTCTAATAAATGTTAAATTACGAGTCAGTTGATCCCATTGAGACAGCGATTACAGAATCTCTAAAATCGAAAATAATCAGTCGTCCTAATCCTTGGGTAGGTGCAGCATTAGTGCCAAAAGATTGCCAAGACGATCCTAAAAAGTGGTTTTTGGGGCACACTCAAGAATTTGGTAAAGAACATGCCGAAGTAGTAGCGATTAAAGCCGCAGGTCGGGCGGCTTTAAGTTCAACACTTTATGTAACTTTGGAGCCATGTAGCCATTACGGAAAAACAGGTCCGTGCACTAAGGCAATAATCGACGCTAAGATTTCAAGGGTAGTAGTAGGGATCAAAGATCCAGACAAGAATGTAAACGGGTCGGGCATTAAAGTTTTAAGAGAATCAGGGGTGACAGTAGACTTTTTCCCAGATCAAGACAAGTTAAAAATAATTAAAAATCTACTGCCTTATTTATGGCATAGAGTAAACGGTAATCCTTACTTTTTGCTTAAAATGGCCACCACCTTAGATGGGATAATTGCAACTCGTAGTGGCGATTCTAAGTGGGTCTCGGGAGAAACTTCCAGAAAGGCAGTTCATTTTTTGCGAGCTACTTCAGATGCTATTGTAGTGGGTGTTGCCACTTTAAAAAATGACGATCCAGAGCTTACAGTTCGATATGGATACGACAAGTTAATCAAAAAACAACCCGAAAGGATTGTTTTTGGAGAAGTTTTAGGCAGTTTTAAGGCTACACCTTATTTAAGATATAGTGGGGAAGTTAATAAGTTTTGTGAAAGTTTTAAAGATAAGGATTTTCAGCAGGTAATGATAGAAGGCGGTTCAAAAGTAGCTTATGAATTTTTAAGGTCTAATTTGCTCAATCAGATTACGGTATTTATGGCACCTAAAATTTATGGAGCAAACGACGGCATAACGATGTTTTCTGGAATAGGGACAGATTTAATTGCCGATCTGAAAACAGGGTCATTCGAATCTGTCGAACAGTTGGGTGAGGATATTAGAATAGACTATCTAAGCGACATTACTGTAAAATTTATTGAGAGTATTCTTGAGAAAAACCGAAATGAAAATTAATATAAGAAGTCGAACTAACTAAGCGATATGACCCAATCTTTGGCTCCAATAGAAGAAGCAATAAAGGCAATTTCCAAAGGGGAAATTGTTGTATTGGTGGACGATGAAGATCGGGAGAATGAGGGAGACTTGGTAGTAGCTGCACAGTATGCAACTCCAGATACGATCGCATTTTTTTTGGCCCATACTTCTGGCTTTATCTGCGTAGCGATGTTACCAGAAAGATTAGATGAGCTAAATATACCTTTAATGGTGCAAGAAAATACTGAATCCCAAAAGACAGCTTTTACTGTTACTGTAGATGCCAAGTTAGGTAACTCCACTGGTATTTCTGCTGAAGATCGTGCAAGAACTATTGCAGCATTAATAAACCCTGATATTTTGCCCGCAGACTTAGCACGTCCTGGGCACATACTTCCCTTGCGGTATAGAAACGGAGGCGTATTAAAGCGAGCTGGACATACTGAGGCATCTGTGGACCTTTGTAGAGCTGCTGGTCTATATCCAGCAGGTGTTATATGTGAAGTGGTGAGCAAGGATAAAAAATCAATGGCCAGATTGGATGAATTAAAAGTGTTTGCCAAAGAACACAATTTGGTCTTATCCTCGATCGCCGATTTGGTAAGATACAGATCCAAAACCGACAAACTTGTTAAGAAGGTTTCACAAGCTACTATTCCGACAAAATATGGAGATTTCATTTGTATTGCTTATGAATCTATCCTGGACGGTGAAACCCATATAGTACTCCAAAAAGGAGAGATAAATCCTGAAAAACCGGTATTGGTTAGAGTTCATTCAGAATGCCTAACTGGAGATATTTTTGGATCCAAGCGTTGCGACTGCGGTCCCCAGTTAGCAAAAGCTCTCGAGCTCATTTCGGAGAACGGTTCGGGTGTTGTGGTGTACTTGAGAGGACACGAAGGAAGAGGTATAGGCATTGCACATAAGCTAAGGGCATATACGTTGCAGGAAAACGGGAGAGATACAGTAGAAGCCAATTTAGATTTAGGGTTGCCTGTAGACTCTAGAGAGTATGGAATCGGAGCTCAAATTTTGGTTGATTTGGGTATTAATAAAATGCAGCTAATGACCAATAATCCGAGCAAATATGGTGGATTGGAAGGTTTCGGACTTGAAATTACAGGACGAGTTCCACTCATGGTAGCGCCTACCAAAGAAAATATTGCTTATTTAAAGACAAAAAGAGAGAAGATGGGGCATCTACTGGATGGGTTAGAGGATGTCTAGTAGGTATACAAAAGTAAGTCCAGTTGAGTCAGGCGAGAACATTTTAGGCGGGAGTTTGGAAGCAGTTGGAATCAGACTAGGGATAGTTGTTTCTAGATTTAACAGTCACATAACAGATAAGCTTTTGGAGGGGGCTAGAAAGGCTCTAAAAAATTATAATATTGCGGAAACAGATACCGTCACTGTATGGGTACCTGGAGCTTTCGAATTGCCGATTGTCGCTAAAAAAATCGCTTCAAGTGGCAAGTATTCTGCCATTGTGTGTTTGGGAGCGGTTATCAAAGGAGATACTTCGCATTTTGATTTTGTATGTACGGCAGCTATGGAAGGAATTCTACAAGTTGGACTCGATAGCGGTATTCCGGTTATTTTTGGCGTATTAACTTGTGATAGTGATGAGCAAGCGGAAGACAGATGTAAAAACGATGAATCTAACAAAGGGTTTGAAGCTGTGGAGACTGCTATTTGGACTGCTAATGTACTACTTTCCATCGATTCTCACTAGATCAACTTTATAGACGCGAATGTTTTGTTAGATTTTAATGTAAAGGTATTTTTAAGGTATAGAAATTGTTAAAGCTTGTTGTCCCAAAAGGGTCGTTAGAAAAGTCTACATTTGAGCTATTTTCAGCAGCAGATTTAGCCATAAGTAGATCATCGGATGTGGATTATGTCTGTTCAATTAAAGATCCAAGGATATCGGAAGTCAGAGTTCTTAGACCTCAAGAGATTCCTCAATATGTTAGAGAAGGTCTTTTTGATTTCGGTATTACAGGACGAGATTGGATCGAAGAAACTAAAAGTGATGTTTTAAGTTTAGGTGAACTTAGTTATTCAAAAAAAACATCCAATCCAATTCGAGTTGTGTTGGCGGTAAATTCGACATCAGATTTTAGTTCGGCAAAAGATCTTCCCGAAAATTCGAGAATATCAACAGAGTATCCCAATCTCACTAAAGATTTTTTTGATAAGCTGGGCAAGCAAATGATTATAAGGTTGTCCTATGGTGCAACAGAAGCCAAAATACCCAATATTGCAGATGCTATAGTAGAAATTACTGAAACGGGAAATGCAATTAAAGCAGCTGGCTTGAAAATAATAGATGAATTACTGATATCACGGACAGAACTGATTGCTAATAGAGAGTCTGCATCACATCAAGATAAACTTCATGCAATGGAACAAATTTATACACTGCTAGTCGGAAGTCTTGAAGCAAAGGACAAGGTACTAGTTAAGTTAAACGTAGAAAGTTCCAAGTTGAAGCAAATATTGGAAAAAATTCCATCGTTGCGTTCACCCACGGTAAGTCAGTTGTCGACTGGTGATGCATATGCTGTTGAAACTGTCGCATTAAAAACACAAATTAATACATTAATACCTGAACTTAAAGATATTGGTGCAACCGATATATTAGAACTTCCTATTTCCAAGATAATACATTAATCTGGTGTTTAAGCGTAGACGATTGGAAATACTTAGCTTGGCGATACGTTTTAGTAAGCTGTGAATTTATTGGCACCAAGGCAGATGAGATTAGTAACAAAAAGAGATTGACGAAATTCTAGCAGTGAGAGAATTAATTTTTGGTGAACCTATAATTTGTTTGGTCGATCATTTTGATGAAAATTCAGGTATGGGTAAAATCAATATTTTCGGTAACGAAATTTGGTTTCATTGTGTATCGATTGCTGATGGGTCTAAAACGATAAACAACAATAAACAAATAGTCGTAACTTTGAGAATGGCAAGAAACGGATTAATTGAGGCACTTCAAGTAACTAAATGTGATTGACAAGTTATTTTCAAGGCACTTCTATGGGAATTGAAACTAATTCGATTCATTGTCAAGGAAACGGAAGTATACGTCGCACTTTCTAAGTATATTACATTCTGGAATATTCATTTAGTTGATTGATAAGCTATCGAGTACTAGACTTATGATTATCCATTACTAATAGCCATTAAGTATTTAACTGAGAGTTTAAGGTTTAAACGTAAAAACTTGAATCGTTGCTGTTTTAGTTTTGAAAAAAAGTTAACGTTAAATTAGTCGGTTATTGAGTCTTGATTGAATTTGTATTGTTGTTAATCTTTTACGTCAGATTTAAGTTCTAGAAACAGACTAAAACTAAAGTTTAACGAGAATTGCTATTAGGAGAGTGGTGATCTTGGAATCAAAAAGCAAGTCGTTAGCTCTTAAATTAGGGAATTTTTGAAGTGTTTCAAGCGGGCGCTGGTTTAAATGACAATTGATAAACAGAAAGTTGAACATGACCCGGAGTCCATAAGCGGATCTCGAATTCGTTTTGCTGAGCAGGCTCGTTTGGAAGGATTTGGAACGGACCCCATCCAGAGTAAGCGGCTCGTGGGATCTCATAGCTTATATTGAATTCATAGGTTAGGTTTTCTACTTGTCCGTTTCCGATAATTTTTCTTCGAGCGATCATATTGTTGGCCGTTGAGTTCCAGACCTCAATGTTTGCTTTCCCGTTTAATTTCAATTTAAGTGTTATTTGATAGAGGCCGGGATTCTCTTGCCAATAAGCATAAGCCACCGTATAGCCCCGCTTGCCATTAGATTCAGTATGCCAACTCGATGGAGGTCCACTTACTACAGATTTGCCAGCAGGGCCCGGAACCGTCCAACCAGGAATAGTTTCATTGGTAAGACCGGTAGTAAATAAAGTTTGATTCGGCTGCCTATGAAGTTTGAAGACCCATACATCTCCTCCGTGCATTACAAGCTTTGCATTCATTTGGTAGATTAGCGTACCCATTACCCCATAGGTTAAAGCAGGACTCGCTAACTCTATGCCTTGCTGGGAGGTTAAAATCCACCAAACAGTCTTGCCGTAAAGTGGCACATTCCAATCTCCTACAAGAGGTATAAACACATTAACTCGTTTAGAAAACCTTCCAGCGACACCTTGAGAAGAAACAACCTCGTCGCTTGAAGGTATTTCATGTAATGCTTGAGTTAAAATAGTTGCTGCGGAATTCGAAGTCCTTAACCACTGATCCTTTATTGGTGCTATCCAAATGATTGACCACATTAGACAGTTAAATGCAATAATTGCAGTTAAAGCTGGAATAATTTTACTTATTGAAATACTTCTAATTGTGAATTTCTTTTTATTTAACAGCGACAGTATTACCATAATTGTGCCAATAGTCAAGAATGCAAACGCAGGAAAATTTTGAAAAGCGGTAATCGCAAATGCTCTCGAAAGGGTGTTCGTCAGTATAGTTGCGATTGGTATAAATAATCCCCATCTGTTAAAAATACCGATAATACCTCCAGCACTCAATACAGCAATAACGTTAGGATGCTCTATCCAAAGTTGCTTAATCAACGTAGTTGGGTTCTCCAGAACCTTAATGACAATTTGCTGCAAGGTAAGATTTGCGCCGTTCAATGGAGCATTAGTAAGATAACCATACACCTGCCCTGGTGGTGGGATTGAAGTGGCCGCATGTAGGACATAATCAAGCATGCCGAACCAAAACAAGCCTCCGATTATTAAGTACATCCCTAATTTTCGGCTTGATTTGGGCAATGTTAATGCAAGGATACCCAGAGCGACAATGTATTCACATTCTACCATGCCTCCGGTAATAGTTAAAACACTCCAAATCGCAAGTGACTTCGGACGTCGATAGTACAAGGCCCTTGCAGCTAAAACGCAAAAAATAGTGCAAAAGGGCTCAGAGTGGATATCCCAAGAAATCGTCCAGTAGCTCCATGGGTTTGAAATTAGAATAAATCCACATAACCCTAAAAGAACTGGTCTCCACATAGAGCTTTTTTCCACTTTGGCTGTAATAAGTTCATATGCCCAAACAAGAACGACAACTTCAGTTAAAACAACAAATAAATCCTGCAAAAATAAAAGCAATATTCCCTGCGGCGTGAACCAAGTTACCAAAGCGATTATCCAAAAAATAATCTGACCACTGTTCCCCCATAACCCACCGCGTAAAGACGTATCAGGTGGATTTAAATAACCATGATGAATTTCCCATATTCCTTGTTGGTATTGCGAAAAATCCCACGTAAGTGCAAATCTGTTGTAAAGTAATGTGGACCAAGCAAACATTACGATTAATTGAATTATTAGTGCTACAACCAAAACTTTTTTGACCTGAACCATCCTGTTTTCAACGTCAAAGATACGTCGAGATAACTTTCGTGTTAAGGATTCTGATTCGCCATTCTGGGAGTTTGTTACCGATTGAATGACTCTTGGTTGTGCTACATTAACTGACATTAAGTTCTACTTTAATATTAAACTTTTGTTTGTTAACCACTGAAGTGAGGTTAAATTATTCCGCAAATTGTGTAAATTTACAGTTGTGCCTTATTTGATAAAGATGTATTAAACAATTATATCAAAGGTAGTGACATTCCTGAATGGCACGGGGACTGAAGATTTGTACCTAAATCTATCTTAACATTTGGTGATCTCGGTATGTACGAGAAATAACATTATTGGCTCACTGTATAAAGATAACTGTTCGAATATCCATTGGCAAGTCGTAGTATTGATTTTATTGTTTGGATCTGCCAATAGTTGAATTTGATAATCACCAAATATTTGAAAAAAAATTCTCTTCAATGAGGTCCCGCTTGGTTGTCTCGAAACAAAAATCGATTTAAAATTAGAAATCTACCGACCCACAATATGCCGAATGTACCGATGTTAGAGATTTCTACGAATAGGGTAGATAGTTGCTTCGAATTATTAATGGTCGATGCTAAATCAGCTGCACCAATTGAAGCCACAGAAGCTATGATTATACCGCTAATTCCAATTGACCAAAATGGAAGTACTTCAGTTTGAAAGTTAGACTTCCCGGTTTTAGCCCACGCCCATTTTCTGTTTAATAAATAAGAAGGTCCTATAGATGAAATAGAACCGATGGCAGAGCACCATCCTGCAGATGCGAGATTCAATAAATCGTATGTTAAATAGATTACAACTACAGTTAATATAGTTGTTATTACTGATGATGCTGAATATTTTAGGAAAGTTTTACCTGTTTTTGAGGTTACAAAATTTTTCATCTTAAAAACAGCTTTGAGCTGTCAGTTTCATGAGATATTATCGAACAATTTCGGGCGTATAGATATATTGTAAATTTCTAACCTTTAGTCTTCATCTAATATTAGCCTTCATTTGATAATAGTTACGTTTTGTCTTAGACCCCCATGTTTTGGTTTTACAACAAAAATCATTTGGTAGGCGAATAGCGACGGCCAAAGTTTAAGAAAGAGATTATTTATTTTATTAGCAAAATGTAGAAATTTGTGCCAACTAATATTTTGTCTGGAATTAGTTGCAATTGACCCACCCCTTTCAATTACTGAAATTGGAAATGGGACAAGCTTATAATCGATTAATTGTAAACCACAATTCGTAGCTATCCTCGTAAAGCTCAATTTAGTAAAAAATCTCAAATGACCTACATCAAATATTCCTCTGCGGTCATAGTCAAAAAGTCCTAGTCCAATCTTTAATCTTGCGTACCAGTGGCTGATGTTAGGTAAACTTATGATTATCATTCCGTCTTGAGTTAGCAGGTTTTTTAAATCGTTTAGCACGGAGGAAGTATTTCTAAGATGTTCAATTACATCTGCAGCTAAAATTACATTGTACGGGCCGTCAAAAGTGTCAGTAATAGGGTTATCTAAATCACACTTATAAAATGCATCCAGTCTATCTCTGACCCCCTCAAGTTCCAGACAATCTATGCCTGTAACCACATGCCCAAATCGCTTAACAAGAGAACCAAATTTACCGTCTGAGCAACCTACATCTAGGACCTTAGTAGGTTCCATAGCGGAAAAAATTGATAATAATTGACCGTGTGACGCATTGTCATCATCTTTAAGATCGTAATGCATACTGTTAAAAGTGGTACTCCCGGTGCCAAAACCGATTTTATGAGATCTATATCTTACGATGTCAACTATGACATCTTTCATGAACAAGAATCCATCCCTTAAAGACATATTGTCGCCACTGTAAGGTGTAATGGGCACCTCTGAGACTCTTAATTTTGCCTCTTCGCACTGTAGCAAAAATTGAAAATCAAAATTAAAACCATCTGAATTCACATTTATCGGAATATCAGTTAATTTGTCAACTCTCATCGCCCTAAATCCTGAATGCCAGTCAGTAAGTTGAATATTTGTCATAGATTTACCTATATTCGTAAGTATGATATTCCCTGCATACTTAATCCACGGCATGATTTGATGAGATAATAGCTTATATTCGGAAAAGCGGGAACCAATTACGATGTCTGCAACATCGCTTAATATTGGTTCAACTACATCGGGTAAGAACTCAACTGGGAAGAGTCCTCCGCCGTGAACAAATACCACTACATCTAAGTTACTTTCAAACGCCCACTCTAAAGCAAGTTTCTGAATCTCGCCGTGGTGAGCCGACTTTCGAATTATAGCTAATGTGACTTCAGTTGCAGGCCCCAATTCTAAATTCCTGAAAGATTTAATTCTAGGATCATCTTCATTACAGGAGAACAATGGCACGAAGATATTCTTGATTTGTGCTGAAATATCAATAGGTATGCTGCTAAAAAGTCTATAGAGTTGCGAGGCATCGCTAGCTGAAATACTTATCAGTCCAATATTTTTTGCCTTGCTTTTAACTTGTTGTTTTTCTAGCATTAGAATTATTTGTTGGTTTAGCTATATCATCCCATGGTGCTAAATGCATTTTAAAACGGCGATTAATTGTTACGTTGAGTTCTATTACCGTTGGTAACTTCATACCATTTCATTAAATGAAGCAAACATCCTAATTAATAATTTACCATGATTTTATTTGATATGCTTCAAGTGAGCAAATAATTTATCGCATTTTAGGTACTCCCGAACGAAATAGATAACTATTTCCGAACATCTGTTAGCTGCTAATAGTGGGTGCCTTAACATAACAAATAAATCCATCGGAAGTTTAATTTCTTTGCATGAGTAAAGGTAAAATTTTCTGCCAGCTAGAAATGGTTAGACTCCGAAGTTTAAGGCAATAAATTCTTTTACGCTGGCTTGACATTAATACATTTCATTAAGTGGTAATACTTTTCATTAAGTGTTAATACATTCCATTAAGTACTGTATAAGAAAATTATGAACATAAATATGTTTTAGATGGCAAATCAAAAATAACCGAATTTATGTACAATTTGTCGATTGAGCCGAATGCTTTTGTGATTTCGTTAATCTGATTTTGAAGTTCCGTCTGCGCTAACCCAAGCTACTTGAAGTTGACTCAACATCGTAGTTACGGCATTTGAGATTTCGTTATCAACTTTATCTTTTATTTTTTCTACAATTGCTTCTAGGCAATCAATTGCTAACTTAGCCGATTCCAAATCTGGTTGATCAACGCTTAAATGTATGGCTGCAAGTTCAGCCAGCCCAGATAGATGATTCAAGATTATCTGAATTGCTGGGGTATTTAATACTTCGCCTCTTACCTTGTCGACCATTTCTGCGATCTGCTCTTCGGTCATATTCTCCAGATCCGGGAGCGAACTGGTGTCGTTCAAGGATTCTGATGCTGGTTTTTGTCCAGATTTTGCATTGGGGATTCGATGTTCTCCCTCTGGTGTCCACAGTGTACTCATATTTTGCTATTCTATTAGTTAAACATTATTTTAATAAAGCGGACCAAATTTTATGGTTCCACCTTAACCTAGATTAACATTGTTTTTGATAACGTTGTTCAGAATTTAAGGGAAAAGGTCAGAATATCAAAGATTTTAATTTGGTGCCTGCTTTAATAAAGTAGTTAAATATTACAGTTATTAAGGAGGTCAACTCAATTCCGAATCACAACAGTTCTGATACTCGTGTTAACGATCAGATAAAAGCAAGAGAAGTGCGACTTATAGGTTTTGACGGTGCTCAGTTGGGCGTAAAGCCTATAAAGGAAGCGCTTAAAATAGCCAAAGACTTGGATTTAGACTTAGTTGAGGTCGCTTCTCAAGGGGTTCCACCAGTTTGTAGGATAATGGATTATGGCAAATTTAAATTTGACACCGGAGTTAAGGTTCGGGAATCTCGCAAAAAATCTACCTCAAATGCGGTAAAAGAGATGAAGTATCGTACTTTAATAGGTACTGGAGATTTCGAGACTAAAACCAAACAGGTTGTAAAATTTATAGCGCAGGGACACAAAGTTAAGTTAACTGTAATGTTTAGAGGCCGAGAAGTTTACCATCCAGAATTGGGGAGAAAGATATTGGATAGAGTGGCTGAAGCCACTGAAGACATAGCGAAAATTGAGTTGAACCCAAAATTAGAGGGTAGAAATATGACCATGGTTTTAGCACCCTATAAAAAACCGCAATCAAATAAAAAAAGTATTGCAAACGGAATTGCGAGCAAAGATCTGACTTCTACCGTGGAGACAACCGAAGCTAGCCTGTGAATGCATTGATTCACATGTATGTAAAACATACAAAAATAGTCGAATTTAATTCGCTAAAGATTAACAAATATAAGGAGAAGTGAAATTAATGCCGAAAATGAAAACAGACAAAGGGGCAAAGAAACGATTTAAAGTAACGGGGAGCGGAAAATTAATGCGTCGAAATTCGATGCGAAGTCACTTATTGGAGAAAAAGTCACCCAATAGGAAGCGGAGGCTCTCAAAAGAAGTGCAACTCTCCCATGGAGATGCAGTTCAGATAAAACGTCTTTTGGGGATGTAGTACATTATTTGAGCTAAAAAGCAGACAATGAATGCAGGCAATGAATATTGTGACGCAGAAACATTTATTATTTGAACATTTATTATTTGAAACATTTATTATTTAGGACAATTTAAAAAGTTGAGTATTGAGAATAGAGAATTGAAGTTAGGAGTTCTAGACTATGGCAAGAGTTAAAAGATCGGTAAACGCTAAAAAACATCACAAGGCGGTATTGGAACTTGCAAAAGGTTATTATGGCAATAAATCACGATCGTACCGTGCGGCAAATGAGCAAGTCATGCATTCATTGCAATATGCCTACCGAGACCGTAGGGCTCGCAAACGAGACTTGAGAAGACTTTGGATACAAAGGATAAATGCAGCTGCAAGAGCAAACGGACTGTCATATTCAAGATTTATGGACGGGTTGAAAAAATCGGAGATTGAATTGGATCGAAAAGTATTGGCGGATTTGGCGGTAAAAAACCCTGATGCATTTAAGAGTCTTTGCGAAACCCTCAAGCCTGATTAATATTTGGTAGTTAGAACCAGTAAGTTTAAAAGTAGTCGCAGTAATAACTGATTGGCGATTTTGGGCGGTGAAATTATTGGTGAAATTGAGTGAAGCTTAATCTCAAATTATTTATGCCTGGATAAAATAAAGTAAGGTTTAAGATTAATTATCGTAATTTAGCGTGAATCTCATATCACTTTCAGGTACAAATTCAAAGGTGAAACGTCTTCGAAGGTTTGTTTCAGAAAAAAGTGTTAGGGTGGCTAGCGGAATATCTGTGGTAGAAGGCGAGAAGTTAATTTTAGAATTATTGGAGCCTCGCAATCTGTCTGTAATAAAGGACATAGACACAAGAGAAGTTTCTTTAATTGAGATATATTTAGATTCGACACAGCCGCGGTTAATCGAAAGGTTCGAAAATTTAGTCTCAACAGATAAAAATGTTTGTCAAAACATCAATATATTTAAGATAAGTCCAAAAGTACTTAACAATATTTCAGCACTTAAGAATTCACCTGGGAGTTTGGCCTTAGTAAAGACTCCATCGCCAATTGATTTAGATCAGTTGAATTTTAATCAGGACATAGTAATTTTGGCCGATATTAACGATCCTAACAACTTAGGACCGATTGTTCGTTCTTCTTTGGCTTTTGGAATCAGCCAGATAGTCTTGACTGGTAACAGCTGTGAAATGTATTCTCCAAAAGTTATTAGAAGTTCTGTGGGTGCTGTGTTGCGTTGTAAAAATGTGCACCACGAAAGTTTAACTTCAGCACTTAGTATTTTTAAAAAAAATGGATACTATCTGCTTGGTACTAGTGTAAAAAATGGGGAAGAGCTCAAAAATCTTAAATATACCAGCCCCACAGCAATTGTTTTAGGTTCTGAATCTAGAGGGATTGACAGCAAATTTATGACACTTTTTGACGGGGTATTAAAAATTCGAACAGAACCAACGGTGGAATCACTTAACTTGTCCGTGGCGGCTGGTATCATATTAAGAGATATTTATGCGGCTAAAAGGTGAGCAGCTAAGCTATTTACTAGCTGTCTGGTTGGTTACGTCTGATTTGTAATTTAACTATTTTTAAAATAGTTGTAAATCTCTCGAGATTATCGAAAAATTTGTTTAGAAGGCAACAGTATTGTGGAACAGAGCGAAAAAACAATTAATCCAATGGATCTAATTAAAAAAATTGAGGTTGCCCTTAATGATTCATTAGAGACAATAAGTAAATGCGTTTCGATTAATGAGTTAAATTCCTTAACTGTTATGACAGTTGGAAAGAAGTCTCAGTTAATTGAATTAAGATCGCAGTTAAAAAATGTTGAGGTGTCAGCTAGAAAAGAGATAGGCAAAGTTCTAACTGATGCACTTGAAAAAGTTGAAGAAACTTTCAAATTAAAACAATCTGAACTGAATTTAATTGCAGAACAGAACTACGATCGAAATGACCTGACCGAATTTTGGGCGAAATTAGATAATACATATAAAGTTAAAACAGGGGGGTTACATCCGGTAACCGAGGCTCAGTGGGATTTGGAAGAAATATTTATATCGATGGGGTTTTCGGTGACAGACGGTCCAGAAGTTGAAACGGATTGGTATAATTTTGAAGCTCTTAATATACCTAAAGACCATCCGGCTCGTGGAATGTGGGATACTTTTTATTTAGAAAGCGGGGTTCCCGAAACCGTTTTGATGAGAACTCATACATCGCCAGTTCAGATTAGAGTGATGAAGTGCTATTCACCCCCTATTTATACCGTAATGCCAGGGAGATGTTTTCGACGCGATACTCCAGATGCACGACACTTGGCAACATTTCATCAAATTGAAGGTTTGGTCGTTGATAAGGGTATTACGTTTGCACACTTGGCTGGTACAATAGAGAAATTTACGACCAGCTATTTCGGACCTAATATTCATGCAAGGCTTAGACCGGCATACTTTCCTTTTACTGAGCCTTCGGCCGAGTTTGAGATTACATGTACTGTCTGTTCGGGTGTGGGCTGTAGGACTTGTTCAATGACTGGTTGGATTGAATTGGGCGGTTGTGGAATGGTGGACCCCGAAGTTTTCTTTGCTGTGGGGATTAATCCAGAAGAGTGGAGTGGATTTGCATTTGGTTTTGGAATAGACAGGCTAGTTCAGATGAAGTACTCTTTAAACGATATGCGCGATCTCATCGAAAATGATTTGCGACTTTTAAGACAGTTCTAGAGGTGTTTGCGTGATAGTTACTTTAAATTGGCTAAAGGAATTTGTCGATTTACCGATCACGGTAACTGACAATAACTCTGTTATTGATTTGGTTGAAGTCTTTAACTCTTTAGGCCTAGTTGTTGAAAAATACTCTTATTATGGAGTCGGAATCGACTCGATTTTGATCTGTAAAGTTTTGAATATAGCTCCGATTAAAGATGCTGACAAGATTCGATTGGCAACAGTTGAATTGGCCGAACAAAAACCTGCCGAACAAAAACCTGCCGAACAAAAAACTGTTGAGGTAGTTTGTGGAGCTTGGAATTTTAATATTGGGGATTTTGTTCCTTATGCGCCAATTGGTTCAGCTTTGCCGAACGGATTGGAAATAAAGGAACGTAAAATGAGAGGTCAGGTCTCTTGCGGCATGTTGTGTTCAGCAACAGAGATTGGTTTGTTTTCTGATCAAAATGGACTGATGTTACTTGACGTTACAGATCAAGATATAGGGAGGTCAATAGTTGAGGTTTTAAATATAACCCCAGACATAATATTCAATATCGAAACAGAAGGCAACAGACCCGATGCGCTTTCTGTAATCGGAATAGCAAGAGATCTTGCCGCTAAGTATAGAATACCATTTAAAGACAACTTACCTTTAGACGGTGAACTTACAGTGGAAAACTTAAATGAGACTCTTTCAAGTAAAGCTAATTTTGATGAGATTTCAGTTGTTATAGAAGATCCTGATATGTGCAAGGCGTTCGGTATGGTCGAGATTTCAAATGTCAAAGTCGGTCCGTCGAACTTTTTAATTCAACAACGGCTATTAGCTTCTAATATGAGGCCCTTAAATAATGTGGTCGATATTTCAAACTATCTTATGTTAGAACGAGGACAACCAAGCCACCCTTACAACATGGACCTTATCAACGACAGAATGATTAGAGTCAGAATAGCCTCAGAAGGTGAAACTATCGAAACTTTAGACTCAAAAAGTAGACTTTTAGGCAAGCAGGTGCCGGGAATAAGTAGTGACACTGGGGATTTAGTTATCTCTGATGGTAGAAACGCTATAGGTATTGCTGGAATAATGGGTGGATCTTCCACAGAGATTGATGATAAAACTGAAAATATTGTACTTGAAGTCGCTAACTTCAATCCAATTGCAATAGCCAGAACATCCAAAAGGCTTGGTCTATCCTCTGAGGCATCTAAACGTTTTGAGCGCGGAGTTGATCCTTTGGGTATTGACGCTTCAATCGTTCGGTACGTTCGACTGTTGGAGAAGAACTCTTCAAGTGACATATGCGTGAAGTCGTCAGGTATATTAAGGTCGACCGCATTTGAAAAGGTAAAAGTAATGTTAAGACCTAAAAGAATAAAAGAAATTTTAGGGATTGAGCTAACTTGCAAGGAAGTCAAAGATCTAATTGAACCTCTGGGTTTTAAGGTGAAATTAGATGTATCTGAAACCAATAGTACAGAAAGAGTCGATATCGATAATGTGTCAGCGGATATTTTAGACGTTGAGATACCCAGTTTCAGGCCCGATTCGGAGAGAGAAATTGACATCATAGAAGAGATCGCAAGAGTTTATGGATATGAGACAATTCCTAAAGTATTTGTGCGACCACCAGAAATTGGATACAATTTTGATCTAAACAAACTGATTAAGCAAATTAAATATTTTATGGTCTCTCAGAATTTTTATGAATGTTGGACACCGACTTTTTTGCCAATTGGCATTCAGGAAAAAGTCAATATTTTCGGTAAAGAAATTAGACTTTCTAGACCGTTGGCTAAAGAAGAAGCAGTATTGCGGATGTCTTTAGCACCTGGTTTGGCCAAAGTTGCTGAACATAATGATAAACGTAAATTCACAAATATCAACTTATTTGAAGTAGGACACGTATTTAAAGACTACAAGGAAGAAACTCCTCCAGTTGAACTTGTCAAACTTGGTGCAATTTCCTACAAAAACCAGAACAGTTTAGAAAATGTTGTAGAAGCGATATATGGCATTGTAAATATGCTGAAACTAAAAGACGTTGAAATTGTTAACAGTTGGGAATATAATCCTGATTCACAGACAGAGTTTGACAGTACTTATGATTTTGAACCTGAGTTGCAAAATCATACTTGGATGCCTTTCAGTTTGAGCAGATTTACGTCAGAAGAACTTCTCAACACCTCTAAAACTTTTAAATCAGGAACAGCGGCATATATTTTGTCAAGTGGCAAACCTCTGGGACTGTTCGGTCAATTGTCTAACAAATATGATGACGTATTTGGCATTTCAACGGAAGCATGTGGCTATTTTGAGCTGGATTTACTTGAACTGTTAAACGCCGATAGAAAGATAATCAGAGTCAGCAATTCCAAGTATCCAGACACAGAATTTGATTTAGCGTTTATAGTTGACAGTAGTGTAAATGCACTAACTCTGAAAGATGAAATAGAATCTGTATTGGAGGGTTACATCTCATATGTTTGGTTATTTGATGTTTACAGAGGAGTCCCTCTGGCTAGCAATGAAAAATCCCTCGCTTTCAAAATTAGAGCCAGCAATCCAAGTTCAACATTGTCCGAAGAAGAAATTTCCAATTTAAGGAATAAGATAATCCAAGAGGTAAGTGTTTCGTTGGATGCAAGACTCAGATAGTTGGTAAAAATTACTGAACATGATGTTTGTTACGCAGGCTTATTTAATTAAGTTACTACTTGATTTAGATTGTCTGTTCAAATAATACCTAGTTTTAGCTCGATGTATGTGTACTGAAAATTGTTTATCGCTGGTTTTATATTTTTCAGAGGGCTTTTATTCAGGCATTGTTATAAGTGTTTAGTTATTGACAAAAGTTAGCTTTTATGTTAAAGACTTTTTTACCATCTAATTTATACGGTCAGAGTTTCGGTACCAAAACACCTAAAGTTCTTATGTTGCACGGGTGGCAAAGGTCATCTAATGACTTTTCTAAAATAGGGGCTCTATTGGAGTCAAATTATTCAATTAGTTCTGTAGCAATTGACCTGCCGGGGTTTGGGGTAAGCGACTACAGTTTTAGCAAAAATGCAAATGAAAATGACTTGTTTGTCGCCGGTTCGTTGGAGTATGCCAAAAAACTATCTTCAGTTATTCAGTCGGAATTTGACAATTTCATAATTCTAGGTCACTCGTTTGGAGGTAGGGTAGCCATACGTTTGGCAAATATTTTTCCTAATCAAGTTATGGCACTAGTATTAACGGGAGTACCACTAATATCTAACCCAAACTCTAAAAAGACTAAACAGAATAAGTTGTTAAAAACATATAAGACATTAAATAGATTAAACCTTATGCCAGAAACAAAAGTAGAAAAATTAAGACTAAAGTATGGGTCGTTAGATTATAGAAATGCTACCCGTGAGCTTAGAAATACTCTAGTTAAAGTTATTGCAGAAACTAATGAGGGTGTCTATTTGGACGAACTTAGTAGATCTCAATGTACAGTTAAATTGGTTTGGGGCGATAGTGACACTGAAATACCTGTTGAAGTGGCCAAAAAATCGCTCGAAACGATAGAACATGCAGACATTACGCTAAAAGTTGTTGCAGAAGCCTCTCATATGTTGCCCTTAGAGAAACCTGAGTTGTTTGCTGACATGTTAGCCAGTTTAGTTGCAGAAAGTGGCTAGTCGGGTTCTGATGATAAGGGCATTGTTTGTAGTTGAAGCTGCGATAATACTGTTAACTTCAATTAAATACTTAAGAATTGCACAGCGTGAACACTATATCCCAAAAAGTGTTACTAGATTTGCCTTGAGATGGTACAAGTATAACTTTTCGTTTTTGTTATTGGCATTGGTCTTTTTCTCCGGATTTGTCTCGGTGTTTTACTGGCAGTTGTCATTAGTCACCGTTGTAATTTTGATTTTTAGTCCGCTAAAACTTACTTATAAAGGTAAGACTTCTAAATTGGTTTATACGCGAAGACTTAAAACTGTATTGGCTACGCTTTTAATAATCTATATAATTTTGGATCTTATAAGTTATCTATTTATTGGTTTAAAATATTTAGGAATTTACCTGTTGCTGTCGGGTGTCTTCCTTCCGTTATTTTTAGATGTCGTCCTTATTATTAACAGACCACTGGAAGGTTTAGTAAGCAATAAATATGAAAGGCTAGCTAGAAAAAAACTTTCAGAAATAGATCCAGTTGTAGTCGGAATAACTGGATCATATGGCAAAACTACAACTAAGGTGTTGGTTGGTCACTTATTGCAAAATTCCTTTGAGGTTTTATGTTCTCCTAAGAGTTTTAACAGTAGAAATGGGTTAACCAGAACTGTACTTGAATATTTAACTCAATATACACAGATATTGGTTGCGGAAATGGGTACATATGGTAAAGGCGAGATTAAGGAGATGGTTTCATGGATGAAACCACAAGTTGCGGCTTTGATTGCAGTTGGTCCAGTTCATTTAGAGAGAATGAAATCTTTGGAAAATATACTAAAAGCTAAGTCAGAAATATTTGAAACAGCTGAATATGCAGTGATCAACTTTGATGATCCACTGATTGCAGCTTTTTCAAATGAACTGAGTAAATTAGGTAAACGAGTTTGCAAGTGTTCAAAATCAGCCAGCCAGATAAATAGTTGCGATGTTGTAGTATGTTCCAGATCTGAAGATACATTTGAACTCTTTATCAAAGGAAATAGTGTCGGTACTTTTGACAATAAAAATCTAGAAGTGCCGCTTATAGACTTATCTGTTGCAATCGGAATTGTTCTTTATTTTGACTTAAGCACAGAACAGATAGTTAGAGGACTTGCTGCATTGCCTCAAGTAGAACATCGAGCTATTCCCATGACAAATGACAGAGGAGTAATAATCATTGATGATACGTTCAACTCAAATCCTAGCGGTGCGAGCTTTGCCCTTAAAAAAGCCGTTAGTTATCGTAGTAAAGATAGCAACTTGTATGTCGTTACGCCTGGAATGGTTGAGATGGGACCTATGCAACATGACGCTAACAATGATTTTGCTGAAGAGGTATTAAAAGCAGGCGGAACTTTACTGGTTGTGAAAAATACAAATAAATTGGCACTCATGGTTGACAATTTGAGATGCATATGGTTTAAAGATCTTAAAGCTGTACAGTCTTGGCTTAAACAAAATAGCAAACCTTCAGATGTTGTACTGTTTGAAAATGACTTGCCCGATCATTATCCGTAACTTTTTTAGAAAATGTGAATTAAGCAGGTTAAAGACTGTAGACGGTTGATAGGTCGTTGTCTATTTCTCGTTTTTTAGCTACCTGAATTAATTGGTATGCAAATAAGTTAGGATACGTTTTAACTGCTAGGTTTTGGATAGTATCTAGACCATCTAGAACGGTGTCACCTATACTTGGGTTACCATTATATTTTCCCCCCTTTTGAAAACTGACGTTGGAATCGTAGTTCTTTTTAGTTGAACAATCTCGAAACCAGTTGAATCTAACATTCTGCTCAAACTAATCATTGTAAAGAACCTGAGATGTCCATAGTCAAAAATTCCCCGCCTATCATAGTCAAATAAGCCAAGTCCAACTTTAAGTCTTGCATACCAATGTGAAAAATTAGGTACGCTTATAACCAAAATACCCTCTGATTTAACTAAAGTGTAAATTGAACCTAAAATATTTTAGAGGTTGGTAGGGCCTTACAGGATTAAACAGATTTGTCTGTTTTAGAATGTGTAGGGTCAAATTGACCCACTACCCAATGAATTAGCGTCAGTTGACTTATGTTAAAAGAGGCTAAAATAACTCACGGGGTTATCTATAGACTTACTAAAAAATTGATGTAGTAGGCAAATTACTTGAACTGGGTTTGTTTGTAAGTCAAGGTTATTGAGAAGCGACCAACTGCCTAAACGAGTTAATATCGTGTGGCCTACTACTTATAAAACTATAGCCAGAATATTTAATTTGCAATAATCATCGGTTGAAATGATGTGATCTGACTGTTTCTAGACTCTTTAACCTAAAAGATGTAAGAGAAGATTGTTAGTAAAGAAGTAATTTAGCAAAGGTAGCGATATGGCTAACCAACAGATGACTTAGATTTAAGTTAGGGTTTTAGATTTGCGGAATACGAGTATAAGTAACTGTAAAGTAGTCACATTTTGTTAAAATTGTTCAGTATGAATAGTCACAGTAAGTCTCAAACCCCAAATATTTGAACGAGGTAATAGTTGTTGAAAATAGCTGTAATATTTGGCGGTCCATCGCCAGAACACGATATTAGTATTTTGACTGGTCTGCAGGTTTTAAGGACCTTAATCTCTAAATATGAAGTAGTCTCAATCTATTGGACCAAATCTGGAAATTATCTTTTGATTCCAAATGATCTGGAACCAGCTGATTTTCTTGAAGATTTATCTAAAAAAGGTATACCATTAAGTTTTAGAGTAACAGAATCAGGCGGTTTTTATGATGTTTCTTCAAGGTTGTCAAAAAAAGAGAAAAAGCTGGAATTTGATTCCTTAGTTAACTGTTGCCACGGAGGTCCCGGTGAATCGGGAGCTTTGCAAGGAGCACTAGATATCTGTTCTTTAAATTACACTGGTCCAAACCTGAGCTATGCTCTTTTGGGAATGGATAAACTTTCGTTCGGATTGCTAATGAAGTCTACTGGTATTGAAACTTTAGAAAGATATTTTTTGGACGATAGCGTCGATAGTTTACCTTTTGGTGGTCCCTATATAGTCAAACCAAGATTTGGTGGATCTTCTATTGGTATTGATGTTGTAGCTGACTTAGCTACCGCAAAGTCCCGACTCTCATCAAATATACATTTAAAAGCCGGCGCCGTTATAGAACCTTATAGGGATGACTTATATGACATTCAGATAGCAGTTAAAAGCTATCCTACATTGATGCTGTCGGCGATAGAACGACCTCTGAAACGGAATATGACCAATGAAATTTTGAGCTACAAAGATAAATATCTTCCCGGTCAGGGGATGGAAGGTGCTTCCCGTGAATTACCTGCAAACTTAGATCAAAAGATAGCAGACAAAATTAGAAATGCTGCAGTTTTGGCTTCTAAAGTATTAGCTGTTAGGGGAATTTCGCGATTCGACTTTATGGTAAATGAGACCGAAGTCTACATAAACGAAGTGAACACTATTCCGGGATCGCTTTCAAGATACATGTTTGTAGATCCTAAAGTAGAGTTTATTGAGTTACTTGAAGATATGATTGCTGAAAGTCGAATAAATCACCAGCAACATTATTCGACTCAGGGCGCAGATGGTTCTGCTTTAAAAAATGCAGAATCAGTTGCCTCAAAGCTTATGTACTGATTGAAAATATATTGAAAGACACATTCCTTTATGCTTTTTAAGCTAAGATAATTCAAATGTCGGGTCTTTCACAAAAACATTTAAGCGATGGAGAAGAAATCCTTGCAGAAGTACGAAAGTTTTTTGGCAAAGTAGTATCATCTATTATCATTTTTGTTATTTTTATTGCCGTTTTGGTTACAATCATTTGGTTTTTACCGTCAAGTACCCCGCGATTCGTCGGGTATATCTTTTTAGTTCTGGCTATATTTGCACTTATGTGGTTAGTATCTAAATACTTGAGATGGAGAACTTACATATTAACTGTGACTAATAGAAGGATTGTAGAATCCGATGGGTTTTTAAAGAGAGCAGTACGGGAAGTTCCTGTAAACAAAATTCAGGCTGTGAATTTAAACCAAGGGCTTATCGAACGAGCGTTTAAGGTGGGGGATCTGGAAATTACTTCGGGGGCCTTTAAGGAAGGTTCAATCGTCTATTCGTCACTTCCACACTGTGAAACATTATTTCATCTAATTAGTCAACTTATTGACGAAAATCGTTAGTAAAAGCGAGTAATATTTTATTAAATAGCTTAAATCTCAATATTTTATTGGCGTTAACTACTATTGAATTCTGTTAAGGTTTTAAAATAAGAAGTTCAGGTCTTAACCCTAAGAGGAGTTGCAAGGTCCGTTCTGTCGACACGTATTCCGATGTCAGCAATCCGAAGCATTTGTTCGTCATTTTTACTGTTTCCGTAAGCGTAGATAAATGGTTTTTCAAAGTTATTGCTAAATTCTTTTAGACGTTTTGCCTTTTCAGGTCCTCTGCAGTTGGTGCCAGCAAATTTTCCAGTAAATTTATTTTGTGAAATTTCCAAATTGGTGGCCAGAAGGTGTCTTATATCGAGTATTCTACAGGCATGTTTAATATATATGGCAGGCGATGCTGAGATTACCACCACAGTGTGTCCGTTTAGCTGATGGTGTCTAAGTCTAGTAATAGTATCGTACTTTAATCTGTTCTTAACTAAAAATTTCGCATAATTTGAAGCAGTTAACTCCATCTCATCAACGTTTTTGTCTTTAAACAGAGAGTTGATTAAATACTCTTTAGCTTTATCTGCAAATTTGCCAGGGAAGATAATTGAAAAAAGCATTAAAAAAAATTTGGACATTCCAGCGTTAAACACTGTAAAGAAGCCGTTGGAATAAAACAGAAATCTCCAAAAGGAGTCCCCTTTAGTGATTGTGCCGTCAAAGTCAAAAGCAGCTATGGTTGTCATGTCTGAATGATGATTTGCCATTTAAGTATTTTAGTTTCTTATCGACAGAAAGAAAAATTAAATTTATCTAAAATGTTGACTAAATTTGTCAAGAATCAAAATAAGCCTACTATAATTAAATTGCAAATATTATTTAGCGTAAGGAATAACAAATAAGAAAGGTAGCATTATGTCATTACGATTAGGAGATGTGGCACCCGATTTTACAGCGGAGTCAACCGAAGGTACAATAAATTTTCATGAGTGGTTAGGAGAATCTTGGGGAGTACTATTTTCTCATCCAAAAGATTTTACGCCAGTTTGCACTACTGAGCTTGGAGCAGTAGCTAAATTAAAGGGTGAATTTGACAAAAGGGGGGTCAAGGTTATAGGTGTAAGCGTCGATGCCGTGTCGGATCACAAAAACTGGAACAAAGATATCGAAGAAACACAAGGTATCGGGCTAAACTATCCTTTGATTGGCGATAAGGATAAAAAAGTCGCTGAGTTATATGGAATGATTCATCCAAATTCATTGGATTCGCTTACAGTGCGAACGGTATTCGTTATTGGACCAGATAAAAAGGTAAAACTTACGATTACTTATCCGGCTTCAACTGGACGTAACTTTAATGAGATTCTAAGAGTTATTGACTCTTTGCAACTTACAGCAGAATATTCAGTCTCCACTCCGGTTGACTGGGTAGATGGCGACGACGTTATCATTGCACCTGCAATTTCTGATAAAGATGCCGAAAAGAAGTTTCCTAAGGGATTTAAGAAATTAAAGCCATATTTGAGGTTAACTCCGCAGCCAAATAAGTAACAAATTGTAGGCGTTTTGCCGCAAATTGATTTATTACGGGTTAATTTAGGTTATTTAAACCATTTTATCTTTTATGTGGTTTTCAGTCGGTAAGAACAGATGTGACACGGAGCACTTATATGAGTTCTCTACTGTTACGATTTAGCCATTACGATTTAGCCATTATGATTGAGCTATTATGATTTAGTACGATAGTTAAATGGTTCGTGATCTTCAGGATTTCAGCTCTTAAACTAACATGTCTACTATCTGGTTATTGCGATTGGCTATAGATATCTATAGCATAGAATAAATCGTAATCCGATAAATGAGTTAATCGAATAGCTAAAATAATAGTTGCAAGCATACTTGCTTTTATTTTTATCGATGCCTATAGTAAAATTGTAATGTGAACTATGATTTGAAGACTAAAAGTTCATTGAAAATCAATATGGGACTATACCTAGTCGCCGTAATATTTAGCATTCTGGTTCTAAATCTATCTTCATTCTATGATTACAAAAGGTGGGCTGCTCAGTCTGTTTTCGTGTACGGTGGAGCTTTTGTGGTAACTGGATTACTTTACACAGTAATTTTATTCCACCGTCTCACGAAGGAAGCCAAAAATAGTTTTCCCAGAAGTCTGTATATCAATCAGGCAATTACAAAAGTTGGTAGTATTGTTGAAAACTTTTCATTTCAGTTTTATTTTCAAGTAGTTCTCGCTTTTTTGGTTTTTGTCGGAGTATTGATTATCCCTTTAACTTACAATGTTGTCAAGCTGGATCAGCACACACTACCCATAGGTCAGAATGGTGCATATGTCCAGCCTGAAGTTCAAGTGATCGAGGCAGCTGGTAAAAAATTGGATCATGGCAAAGGTCCGTACGTTGCTCCCACAAAAAAATATGGTACCTCAGTTTTGGCACCGCCTAAACCCATGCCAGTAAACGACTATTTTGCTTATCTTCCCGGGATGTCGTTTTTTGGATTGGCTAACAGCGATGAAGTACCAAAACCTCTGACCGATGCAAGATGGTACTTTACCTTGTTTGGATTAGTTTCATTTTTGATCGCAATTATTTTGTTAGACCATGGAAGATTGTTTAAACTTAGCTGTTTTATTGCTCTAGGACTATTTCCTACTGCAACATTGACTTTAGCGACAGGGGGAGACGATATTCCAGTTATCGGATTGATGGTATTGGTTGCAGTGTTGTTAAATCGAAATCAGTTGATTTTAGCAGGATTGACCCTAGGATTTGCAATGTCATTAAAATTTACTGCTTGGCTTATGTTCATAGCATTGATTTATACACTATTTAAGATGTTTTCAGTAAAAGATGTCTTTAAGGTTTTGGTCTCGGCTGGGGTAGTGTTGGCCCCGATACTGACTTTGGGTATCTACAACGATGTCTATGGCTTCATTACGAATGCGATCAGATTTCCTCTTGGTCTTGCGGGCACCTCTTCTCCTGCGGATTCAGCCCTACCTGGGCACTTGATTACTAGTCATTTTAGTCATTACAAAGGACTGATCCTCTTATTTTTAGTAGCTATTTTTTTCTTGTCGTGTGTAGCCTTTTTACTAAAGTTTCCACCGAACAACATAAGTACAATGCTTATTGACGTTTCATTCATAATGACTACGGCAATTTTGTTGGCACCTAACACAAGATTTGGCTACTTAAATTATCCAGTTGATCTGTTAATTTTAGGTATAGTTTTGAGATTCGCAGACGGAAAAAATCGAGAAAAAGAAATCCTTAAATCTGAAAACGTAGAGTTAACCACCGTCTGACTGTTGAAATAAGTTCATTTGGTAAGTTACAGTTGTTTTAAGAGTTGATTTGGCACTGCTTGACGGTGAAACGGATTGTACAATTGGAATAGTAAAACCTACTGTCCAGTAAAAACCGTCGGAGCCAGCAATTGAAGCTACTAAAAGATCGTTTGAATTTTCTATCTGATCCGTTATTATTTTCCATTTATACTCTTTTAAGAAGTTAGTTAAAACAGTAAATAGTTCTCCCGAATTCGTATTGGGAGTAGCTAAGTTCACTTTTGCATTATATTGGTTGATTAAATTCACATTTTGGTTGATTAAATGGGTTCCTTTAGGGAAAGCCAGCGATCCTATTACATTAGGTGGAGGCTCTTGGCTTTGTTCAATTGGAGTAAGAAGTGTATTACCTGAAATTGTACCTAAGGGAAGTTTTATTATCAGAGCTTGTTGATTAACAGTACTAGAAGTTAAATCCATAAAAGTTAGACCACCGACAACAAAAATAAATAGGCAAACAAAGATTATCAAAATAGGCTTTAGACTGGGTTTAGGAAGAACATATTGTTCTAGTATTTCCTGTTCTTTCTGAGGGGCCCCCTTGCTGACTTCAGTTGGTGCTTTTAATTCTGATTTCATTAGCTTATATTTTAGCTTTTACTTTTGTTTAAAGTTAACAGGCCAAGCGGACCATACTCATTCGGCTTCCCATTATTGTTAGTTAATTGAATACGGCTTGAAAGTTTAATTTGTTTAAGTATATAATCTCTAGCTAATTTGACTGAAGTCTCGTTATCGTAGTTTTTAGCCAAATTTGCAGCAATCGCCGACGAAAGCATACATCCAGTACCGTGAGTATTTGTAGTATTGATTGTTTTGTGACGATATACCTTAAGATTGTTTTTTTCAAGAAAAATATCAGTTAGGGTATCGTTGTTTAAGCTAAGAAAGTGGTCTCCACCCGTGATGAATACTGATTTAGTTCCAGTAGCGAGTAATATAGATGCCGCTTCTTTTAGGGACTTAACTGAACTTATTGTTTTACCTGTAAATATTTGTGCTTCATTGATATTTGGAGTGATGATGGTCGCAAGTGGCATTAACTTTTGGCAATAGATATCAATCATAGGCATGGACATTTCCTTGTTAGCTTTGGTGGGTGATATTATTGGGTCAATTACCGTAGGAACTCCTTTAAGTTCATGACTTAAGGCATCTATTATAAAATTAAGGGTTGAAATTTCAGATATCATCCCTATTTTTATCGCATTAATAGTGAAATCTTGAATAATTGATTTGAGTTGATGTTTTAGTAAGTTTGTTGGCGTAGAAATCGCTTTATAAAAACCTCTTGAATTCTGGGAAGTCAAGCTCGTAACAAGACCTACAGGATAGGCGTGGAACTCACGGATAGTTTTTGTATCTGCAATAATGCCTGCTCCGCCAGTTGGGTCAAATCCCGCTATAGTTAACACTATGTTGGGAATCGGATTTGGAGTATTACCCATGGTGTTTAGAGATTAGGCATATCTGAAGATGAGCTAGAGGGTACTGCATACAGTTGTTTTGGTATTCTTCCTGCACGATAAGCAAGACGACCCGCCTCGGTGGCTTTAGCTATAGCTTCTGCCATTACGATTGAATCAACTGCTTTGGTAATCGCCGAGGCAACTAAAACAGCAGATGCTCCAATCTCCATCGCTAAAGCGGCATCTGAAGCAGTACCGATACCGGCATCGACTATTACGGGTACCGTTTCAACTTCTTCTACGATTCTAATCAACCCATTTATATGCTCTAGCCCCATTCCCGACCCTATAGGGGATGCCAGCGGCATAATTGCTGAGACACCCAATGACATAAGCCGCTTGGCGATTATTAAGTCAGTTGAAGTGTAGGCGAGTACTTTAAAGTCCATATTTATTAATGTTTCTGCCGCCTTTAACAGCTCAACTGTGTCAGGTAGTAGAGTTTTGTCATCACCAATTACCTCTAGTTTTATCCAGTTTGTATCAAGCGACTCTCTAGCTAGAAGTGCCAATTTAACAGCGTCAGTTGCACTGTAACAACCTGCAGTGTTAGGAAGAATTTTAATTTTATTGTCGCTTAGAATGTTAAATATGGAAAGTTTTTGATTTGGATCTACCCGCCTTATGGCCACAGTTGCAATTTCTGAAGATGTAACTTTCAAAATTGAATCTAAAATTTCCAACGACGATAGACCTCCAGTTCCGAGTATCAATCTACTGGTAAATGTCTCTCCTGCAATTTCGAAAAGTTCGCTTTTCATCGTCCTTTAAACCTTAATTAAAATTAATTTAGGTTCTATCCTCCCTGAGTAGCTGATATGAGCTCTATGGTATCGTTTTCGCGGATATTATAACTATTCCATTCAGATTTTGGAACAATTTCACCATTTATTGCTATTGCGATACCCTTTAAATTTTCTTTTGAATTGGGGTAATAGGCATATATTATGGATATCAAAGTAGTGCTGTCGGTATTTATTTGATTTCCGTTAACTGTAATATTCATCTAACATACATTTAAATTTGTAAAAACCTAACCATATAGATCCGAATAAGTTTTAGTTTTCTGATCCAATCTGAAAATCTTACTAGCGAATTAAGCATCTTTAACTAAAACTTTTCTAGTTTTAGTAACGAGATAAAGTGACCGCAAAGTGACCGTACTTGTTATGTTAAAATGCACCACTAATTAAAGTTTATACCAATGACCCGAAAAGGAATTCGGGAAAATTGAATTTACATATTTATTGCAGTGAATTAATATCCCACTCTTACCTATAAAAGATTTAGGATATTAAGCGTCTTCAAATTGTGATTAATGTAGAAATTTAGAATGTAAGGTAAAAGTCATTTGTAGTTATCTTGGTTTAATGAGGCTTGTTGCCCTAAGGATTTAAAAACCTAGATCTATATCAAGTTGTATAGAAGCTGTTCAAAATTAACTTAACTGATAAAACGTTTGGTGTCGTTTATATCTCAGCCTTGTAAAGAATTCAGCCTTGTAAAGAATTCAGCGTTGTAAAGATTTTAGGTTTGTAAAGGTTGTGAAGTTTTAGAGGTCGTTGCTAACACAAACAGAACAAAAAAACCAACCGCTAACAAAATTAAGGAAACTGGAAGAGATATAGCTGGTTGCCAGTTAGGATTTAAGAGAAACAGAATAGAAGGATTTATGCCCACCGTGTATGCTCTAAGAGTTTGAAATAAAAGGCTAATGTCTGCAATAAAAATGGTAACTACTATGACTTTGAAACTTAGCGCTGAATCCAAGAAAGGTATTTTCGAAAACTTAATACTCCCCATTCCAGGTATTACAAATAAACCTGAAGAAATCGGCAAGAGGTATCTTCCGAGCCATTGCCCCCCAAATGCCCGGTAGTTGACTAGATCTAATACTGCTGGCAAAAACCAAATTGTAATTAGAAATGCGATGAATATAAAAGCGGTGCGAAGTTTGACTTTAGGAATAGCAAAAAACAAGAACATAATTGCCGCAATTCCCCAGATTACACAGGTTATTGGACTAGTGATGATGCCGTATACAGCAATTTGTTGATACAGGTGAGCAAATGAGTTAGCTATTTCGTGGTCAAAAATATGACTCAATGATATATTGGATCCTGGTGGAGTAAATCCGAGAAGATCTAGAGTTTGAGCCGTAAAAATCCAAACGACCGCCAATATTGCAGCTATTAGCGTAAATAAGGCGGCAAGTTTTGCTGATTTGACTAAAAATATATGCTTAATTGAATCGACAGTACCAAAAGCTACTAAAACAACAAAAATATCAATTGCAGCCCACAGGGGAGATGCGCCTCTCATGAAACAGAGCATAGAAGCTGATATAGCAACTCTCCAGATGTGACGACTTTTTACTGATCTATGATCTATTAGTAGTCGACTCAGCGAGCATACTAAGCATAATCCTGTGGCGATTTCTAGTCCAACTGGGCTAACGTTTGAAAAAAGAATTAAAGCGCTAGGCGTAATACCAAGGAGTATACCTGAAACTGCAATCTTGCGGTTTTTTAACTCAAATGCAGATAACATTGCGCTTGCTAAAAATGCAGCAACTAACATAGCGCTAACGCCACGCATAAGCATTAACCCGAATTGGTTAGGGAATAAAAGAGATGGAAGTCCAACTGGGAGATAGTATACCGGCGAATAACGCCCATCATATGTCGGAGCTTGTTTAATTGTATTTGGGCTAATAGTCCACTTTGGGCTACATGACGCAGGGTAAACATCTTGATAACTTTCACAGTCAGCATGGGTCAGTACTTGTAAGTCAAAAAAGGCCGGCAGTTGAACTCCGATATACGGAGATCCTCGTTTGGAATGACTTGGATTAGTGTTTGGAAGTACGTTGCCAAAAAATTGACCTCGTGCAACCGCTGCAGCCTTTATAGTATGAGACGGTTCATCTGGTCCAGTAAGCAATGGGGTTGACAAAGATATTGCGAAAATTAATAAGAAAAAACTGGCAAACAATTTCCACCAAATTCTGTTCTTTATTTTTGTTTTAGTGGTTTCGGATTGTTCCAAAGAGCCAACTTCCATCTTTCATACCTTTGATTGTTTAGAATGAAGTGTTAATATGAATACTCCAGTAGCTGCATAAAGTCTTTAGTTCCAACTACATCGTACCTTACATCTAAGTTGAATTCAATATAAATGAAATAGATTGCATTAGCAAGTATATATTTTGAAATTAAAGTTTATTAATTACAGAATCTGATTCCCATCCTAGAAATTAAGTAGATTTAGTCTCCTGTCATCGATAAATTTTGATTGGGATTTAGTGAAAGTGCGTTAAGTAAAGAACTTCAACTGTAATTTGGGGTACGCTACAAGCTTTTATCTTAATGGTTCATTGTATATTGATTTTACCTATGGCTCTGTTAGGTGAAAATACGTTAGCAAAGCAATTTGGTACTTGTTCAATTTCGTCTGCAATTATTTCAGCTGTAAGTGGTGCTTGAAGTATTCCGTGTCGGAAGTGTCCAATCGCGCACAAAATTGAACTATTGGCAATTCTGCCGATATAAGCTATGTTATCTTTTGTTCCTGGCCTAAATCCGTAATCAATAGCAATTATTTCGGCTTCTCGAAGAGAAGGATATAACTCTATAGCTGGTTGAAGTAGGTTGTACAGCCCTTCGACAGTATTTCCAGTGTCAAATCCCGTGGTTTCTTGAGTGGCTCCCACGGCTATCATATTGTTTGATCTAGGGACCAAATAAATAGGAGTTCTATTCACAGTTCCTCTGATGACCCTTTCCAGTTTTTTGGTCGAAAAAGACTGTTTTAGTGTAATTATCTGTCCTTTGACTTTTATAATGCCCAAATCTGACTTAAATGGTTCGCCTAATAAATCCATTCCACCTAAACCAGTTGCAAACACGACGTTTTCAGCAACAATCTGGTTAGAATCACTTAATGTTATCTTTATCTGCCCAGGATGATCTGCATTAATATCAGTAGCTCTTTCAAAAATAGTTTTGACCTTAAGTTTATTTAAAGCTTGATCTAAAAGTTGCATCTCTAATTTAGGTTCCAAAAAGTAGTCCGAATTCAAAAGAGCACCAGAATTTAAATTTGGGGTCAAACCTTCAACGAGTTGCTGGGATTCTGCGACGCTTAATCTAGTGGTTTGAAGATGACACCTGTCGTAAAAACCGAGAAGATTATCCAATATTGCTCTATCATCACTAGTTTTTGCAACCAGTAAAGCAGGTATTTGGGATAAGGAGGAAGGATTTCCAGTTATTTCGGTAAGATCTTTGGCTAAATCAAGCCATTTACTATGCGAATGAAGATTTGGTTCAATTAGACTCTCCTCATTAAATACGGCTTCAGAAATCGGAGCAATCATTCCTGCTGCCACATAGGTAGTCTTTTTAAAGGTTTGGTCGTCGATAATTACATTTTCAATGTTACGGCGAGTCAGTTCAAAGGAAATAGTTTTTCCGATGATTCCGCCACCTATAATAACCGTGAAGAATTTTTGCATAAAAGAAACAGCATAAATATTTTTTGCTAAAATTATCTTATAACACTTGGGTCAACGTCGTCCCAGTTAAATGCGAAGTTGCATATTTGATCAGTACGTTAGATTAAGTAAGCCATTAGATCCTTATACTAATGTAAGTTTAAGTATACTAAGGTAAGTTTAAGGGACTGATCGAGCAGATAATAAATTAATTAGTTTTTTTGTCTATGCTGTAGTTAGATGCCAACTATCAGAGATAAACTACGCTGTTGGTATTTACTAGTAATAAGCTAAAAGCAAAAAAGCTAGTTTAAGTAAATCAATCATTTGTGACTTCGAATTTGGTTAAGAAAAGTAAGTTAGCTACATTAGTTAGTTACAACAGAAAGTAAAGATAAGGGATGGCGTTTTGGAAAATATCCTAAAATATGGTCTCTACGACCCAACTTATGAA